>NZ_SSOE01000060.1:8863-277187 GCF_029871175.1 Pseudomonas sp. BN607
CGCGCAACCTGCGCCTCGATCATGCCGTGCAAGGTTTGTTCAAGGTCGTAGTCAACGGCCGTGGCGTTGAAGTCAACCAGCACCCGCTGGCGTTCCTCAGCCGGCAACACCGGCAAGCGCTGCACTGGCAGGTCCGGTTCGTGCTCCAGTGCCTCGACCATGGCTTGCAGCAACTGCGCCATCTGCCCGCAGATGCGCGCTGCGCCAATCTCGGCCGGGGTCATGGCAACCAGGCGGAAGCCGTCCCCCAAGTCATCCACGTTCAGGCTCAACGGGTAGTTGGTGCGCTCCTGCCCTTCCAGCACTTCGATGCCTTCCCAGCCCCGACGCTGCGTGGCATCGGGCTCGGCGCCGTGGCGGTAGTTGAGCATGGCGCTGAACAGCGGCAACGGTGCAGCAACGCCACTGCAACGCTGGGCCAAGGCCAGCGAGGCATGTTCGTGGACCAGCAGTGCGCTCAGGCGCTGGTGCACGTCCCGGGCCGCGCTGCGCAGGCCACAGTTGGCGAGGTCAACGCGCAGCGGCAAGGTGTTGATGAACATACCCAATGCCCGCTCCGCACCCTCACCGCCCTGGAGGCGGCCGAGCAGCACGGTGCCGAACACCACCCGCTCCTGGCCGCTGGCAGCCGCCAGCAAACGCGCCCAGGCCAAGTGGAACAGGCTGGCGACGCTGATGCCCAGCTGCCTGGCCTGCTGCCGCAGGCGCGTGGCAAGTTCGCCCGAGAGCGGCCGCTTGGCCTCTTGCAGGTCGCGGCCGTCGCCTTGTACGTCACCCAGGCCGAACGGCAGGGTGGGTGCGTCGATATCCGCCAGTTGCGCGCGGAAAAACGCCTCGTGATCGGCCTGGCTGATGCCCAGCCGGGCCTGGGCCACGTAGTTGCGGTATGGCACCGGCTTATGGATGGGTGCCGGGCCGCCTTGCAGATAGGCGCTCAGCTCCTCGCCGACCACTTCCAGGGCGGTGTGATCGAGAACGATGTGGTGGAACTGCAGGGTAGCTTCGATCGGGCCGTCCGCGTCCGTGTACAGCAGGCGGATCAGTGGGGCCTGGGTCAGATCGAGACCTGCGTCGGACTCCGCGCGAGCACGGGGCGCTTGCACAACCGGTGCGACTGCGCGCAGGACCACCTGCACAGGTTGCGGCAGGCCTTCCCAGAGCACGGCAGTGCGCAGCACATCGTGGCGGGCGATGACGTGGTCCAGCGCGTCAGCAAACGCTTGCAGGCGCTCACGGCTGGCGAAACGTAGCCTGGAGTACAGCACGTAAGGGTCATGCTCGGCGCTCAGGTGGTGATAGAGGATGCCCTCCTGTAGCGGCGCCAGTGGATAAATGTCTTGTACGTTGGTAACACCGCCCGGTATCTGGGCGACGATGCGCTCAATGGCAGGCTGGTCGAGCTCGATCAGGCTGAGCAACTGCGGGGTAATTTGCGTGCAGCCTGGCGGGATTCGGTTTTCGGGTACATCTACCTGCTGGTCGGCGCCCAGGGTGGCGGCAAGCGCAGCAATGGTCGGCTGGCCGAACAGCGTGCGCACATCGGCCTGCAGGCCTTCAAGGCGCAAACGTGCGGTCAGGCTCACGGCCAGCAATGAATGGCCGCCCAGTTCGAAAAAGTTGTCGTGCCGGCCGACCTGTCCGATACCCAGCAATTCGCTCCACAGCCGGGCCAGCAAGGTTTCGGTCGGGCCTGACGGCGCCGCGTAGGGCCGCCCGTGCAGGGCCGCATCCGGTGCTGGCAGCGCCTTGCGGTCGAGCTTGCCATTCGGCGTAAGAGGCAATTGCTCGAGGTGGATGTACAGGGCCGGCACCATGTAGTCGGGCAGGTGTGCCTGCAATGCCTGGCGCAGGTCGTCTGCGGGCTGCGCAGTGCCGGTGTAGTAGGCCACCAGCCGGGCGTCCTCGACCGCTAGCACAACTGCCTGGCGGACACCCGCTACCCGGCTTAGGCAGGCTTCGATTTCGCCCGGCTCGATACGCAAGCCACGCAGCTTGATCTGCTGGTCGATACGGCCAAGGAACATCAGGTCGCCGTCCTGGGTCAGCCGCACCAGGTCGCCGCTGCGGTACAGCCGTTCGCCCGCGACAAAGGGGCTGGCAATGAAGCGCTCGGCCTGCAGCTCGGGCAGGCCCAGGTAACCACGCGTCACCCCCGCGCCGCCGATGTGCAGTTGCCCGGCGACACCCCACGGCACAAGCTGGTCATAGGCATCCAGCACATAAAGCCGGGTATTGTCGATTGCCTGGCCGATCGGCAACGGACCTTGGGCCAAGGCGGCGCCGGGCTCCAGTGTCCACACGCTGCAATCGACCGTGGCCTCGGTAGGGCCGTAGACGTTGTGCAGGCGCACCTGCGGCAACTGTTGGCGCACCTGGGCCGCCAACGCTGCGCTCAGCTCGCCGCCGCCGCACACGATGTCGGTCAGCGACGTGCAGTGGCTGCTCTGGGGCTGTTCGATGAATTGCTGGAGCAACGCCGGCACGAACTGCACCACGCCTACCTGCTGCGCCTGGATCAACTGTGCCAGGTAGGCAGGGTCGTGCTGGCCGTTCGGCCGCGCCAGTACCAGGCGCAACCCGCTGCACAGCGGCCAGAACAGCTCCCAGACCGAGGCGTCGAAACTGATCGGCGTCTTGTGCAGCACGCCGCCCGCGGCCGCTGCCGGGCACAGCCGGCGGCTCCACTGCACCAGATTGACCACGTTGCGGTGCTCGACCATCACCCCCTTGGGCAGGCCGGTGGAACCGGAGGTGTAGATCACATAGGCCAGGTGGCGCGGCGTCAGCCCGGCCACGACCGGGTTGCTGGCTGGCTGCCGCTGCCAGCACGGCTGGTCCAGGTCGATCCGCGGCAGCGCTGCGACAGCTGCCACATCACGGGTGGCCGCCTGGACCAGCACTGCCCGCGGGGCACTGTCGGCCAGCATATGGCGCACGCGTTCGGCGGGATAGCCCGGGTCCACCGGCACATAGGCAGCCCCCGCCTTGAGGGTCGCCAGCAGGCCGACCACCAGGCTCAAACCGCGCTCGACACAGATCGCCACACGATCGTCGGGTTTGACGCCCATGCCGATCAAGTGGTGCGCCAGGCGGTTGGCCTGGTCGTTCAGCTGGCGATAGCTCAACTGGCCGTCTTCGGCCACCAGGGCAATGCTGTCTGGCGAGCGCCGTACCTGCGCCTCGAACAGGCTGTGCAACGGCTGTTCCACATATGGCTGCGGCGGATGCCCGGCCAGCAACGCTAGACGCTCGTCGTCTGCAAGCAACGAAAGCTGCTGCACAGGCAGCTGTGGTTGCTGCTCGAGTGCGTCCAGCAGGCCTACAAGCACCTGCTGCAGCTGGCCGCACACGCGCTCGGCGCCCACTTGCGGGGTAACCTGGGCGCTGATGCGCAGGCCGTCGCCCAGGTCATCGACGTTGACGCTGACGGGGTAATTGCCATGCCCGCGTGCGGGCAGCACCTGGATGCCTGCCAGGGCTTGATCGCGCGCCTGCTGCTCGCTGGCGGTGCCGCCGTGGCGGTAGTTGAGCATGGCGCTGAACAGCGGCGCTGGTGCCGCCACCCCACTGCAACGCTGGGCCAGGGCCAGCGAAGCGTGTTCATGCACCAGCAGCGCAGCCAGGCGCTGATGGGCCTGGGTGACCCCTTCGAGCACGCTCACCCCGTGCAGGTCTAGGCGCAATGGCAAGGTATTGATGAACATGCCCAGGCCACGTTCGGCGCCGGCCCCGCCTTGCAGCCGGCCAAGCAGTACCGTGCCGAAGACTACGCTGGATTTACCGCTGGTGGCGGCTACCAGCCGGGCCCATGCCAGGTGCAGCAGGCTGGCGGCACTCACACCCAGTTGCCGGGCCTGGCTGCGCAGGCGCTGGTACTGGGTAGCGGGCAACGTCATGCTGGCCAGCTCAAAGTGCTGGGCCTGGCCCTGCAGGTCGGTCAGGCCGTAGGGCAAGGTCGCTTCGTCGATATCGGCAAGTTGGGCGCGGAAGAAGGCTTCGTGTTCTGCTTCGCTGATGCCCAGGCGGGCCTGGGCCACGTAGTTGCGGTATGGCACAGGCGCCCGGGCAGGCTGCAGGCCGTGCAGGTGGTCGCGGATTTCGGCCAGCACCACTTTCATTGCGGTGTGGTCCAGGACGATGTGGTGGAATTGTAGCGTGGCTTCGACAGGGCCGGCGGATTCGCTACAGCACAGGCGGATCAGGGGCGGTCGGCTGAGGTCGAGCGTGGTGCCGGGTTCTTCACGGCACAAGGTTGCCCCTGCAGCAGGCAGTGCCAGGCTCGCATTGCGCAGTACCACCTGGACGGGCTGCGCCAAGCCCTCCCAGAGCACGGCCGTGCGCAGTACATCGTGGCGTTCGATGACGTTGTCCAAGGCAGCTGCGAAGGCCTGCAGGCGTGCCTGGCTGTCAAAAACGATGGGCCATTGCAGCAGATAGGGATCTTCACCAGCGGCACTCAGGTGGTGGTACAAAATACCTTCCTGCAGAGGTGCCAGCGGGTAGATGTCCTGCACATTGGCAGCGCCACCCGGTACCGCTGCGACGATGCGCTCGATAGCGGCCTGGTCGAGCACCAACAATGGCAGCATGTCGGCGGTGATCTGCGTGCACCCGGTTGGAATGCGGTTTTCAGGCACGAGCACTTGCCGGCCTTGGCCCATCGCAGCCGCCAGGGACGCTACCGTAGGCTGGCCGAACAGCACCCGCACGTCGGTAGGCAGGCCCTGCTGACGCAGGCGCTCGATCAGGCTGACCGCCAGCAGCGAGTGGCCGCCCAGCGCGAAGAAGTTATCGTGGCGCCCTACCCGCTCCACACCCAGCACGTCGGCCCATGTCAGGGCCATCGCGGCTTCGGTTTCACCCTGGGGTGCCTCATAGCCCTGCCCGACAAGGTCGGCCGAGGCCGGTTCGGGTAGCGCGCGGCGGTCCAGCTTGCCATGGCTGGTCAGCGGCAGTTCTTCCAGGCAGATGAAGGCTTGCGGCACCATATGCGCCGGCAGGCTGGCCTGCAGCGCCTGGCGCAGGCCCTCGGTCGCGACCGGTGCGGTTGCGGTGAACCAGGCCAGCAGGCGGTCGTCGCGCACCAGTACCACAGCGTCGCGGATGCCCGGCTGGGCAGCCACGGCGGCCTCGATCTCACCCAACTCCACGCGCGCGCCGCGGATCTTCACCTGGTCGTCGTTGCGGCCAAGGTAGTCCAGGGTGCCGTCAGCGTTCCAGCGCACCAGGTCGCCGCTGCGGTACATGCGTGCGCCCGGCAGGCGGCTGAACGGGTCGGCAAGGAACCGCTGCTCGGTCAGTTCGGGGCGGTTGAAGTAGCCGCGCGCCACTTGGGCGCCGCCGATGTACAGCTCGCCAGTGACACCTGCCGGCACCGGCTGGAGCCGCTGGTCCAGTACGTAGGCACGGGTGTTGGCGATGGGTTTGCCAATGTGCAGTGCACCGCCCGGCAGCAATACGCCAGAGGTGGCGACGACGGTGGTTTCGGTCGGGCCGTAGTTGTTGACCAGGGCGAACCCGGGGTCGCGGTCGAATTGGCGCAGCCGGTCGCCTCCCACCAGCAAGGTGCGCAAGGTCGGGTGCTGCTGGGCACGGTGCAATGCCTGCTCGGCAACCGGCGTAGGCAGGAAACTGACTGTCAATGGCTGCGCCAGCCACCAGTCCAGCAGCTCTTCGACGTGTTCATTGCCGATGTGTGCGGGCGGCAGGTGCACGGTGGCACCGGCACACAAGGCCGGCCACACCTCCCAGGCCATGGCGTCGAAACCGAAGCCGGCCACGCTCGACGTGCGTGCACCGGCTTCCAGGGCAAAAGCCTGGCAATGCCAGTGCACCAGGTTGGCCAGCATATGGTGCTCGACCATGACGCCTTTGGGCTGACCCGTGGAGCCGGAGGTGTACACCAGGTAAGCCAGTTGGTGGGCATCCAGGCCGGGTACCTGTGGGTTCTCGGCCTGGCTGTGGAATGCCTCTGGCTGATCGAGGTCCAGCCGGGGGATTTCGCCTGGCAGGCCGATGATGTGCGCATCGGCCAGCACCAGTTTCGGCGCACTGTCGCTCAGCAGGTAGGCAATGCGATCGGCCGGATACGCCGGGTCGACCGGTACATACGCCGCACCTGTCTTGAGCACTGCAAGCAGGCCGATGATGCGTTCGGCGTGGCGGCCCGTGCACAGGGCAACCCGGTCACCACACTGCACACCATCGGCGATCAGCCGGTGTGCCAGCTGGTTGGCGCGTCGGTTCAGCTCGCCGTAGCTGAGCGCCCGGTCGCCCTGGGTCACGGCAGTGGCATCGGGCGTACTGGCGGCGCGGGCTTCGATCAGGGCATGTACGGTGTGCCCTTGCGGGTAAGCCTGCGCGGTTGCATTGAAGCGGCCAACCAGCTGTTGAAGGGCCTCATCACCAAGAACCGGCAGGCTGGCGAGGGAGGTAGCCTGGCCTTGTTCCAACGCCTGGACCAACTGCGCCACGGCGTTGGCCATCCACATGGCCACCCGCGCCGCGCCGATCGCCGGCAGGGCCAGCACGCTGAAGGTGAAATCGCGGCCCAGGTCGTTGACGCTGAGGGTCAACGGGTAGTTGCTGCGCTCTTCGCCTCCGAGCAGGCGTACCCCCGCCCAGATACCCTCGCCTTCTCGCGGCGCATCGTCGGCGCTGTGGCGATAGTTCAGCAAGGCGCTGAACAGCGGTACCGAGGCCGGAACGCTGCTGCAGCGCTGGGCTAGCGCCAGCGGCGCATGTTCATGGGCCAGCAGCGCCGACAGGCTGCGGTGGGTCGCGCGCACGGCAGCCTGTACCTGCACAGTCGTGTCCACCCGCAGCGGCAGGGTGTTGATGAACATGCCCAAGGCCCGATCAGCGCCCTCGCCGCCTTGCAGACGGCCCATCAGCACGGTGCCGAACACTACGTCATCGCGGCTGGCCAGCACGCCAAGCACACGGGCCCAGGCCAGGTGCATCAGGCTGGCGGCACTGACGCCCAGTTGCCGGGCCTGGTTGCGCAGGCGCAATGCCAGGGCCGGGTCCAGCGCCTGGCTTGCGCTTTCGATATCTCGACCCTCGCCTTGCACATCGGCGTGGCCCAGCGGCAAGGTTGGTTCCGCCACCTCAGCGAGCATTTCGCGGAAGAACGCTTCATGCCCGCCCTGGTCGCTCAGGCAGGCCTGCGCCACGTAATTGCGATACGGCACCGCAGGCGGCAGGGTGTGCCCCTCACCGAACAACAGCGCACGCATTTCCCGGGCGACCACGTCCATGGCGGTGTGGTCGAGGGTCAGATGATGGAACAGCAGAACCGCTACCACCTGGTGGTTGGCGGGGTCCATGCTGTAGTAAAGCCGCGTCAGCGGCGCCTGACCAAGGTCCATGCGGTGATGACGGGCGTCATAACGGGCGTGCAACTGCTCGATGCGGGCGACACCGGGTTGTTCGGGCAGGTCAGTGACTTCGGTGACGCTCAGGTGCGCCTTGCGCCACACCACTTGCACCGGCTGCGGCAGGCCTTCCCAGTGCACAGCGATACGCAGGATGTCGTGGCGATCGATCACCTGTTGCAAGGCGCCCGCCCAGGCCAGCAGCCGTTCGACGCTGTCGAACGCCAGCCGGGTCTGCAGCAGGTAGGGGTCGCCCTGCCCGGCGCTCAGGTGGTGGTAGAGCACCCCCTGTTGCAGCGGTGCCAATGGGTAGATTTCCTGCACGTTGGCCGCACCACCGGGTACGCTGGCGACCACCCGGTCGATCACGGCCTGATCCAGCCGGATCAGGCTGAGCATGTCCGGGGTGATATGCGCAGCATCGGCGGGTACCCGGTTGACCGGCACTTCGACCGCCTGCCTAGCCCCCACTGCGGCGGCCAGCGCTGCCAGGGTCGGCTGGCCGAACAGTACCCGCACGTCGATGACCAGATCGGCCTTGCGCAGGCGCTCGACCAGGGTCACGGCCAGCAGCGAATGGCCGCCCAGTTCAAAGAAATTGTCGTGTCGCCCTACCCGGTCTACCCCGAGCACGTCGGCCCATACCTGCGCCATGGCTGTCTCGGTTGCACCCTGCGGCGCCTCGTACTGCTGGCCAAACAGCGCGCCCGCCGCTGGCTCAGGGAGTGCGTTACGGTCCAGTTTACCGTGGCCGGTCAGCGGCAGCTTGTCCAGGCGGGTGAACGCCAGCGGCAGCAGGTGCGCCGGCAAGCTCCGCTGCAGGGTTGCGCGCAGGGTGAGCGGGTCGACCGGCGCAGTTTCGGTGTACCAGGCCAGCAGGCGTTCGCCGCGCACCAGCACCACCGCATCGGCAATTTCCGGTTGCGCAGTCATTGCCGCTTCGATCTCGCCAAGCTCCACCCGTACACCGCGGATCTTCACCTGGTCGTCGTTGCGGCCGACGTACTCGAGGGTACCCTCCGCGTTCCAGCGCACCAGGTCACCGCTGCGGTACATGCGGGCGTTGGCCTGGGTGCTGAACGGGTCGGGCAGGAAGCGTTGTTCGGTCAGTTCCGGCCGATTGAAGTAGCCGCGTGCTACCTGCGCCCCGCCGATATACAGCTCGCCGGTAACGCCAACGGGGACGGGCTGCAGCCCTTCGTCCAGCACGTAGGCCCGGGTATTGGCAACCGGCTGGCCGATATGCAGGCTACCGCCGGGGGTGATCTGCCCTGAGGTTGCCACCACCGTGGTTTCGGTCGGGCCATAGTTGTTGACCAGGGCAAAGCCCGGATCACGGTCGAACTGGCGCAGGCGGTCGCCACCGACCAGCAAGGTGCGCAGGGTCGGGTGCTGGTGGTCGCGGCGCAGCGCCTGCTCGGCGACCGGGGTAGGCAGGAAGCTCACCGTCAGGGGTTGCTGCAGCCACCAGTCGAGCAACTCTTCGACATGTTCATTGCCGATAGGCTGGGGTGGCAGGTGCAGCGTGGCGCCAGCGCACAGGGCTGGCCACACTTCCCAGGCCATGGCGTCGAAGCCAAAACCGGCGACGCTGGAGGCATGTGTGGCGGCCCCCACGGCAAAGGCCTGGCAGTGCCAATGCACCAGGTTGGCCAAGGCGTGATGTTCGATCATCACGCCCTTGGGCTGGCCGGTGGACCCGGAGGTGTAAACCAGGTAGGCCAGTTGCTGCGCATCCAGGCCAGGTATCAGCGGGTTGCTGTCGTCATCGGCAAAGGCCTCAGCCTGGTCCAGGTCCAGCCGCAGGCGTTCGTCCGGCAAGCCGTCGATGGACGTTTCCGCCAATACCAGCGCGGGGGCGCTGTCGCTCAGCAGGTAGGCGATGCGTTCCGCCGGGTAGCCCGGGTCAACCGGCACGTAGGCAGCGCCGGCCTTGAGCACGCCCAGCAAGCCGACCACCCGGCTGGCGTTGCGCGGCAGGCACAGGGCGACCCGGTCACCCGGCTGAACGCCGCGCGCGATCAACTGGTGAGCCAGCCGGTTGGCCTGGCGATTCAGCGCTGCGTAGCTCAGCGCCTGGCCGTCCTGCGTCACCGCCAGTGCTTCGGGTGCCCGGGCCACCTGGGCTTCGACCAGCGCATGCACGGTCTGGCCTTGCGGGTACTGCCGGCTGCTGTCGTTGAACCGCTGCAGCACCTGCTCGCGCTCTGCCGGCGGCAGTACCGCCAGGGCCTGCAACGGTGTGCCGGGTGCCTGCTCAAGGGCGTCGACCAGGCTGGCCAGCACGTGCTCGAACTGGTTGCACAGGCGTACTGCATTCCATTCGGGCAGGCACTGCACGGTCAGGCGCAGGTCTTCTCCCAGGTCATCGACACTGACGGTCAGTGGGTAATCGGTACGCTCCTCGGCGCCGACGATATCGATGCCGGGGGCCACGGGGATGACTTCGGCGGCATCCCCGGCGTCACTGTGGCGGTAGTTGAGCATGCTGTTGAACAGCGGCGCCGGGGCTGCCACGCCACTGCACCGCTGGGCCAGGGCCAGCGATGCCTGCTCGTGGCCGAGCAAGGCACTGAGCCGGCGATGTGTGGTCAGCAGCCCGTCGTGCACACTGTACTGGCCCAGGTCGATGCGCAGCGGCAGGGTGTTGATGAACATGCCCAGCGCCTGCTCGCCACCATCACCGGTGGTCATGCGCCCCAGCAGCACGCTACCGAACACGACCGCCTGGCGCGCCGAAAGCTGGCCGATCAGCCGGGCGAACCCGAGGTGCAGCACGCTGGCAGGGCTGACCCCGAGTAGCCGGGCCTGCTTGCGCAGGCGCTGGCTGAGCGCGGGTTCAAGGGTCAGACGCGCCTGCTGCAGCGGTATGTCGGGTATATCCTGCAAGCCGAAGGCAAGCGTGGGCTCATCGATATCAGCCAGCATCTCGCTGAAAAAGGCCTGGTGTGCCTGTTCGTCGAGGGCCTGGCGGGCGGCCGCGAGCACATTGCGAAACGGCATGGGGGCCGCCAGCTGTGCCGCTGTGCCAGCCAGGTGCGCCTGGATTTCACGGCGGACGATATCCAGCGCAGTGTGGTCCATGATCACGTGATGGAACATCAGCAGGGCTACCCACTCGTCGCCCTCCCCTTGGGCATGCATCAACTGCATCAGCGGCGCCTGGCGCAGGTCGAGGCGGTAGTGGCGCGGATCGTAACGCCGGCACAGGCCAGCCAGTGCGCTGCGCCCGTTCAGCGGCACGGCCTCGCGCAGCAGTGCCGCTTCGCGCCAAACCACTTGTACGGGGGCATCCAGGCACTCCCAGTGCAAGGCGGTGCGCAGAATGTCGTGACGCTGAATGACCCATTGCAGCGCCTGGGCGAAGGCTTCCAGGTGGGCCTTGCTGGCAAAGTGCAGTTGCACCTGCGACAGGTACGGGTCGCCGTTGCTGGCGGACAGGTGGTGGTAGAGCATGCCCTGCTGCAACGGGGCCAGCGGGTAGATGTCCTGCACGTTGGCCGCGCCACCTGGCACGCTCTCGACGATACGATCAATGGCCTGTTGATCCAGTGTTACCAGGGGCAGCATGTCGGGTGTGATGCGAAATGCCGGGCTGAGCCAGTCGTCATCCTGTTCGGCGAGCATTTCCAGCAAAGCCGGCTTGTGCCGCGACAGTGCCTCCCACAAATGGTCGTCCAGGGTCTCGTCGTCACCCAGGACGATCAGGTCCTGGTCTTCACGCTGGAGTCGGATCGCACGGGTGGAAAGAGCAGCCATCAGTTCGCTGAAGTGCATCGGTAAGCATCCTGCTTTGCCTGAAAATGGGGATGGTGAACACGCTAATGGATCGTGACCGGGCGGTCTGACATGGGAAGCGGGGACAGGGGTGGAATTGGAAGGTAGGTCGTAAGGGTTTGGGGTGGGGCGAATACCGATGCGACCGCTGAAAGCGGCCGCACGCGAATGCCGCAGAACTGGCCCGCCCGGACCGGGTCGGGCGCGTGTTTCACTCGCGAACAGTGCGGGCGATGCGGGATGCCTGCACCGCCACGCACTCAAGCCAAACCCTTCAGATCCGCCGGCGCTTGCCCAAACTGGGAATCGTCGTTTGCGGTACCACCACTTCGACCCGCTCAAGGCGGGTGCTGGCCGCCAGCCCCGCGAGCGTCGGCTGGCTGAACAGCGTCCGGGCATCCACATGCAGGCCGGCCTGACGCATGCGCGCTACCAGGCTGACAGCGAGCAGCGAATGCCCCCCCAGTTCGAAGAAGTTGTCGTCGCGGCCAACCTGCTCGATCTTCAGCACTTCGGTCCAGATCCCGGCCAGGGCTGTTTCCAGCTCACCCTGTGGTGCCTGGTACTCACGGCTGATTACGGCCTCGGCACCGGGTGCCGGCAACGCCTTGCGGTCGACCTTGCCGTTCGGGCTCAAGGGCAGTTCGACCAGGCGCACGAACGCCTGCGGCACCATGTACTCGGGCATACGTGCCAGCAGGTGGCTGCGTAGTGCCTCCAGTGCCGGCGCCTGCCGGCCATCGTTGCAGGTGAAATAGGCCACCAGGCGCTCTTCGCGCATCAGCACCACCACCTGCCCGACCGCAGGGTGCGTGGTTAGCGCGGCCTCGATTTCGCCCAGTTCGACCCGCAAGCCGCGCAACTTGACCTGGAAATCGTTGCGGCCAATGAAGTCCAGTTCACCGTCGGCGCGGTAACGTACCAAGTCGCCGGTACGGTACAAGCGGTCGCCCTCGACAAACGGGCTGGGGATAAAGCGCTCGGCCTCCAGCTGCGGCAAACCCAGGTAGCCTCGCGCCACGCCGACGCCGCCAATGTGCAGCTGCCCCACAGCCCCCAGGGGCACCGGCCGGTCATGGGCATCGAGCACATACAAACGCGTGTTGGCGATCGGCCGGCCAATCGGCGGGGCCTGCGTGGGCAGCGGTGCGTGTGGCGGCAAGGTCCAGGCGGTGCTGTCCACCGTGGCCTCGGTGGGGCCGTAGACATTGTGCAGGCGCACGTTGGGCAAGCACTGTCGCACCCGTTGCACCAGCGCCAGGGTCAGCTCGCCACCGCCACAGAAGATGTCGGTCAAGCTGGTGCACCGTTCGGCATCTGGCTGTTCGAGAAACTGATGCAGCAACGCCGGCACGAACTTGACGATACTCACCTGCTGCGCCTGAATCAGCTGTACCAGATAGGCCGGGTCGCGGTGCCCATCCGGCCGCGCCAGTACCAGGCGCACACCGGCCGTCAAGGGCCAGAACAACTCCCACACCGAACCGTCGAAGGTAAACGGTGCCCGCTGCAGCAAGGCATCGCCCGGGCGTGGCGGGCAGACCTGCGAGCCCCAGTGCATCAGGTTGCACAACCCGCGGTGCTCGATCATCACCCCCTTCGGCGTACCGGTGGAGCCGGAGGTGTACATCACATAGGCCAACTGCCGTGGCCCCAAACCCGGCACTTGCGGGTCGCTAGCCGGGCCGGCCTGCCAGTCGCTGTGGTCAAGGTCGAGCAACGGGCAATGACCGGCAGCAAACAGGCCTTGCGTAGCACCGTGCACCAGCACCATGAGCGGTGCGCAATCCTGCAGCACGTAACGCAGCCGCTCCTGCGGGTAGCCGGGGTCCAGCGGCACGTAGGCGCCGCCGGCCTTGAGCACGCCAAGCAACGCGATCATCAGCGAGACACCGCGCTCGATACACACCGCCACCTTGGTGTCTGGGCCTATGCCATGAGCGATCAGGCGGTGAGCCAGGCGATTGGCCTGGGCGTTCAGGGTCGCGTAATCGAGGCTGACCCCATCTGCCTGCAGCGCGATGGCCTGCGGCGAGCGGCGTACCTGCGCCTCGAACAACCCGGGCAGGGTCTGCCCGAGCGGGCTGCTCAGGTCTGCGCTGGCATTGAGGCCTAGCAACAAATGGCGCAACTCGCCCTCGGGCAGGGTGCAGAGTGTGTGCAACCCTGCATCGCTGTGGCTGGCCAGCGCTTCGCCCAGCTGCTGCAAGGCGTTCGACAGATGGTCCAGTACCCGTTGCGCACCGATTGCACGCGGTGCGCGCACAGCCAGTTGCACCGCAGTTGCCTGCTCGTCCACGGTCAGTACCAGGCCGTGGCTCTGAACCTCGCTGGCCTCGGCCAGCGTCACGCCGGGCAACACCTGACCGAACGGCACGGCCCCCTGGCGATAGTTGATCAGGCTGTCGAACAACGCCGTCCCGGCCGGCAGACCACTGCAACGCTGGGCGAGAATCAGCGGCGCATCCTCATGCCCGAGCAAGGCCGCCAGGCCGGCATGGGTTTCGCTCAGGGCCTGGCGTGGCGTGCGTTGCGCCAGCGTGATCCGCAGCGGCAAGCTGTTGATGAACATGCCCATGGCACGATCGGCCCCAAGGCCGGCCAGGCTACGCCCCAGCAACACGGTACCGAGGACCACCTCGTCGCGCCCGCCCAAGGTGGCCAGCACCTGCGCCCAGGCCAGGTGCAGCAAGCTGGCCAGGCTAGCCCCATGGTGCCGTGCCTGCTGGCGCAACCAGGTGACCCGTTCGGGGTCCAGGCCCAGCTCACGGCTCTCCAGGTCGATGTCGTCGAACGTAGCGCCACCACCCAGGCCGGGGATGGCTGCCTGAGGCTCGATGCCGGCCAGCTGCGCACAGAAAAACACCTCGTGCCCGGCCTGACGTTCGGCACTGGCGCTGGCCGCCACGTAGTCGCGATAAGCGACCGGCCTGGGCAAGTGTTCGCCGCGCCCGGTCATGAAGGCGTCCAGCTCGCCCAAGAGCACTTGCAGGGAAACCGCGTCGTTTACCAGATGATGGAACCGCAGCAGTCCCAGCCAGCACCCGGGCCGGGTGTCTTCGGTACACACCAGCGCCATCAGCGGTGCCCGACGCAGGTCCAATGGCCTTTGCTGCGGGTCAACATGGCTGCGCAGTTGCTCGGCCGGGCCAGGCCAGTGCTCGACCGGCAGGCGTGCATGGCGCCATACCACCTGCTGGGGTTGCTCCAGCCCCTCCCAGCAAAGGCTGGTACGCAGGATGTCGTGGCGGTCGACCACTTGCTGCAACGCTTCGGTAAAGGCGTGCAACTGCGCGCGGCTGGAAAAGGTAAACAACGCCTGCTGCTGGTAGGGGTCGCGTGCATCGGTGACATGGTGGTACAGCAGCCCTTGCTGCAACGGCGCGAGCGGGTAGATTTCCTGCACGTTGCCGGCCCCGCCCGGCACCGTGGCAACGATATGGTCGATCGCGGCCTGGTCCAGCTCGGTCAGCGCCAACAGGTCGGGGGTGATCCGCTGGCAACCCTGTGGCACACGGTTCTGCGGCACCACCCTGGTATCGACCAACGTCACGCTGGCCGCGACGGTGGCCAGGGTCGACTGGCCGAACAGCACTTGCACATTGGCCTGCAACCCCTGCTGGCGCATGCGCTCGATCAGTTGCACGGCCAGCATCGAGTGGCCACCCAGCTCGAAGAAGTGATCCTGGCGCCCAACCCGCTCGACATGCAGCAACTCGGCCCATAGCCGGGCCAACCGCTGTTCGGTTTCACCCTTGGGCGCTTCGTATTCCTGGCACACCTTGGCGCTTTCGTCGGCCGTCGGCAAGGCGCGACGATCGAGCTTGCCATTGGCCGTCAGTGGCCAGTTGCCAAGCCGCACATACGCCCCCGGCAGCAAGGCAACCGGCAGGCGTTGCCGAAGGTGCTCGCGCAACGCACGCGGGGTCACCGGCTGGTCACCGAGGAACCAAGCCTGCAACTGGCCGTCGCGCAGCATTACCACGCACTCGCGTACCGCCGCATGGCTGGCCAGGGCAGCCTCGATCTCAGCCAGCTCAACCCGTACACCGCGGATCTTCACCTGGTCGTCATTGCGCCCGAGGTATTCCAGCGTACCGTCGGCCAGCCAGCGCACCAGGTCACCGCTGCGGTACATGCGTGCGCCCGGCTCGCTGCTGAATGGGTCTGGCACAAAGCGCTCGGCGGTCAGTTCAGGACGGTTCAGGTAGCCCCTGGCAACCCCCCTGCCGCCAATATAGAGTTCACCCGCCGCACCAATCGGTAGCTGCTTACGCTGCTCGTCGAGCACGTACAGCCGGGTATTGGCCACCGGGCCACCGATATGCAACGGCCCGCCAGCCGCCACTTCCCCGGAGCTGGCCACCACCGTGGTTTCGGTCGGGCCATAGTTATTGACCACCCGATAGCGCCGCTCGCGTGCCAGCCGGCGCAGGCGGTCACCGCCCACCAGCAGGGTTTGCAGGGTCGGGTGCAGCTCGCCCTGGGCAAACGCATGCTCGGCCACCGGCGTCGGCAGGAAGCTGACGTCCAGCGGCTGGGCTCGCCACCAGTCGAGCAAGGCATCGATATCTTCGCCACCCTCGCGCACAGGCGCCAGGTGCAGGGTTGCCCCACTGCACAAGGCAGGCCAGACCTCCCAGGCCATGGCGTCGAACCCGAAACCGGCCAGGCACGACTGGTGGCGCCCTGGGCCCAGGTCGAAGGTGCTGCAGTGCCAGTCGACCAGATTGGCCAGCATCCCCTGCTCGACCATCACCCCCTTGGGCAAGCCGGTGGAGCCGGAGGTATAGATGACATAGGCAAGGTCGCCCGGGGATTGTGCCGCAAACACGAACGCCGGGGCGGAGGTGGCGTGCCAGTCGAAGCGATCCAGCTCGATCTGCGGCAGGCCGTGGGCCGGCAGGCGATCAACCAGCCCGGAAAGGGTCAACAGCACGTCAGGTGCGCTGTCTTCCAGCAGGTAGGCCAAGCGCTCGCGTGGATGAGCCGGGTCAATCGGCACGTAGGCGGCGCCGGCCTTGAGCACCGCCAACAGCCCCACCAGGGTGTCGAGCCCGCGCTGGGCGATCAGCGCAACTCGGCGTTCGGGCTTCACGCCCAGGCCAGCCAGGTGTTGTGCCAGCAGTTCGGCACGCCGCTCGAGCTCGCCATAGCTCAGCGCCTGGCCGTTGTGCAGCGCAGCCACTGCGGTTGGCCGGGCCATGGCCTGGGCCTGGATGCGGTGGTGAATCACGCCCGTATCAGCCAAGGGTGTTCGCGTGGCATTCCACTGTTCCAGTGCCGCATGTTCACTGCGGGACAGCAGATCGAACGCGCCAAGCAGCGTCTGCGGCTGCTGCACCCCTTGCGCCAGCACGTGCAGCAGGCGATCGGCCAGCGCCCGCGCTTCATCATCGGTGAACCACGCCCGGTTGTTCACCAGGTGCAGCGTCGCCGCGTCACTGTGGCGGTTGCAACGTAGGTGGATACTCAGCGGCGTCGGTTCGTGGCCGTTGCAGACCATTACCGTGTGGGCAGGCGCGTCAGTGAAGCACAGGGCATTGCTGTCTTCTTCGAACGACACCATCAGCTCGAACAATTGCGGCCGTTCTTCCCGCAGCACCCCGAGGCTACGGTTGAGTTCGCTCAGCGCAAAGCGCTGGTGGCGAAAGTCCTGTTTCAGCGCATCGCGGATACCCTGCACCAGTGCTGCGAACGAACACGCGCGGCCAAAGCCCATGCGCAGTGCGCTGACCTGGGTGAACAGCCCCAGCGTCGACTTGAAGCGAGCATTGCCGCGGTTGCGCACCGGCAGCCCTACCACCCAGTCGTCGCGCTGCCAGGTGCGCGTCACGCACACATGCAACGCGGCCAGTAATACGTGGAACGGCGATGCATGCAGCTCTGCAGCGAGGTGCCGCATGCGCGCCAGCAGGGGGCGATCGAATGATTGCTCCAAGGCACCGCTGGGCAGAGCGTCGCCTGCCAGCAGGCGCTCCCGCGGCGCCAACAGAGCGTCGGGCAACTGCTGGTACCTCGCCAGCCAGTACTCACGATCACGCCCACGGCGCGAGCCCCCCTGATACTGGGCATCGTCCTCGATGAAGGCATGGTAGGAAGGCGCACCCTGTGGCAAAGGCAGGCCTCGTTGCAACAGGCGGTAATGATCGGCGAGCTGCTTGAACCACTGGTCCACACCCCAGCCGTCAAGCACCAGATGGTGCGCCTGCAGCGCCAGCAAGTAGTGTTGTTCGGCCAGGCGAATCAGCGTTGCCCCCCACAGCGGGCCGGCCTCCAGGCTGTAGGGCGTGCGCATCTGCGCGTGCAGCAGATCCAGCGCGGCAGCGAAGGGCTCGGCGGCATGGCGCAGGTCGTGTCTTGCTAGGCGCACGTCCATCTGCGCGGCGAAATACTGGCGGGCAAGCGCACCGTCAGTCACCACCACTGTGCGCAGGCCATCATGCTCGGTGATCAGGTGCTGCATCGCTTGGCTGATCTGCTCGGCATCCACCCTGCCCCGCAGTTCGACATAGGCGCCGATGTTGTACAGCGGCGAGTTGCCGTGGCTGATCTGGTCCAGCCAGATGTCCCGCTGGGCAACGGTCAGGGCAAAGGTTTCGACGGCAGGCATGATTCGACAGGTCCTTCTGGTTGATCATCCGCGGATTCAAGCATTGCTGCCCATGGCCGTATGCCCCAATAAACCCGGACAATCCTCGCCGGGGGCATGCTGCTTAAAAACGTGTAGGACATTTGCCACAGCGTGCTACCCCCGATGGCCTACGGCACACGGTATACGCCACGATCAGGGCGAATTCGCCACGCTTCTGGCGTCAACTTGCTGGCTATTGATCCTTCGGCCCCACTGCCCCCTCGCCCCACGGCAACCCGACAGCCTCGAATCGATGCCATTTTCTGTCCCGGTTTTCCATTACAGACGCCTGCCCGGCAGCGGGCTTGAATACGGCACCAAGCCCATGGAGGACTCGACCGCGAGACCACCCGCTGCAATCACCAGAACCGAGGAATACATGGAATGATGCTGACCGACAGCCGCGAGTACCGCCCTGATCCACAGCTGTATCTGCAACTGGGCGAACTGATTGCCAGGACTGGCGCCGCGGGTTTTGCCGATCAGATGTTGCGCCTGGTCGAAGCACAAGTGCCCATCCACCGGCTTGAACTCAGCGAATGGACCCTCGACCCACACCAGGCCCATGCCAGTCAGATCGAAGTGCTGGGCAGCGCCGGTGCGGCCAATGCCCGGCCTGCTGCGCAAAGCCTGCGCCAACCCCTGCTGCAGCGCATCATGCAAATGAAAGACCCGTTGCTGATCGAATTCAGGGCACCGCCCGGCCCGCTGCATCCGCGCCAGAATGCTCACCAATGCCACCTGGTGTCCTGCAGTGGCAGCAAGCGCTGGGTGATCAGCTTTCATCGCTCACCTAGCCAGCGGGCATTCTCCCTGAGCGAGTTGTCGCAACTGAAGAGCTTGTCCGACACCCTGCTGCCCTTGGTCGAGCACCATGGGCAACTGCTGGAGCAAGGGTCTATGCGGCGTAGCGGATCGCCGTTGGCGGAGATTGAAGCAGGTTCGCTGCGCCAGTCGTTTGGCGAACGCCTTGCGCAGGAAGCCGTGCGGCTGTCGAGCCGGGAACAGGAGGTTTGCCTGGGCCTGTTGACCGGCGGCACCGTGCCAGAGATGGCGCAGCGGTTGAATGTGAAAACCAGCTCGGTCGAAACCTACCTCAAGCGAGCCACCGCCAAGCTGGGAGTCAGTGGTCGGCATGGCCTGGCGAAATGGATGGCCAGTGCCTGAAAGCGAGAACCCGCAATGCCCCGACATGCGCTTACTGTATTTGCCGCGCTGCTGTGCGGTTGTTCGCTCACCCCCGCCTACCAACCCCCTGCGCCCCCAGTGCCTGGGCAGTTCCCCCAGGGGCCGGCCTACACTGGCGACTCGCAGATCCATCAGGCTGCAGACGACTGGCAGCAGGTGTTTCACGATCCGCTGTTGCGTCAGCTGATCAGTAACGCCCTGGTCAACAACCGCGACCTGCGCACTGCCGTGCTGAACGTCCAGGCCTACCAGGCGCAATACCGCATCCAGCGCGCCGACCTGCTGCCTAAGGTTTCTGCTACTGGCCAGGGGGAGCGCGAGTATCTGCCAAGGGGCGTGACCGGCACCGGCCAGGGTGTGATCAGTTCGACCTATGCCGCCACGCTGGGGGTGAGCGCCTACGAGCTTGACCTGTTTGGCCGCGTCCGCAGCCTTAGCGACCAGGCCTTGCTGACTTACCTGGCCAGCGAAGAGGCACGCCGGAGTACCCGTCTGAGCCTGGTGGCCAGTGTCGCCAGCGTGTACCTGACCTGGCGGGCCGACCAGGAACTGCTGACCCTGGCCAAGGAGACCCTGGCGGCGGATGAACGCAGCCTGCGTCTGACCCGCAACCAACGCCGCGCTGGCACGGTTTCGGCCCTGGACCAGATCCAGGCGCGTACCAGTGTCGACAGTACCCGTGCGGCAGTGGCTCGCTACAAACGCCAGGTGGCGCAGGACCACAACCAGCTGACGCTGCTGGTAGGCGCGCCGGTTTCCGCTGACCTGGCCGCCCTGCCCCTGGCGGCCGAGCAGATTGCCGGGCTGCCCGCCGGGTTGCCCTCCGACCTGCTGCAACGCCGGCCGGACATTCTCCAGGCCGAGTACCAGCTGCGCGCGGCCAATGCCAACATCGGCGCGGCGCGCGCAGCGTTCTTCCCCAGCATCAGCCTGACCGCCAATACCGGCAGCACCAGCCCGCAGCTCAACGGCCTGTTCGATGCCGGCTCTGGCACATGGCTGTTCCAGCCGCAGATCAGTGTGCCTATTTTTACCGCTGGCGGCCTGCAAGCCAGCCTTGACTATGCCCGGTTACAGAAGGACGTCCAGGTGGCGCAGTACGAAAAGGCCATCCAGCGCGCCTTCCAGGAGGTGGCCGACGGCCTGGCCGCGCGCAGCACCTACCAGCGGCAACTGCAGGCGCAGCGCGAGTTGGTGGCATCGAGCCATCGCTATTACGACCTGGCCGACCACCGCTACCGGATTGGCGTGGACAGCAGCCTCACCTTCCTTGACGCGCAGCGCTCGTTGTTCAGTGCCCAGCAGGGGTTGATCAACGACCGCCTGGCGCAACTGGTGGCGGAGGTGAACCTGTACGCTGCATTGGGTGGCGGGTGGCAGGAGGATGCGGTGACACCACAGACGCTGAGCATGCAGGCTGCGCACCCGCCGCGCAGGGGACTAGACTGAACAGAACCAGGTAACCGGGGGGCTGCCACACGTGGAGGTGTGCGATGAGCCAGTTCAAACGTCTGTTCGTCATGCTCGGCCCGCAAATGCGTCATACGCCTGCGCTGCAACGCGCTGCGGCGTTGGCGGAATCCAGCGGTGCCCTGCTGGATATCAACGTGTTCGTCGACGACGTCGACACCTTTGGCCTGATGAGCGATGGTCGTGAGCGCGAGCGGCTGCTCAGCGACAACCGCCAATGGCTGGCCGATGAGGCCGAACAGCTGGGCAATGCCGGCCTGGACGTATCCACCGAGCTGTTGCTGACCCGCGACCCGCTGGGCAGCGTGCTGGAGCGCGTCGAACGGTTGGGGTGCGACCTGCTCATCAAGGACGTGCAGCACGAGCCTATACTCAAGCGCCTGCTGGTTACGCCACTGGACTGGCAGTTGCTCAAGGACAGCCCGGTCGCCGTGCACTTGGTTAGCGACATACGCCTGCCCTTGCCTCGGCAAATTGCGGCTGCGGTGGACCTGAACAGCCTGGGTGCAGGCGAACACCTGGACGAGCAGGTGATCCACTGCGCCCATGCCCTGGCCCTGCAGTGCAACGCCGAACTGCACCTGCTGCATGTGTGCGACGCGGCCAAGACCCACATGGCCGATTTCGGCGCAGGCACCGTAACCATGCCGGGCTTCGATAGCAGCGTGCGTACCGCGCAGCGGGCGGCGTTCAACCGCTTGGGCGATCACCATCAAATCCCGCTCGAGCGCCGGCACTTCGTCGAAGGGGCCGCGATCAGGGCAATTGCCGAGTTCGTCGGCCACAGCCGGGCCGATGTGATCGTGATGGGCAGCCATCGGCATGACGCCATGCGCACGTTCCTCGGCGGGACCACGGCGCATGTGCTGGACCATCCGTTGTGCAATGTGCTGGCGATCAAGGCTGCCCGCTGATGGTCCGGGTTCTTCGCGGGCATGCCCGTGAAGAACCCTGAACAGATGAGGCTGGCTGGTATCTGGTACACCAGTTCTACTTAAAAATAATGCATTTGATAATGATTCGTAGTAGTTTCGCGGCGCGTCTCCACCCTATCCCTCAGCGCCCTACTCCAGGATCGTACCGTCGATGCGTCGCACGTTCGTTTCGCTTTGTGTGCTTCATGCTGTCTCCCCGCTGGCCTTTGCCGAGCCTGAAACGCTCGGCGACCCCGCCCAGATCGAACTCCAGGCCCTGAGCATCACCAGTACAGCCGACAGCGAGCGCGCCGATGGCCCGGTAGTGGGCTACAAGGCCAGCCGCTCGGCCAGCGCAACCCGCACCGACACGGCGCTGCACGAAACACCGCAATCGGTCAGCGTGGTGCCCAAGACCGTACTTGAAGACACCGGTGCCACACGCCTGCAGGACGGCCTGGATTACGCCGGTGGCGTCGGCCGCGCCAACAATTTCGGCGGCCAGGGCCTGACCACCTTCACCGTGCGTGGTTTCACCACCGGTGAGTTCTACCGCAACGGCTTCCCGATCAACCGCGGCTACCCCAACGCACCGGATGCCAACACCGTCGAGCGCCTGGAAGTGATCCGTGGCCCGGCCAGCAGCCTGTATGGTCGGGGTGACCCGGGCGGTACGTTCAACGTGGTCAGCAAGCAGCCACTGCCCGAGTCCAAGGTCACCCTCGGCAGCCAGTTCGATGACCAGGGCATGCACCGCGCTACCCTCGACGCCACCGGGCCGCTCAACCAGGACGGCTCGCTGGCCTACCGGCTGAACCTGCTTGGCGAAGGCGGTGACAGCTTCCGCGATGACGTCGAAAGCGAGCGCTATGATGTGGCGCCAGTGGTCAGCTGGCAGGTCAACGACAGCACGAAGATCGTCTTCGAAGGCGACTTCATGCGCAACAACCACCCGCTGGACCGCGGCCTGACCCGCTACGCCACCCAAACCGGCAGCGCCTCGCGCGACACCTACATCTGGGAAAAAGGCAGCGACAACCTGCTGCATAACGACAACAACATGGCGCAGCTGCGTTTCGAGCACCTGCTCAATGACAACTGGTCGCTGGCTGGCGGGTTCCAGTTCCTCGATGGCTCGCTCAAGGGCAACGCTGTCGAAGCCAACGGCGCACCGGCAGATGGACGCACGCTGCAGCGCAACTTCAACTACCGCAAGCTGGAGTGGACCGACCGCGACTGGCAGCTGAACCTGACCGGGCATTTTGACACCGGCAACTTCAGCCATACATTGTTGACCGGGGTTGAATACGAGAACTACGGCTACAACTCGATCATCCAGCGTTCCTCGGCCGCCTACCCGATCGACATCTACAACCCGGTACTGGGCCAGCCGCGTCCGGCCCTGGACCGCACCACCACCTGGGACAAGGAAAACCTGCAGACCTGGGCGGTGTTCATCCAGGACCAAGTGGCCCTGACCGAGCGGTTGAAGGCATTGGCAGGCGTGCGCTTCGAGCGTTTCGAGCATGACTATGACAACAAGCTGAACAATGCAGGCGATTTCAGCAAGGGCGAAAACGGCGTCACACCCCGCCTTGGCTTGGTCTACGACCTGACCGATACCCTGGCGGTGTACGCCAACACCGCACGTTCGTTCAAACCCAATACGGGCACGCCCGCCAGTGGCGGTGGTTTTGACCCGGAAAAGGGCAAATCCTATGAGCTGGGGGTGAAATGGGAGTCACTTGACCGCCAGTTGAGTGTCGACGCGGCGATCTACCACATCGTCAAGGAGAACGTACTGACCAACGACCCGAACGACCTTACGGGTACTTACAAGGTCGCGGCCGGCGAGGTGCGCAGCCGTGGCCTGGACATCAACGTCGCTGGCAACCTTACCCCCGAATGGCGCGTGATCGGTGGCTATGCCTACGTGGACGCCGAAGTCACCAAGGACACCACCCTGCCCACGGGAACGCGCCTGGCCAATATCCCGCGCAACACCTTCAGCCTGCTCAACACCTATGAGTTCCAGGATGGTCGGGTCAAAGGCCTTGGCCTGGGGGTGGGCGTGAAGTATGTAGACGACCGTGCCGGGCAGACGTCGGCAGCCACCTACACGATGGAGCGCTACAGCGTTGTCGACCTGTTGAGCTTCTACAAGGTCAACGAACACGTGCGATTGAATCTGGACGTGAAAAACGTGTTCAACAAGGGGTATGACGAGGGGGCGTTCAACAGCTACGTATACCCCGGCGCACCGCGCACGGTGCAGGCCGGCGTTTCCTATACCTTCTGAATTGCCGGGGCCGCGCTGCGGCCCCGTCATGTCAGAAAGCTCTGCTGTAGAACAGCGAGTACGACTCGATGCCGTCGTTTGGCTGCTTTATCCCGGCGTTGGAATAGTGCATGGCGCGGATGCCTACCTTCTGTTCTCCCGGCAACTTCAGGCCAAAGCCGATACGGTCTTCGAAGTTGACCGCCGACCCCAGTTGCTGGTCGCCCACGTCGGTCTTTGAAAATGCGGCCAGGCCAATACCGGCTTCGATGTAAGGCGTGTAGGTGAAGCCGCTGAACTCATACGTGAACACCGGGCTGAACGACAGCGAATGGGCACCGCTGGCATCGCCACCTTCCCAATAGGTGTAGGCCGCATCCCAGTAACCGCTCACATGGCCAGTGCTGCTTTCCAGCCATTTCTTGTCCCAGTCGAACGACATGCCGATACGATAGGTCATGTCACCTTGGCTAGTAGCGCCCACAGCGCCTGATATCTGCGCAGCCTGGACCAGATCGGCCCCGGCAAAGGCCAGCACTGCAACGGCCAGCGAAGCAGCTAGACGGGTTTTCATCAACGACTCTCCTGATGGTCTACACGGCAAGCGGGGGCTTGGGCCCCTCGATGTTTTGCGCTGACCGGTGCATCCAGACCGGTCATACGAAGTAATACTTTTCTGATTATTGTCCAGATAATCAGAAAGTTGAAAGTGAAATGCCACTATTGGCTAAAACACTGGGTAAAGATGTGCCTTGCCGGGCACAGGCATTCGCGAGGCGTGACCCTATCCCAGGCAGGAGTACACCTGTACTCCTGCCCGTCTATTCATCAACGCCAATTGAGGTTAACGGTCGTGGGGGCCTTGCCTGACACGGCCACCCATTGCTGCACCGCCTGGCCCTGGGCATTGCCGATGACCTTGTATTTGCCGGGAGGCAGTTGCACGTAAAGCAGTGGCCCGGCATCGCTGACGCTGAGCACGGGCTGGCCTTGAGCATTCTGGATGTCGACTGAAGCCCCGCTCTGGAACTTGCCTTCCGGGCCGGTCGAAAGCTCTACGTGCAGGTCATAACCGGTGGTTTTGCGCAGGGCATTGGCCTCGTCCTGGCCGATACCGCCCTGCAGGTAGCGCACGCCATTTTGCTCCTGCGGTTGCAACTGCACCGCCTGCATGTCGATGGGGGCATTGAGGTCGGCGGCGGCGGCCAGGGTCCATGGCAGGGCCAGGGTGATCAGCAAGGCAGCGCCGAGGGCATAGTGATGGTTACGCATGGTACGACCCTCCTTTCGAGGATGGCTTACCTCTTATTTGATCCTCCCCGCAAAGCGGCGTTCGTGCTGACGCCCGGTCAGGTAGATGAAATTCACCTCAGCACTCCATTTATTCAGCCAAAACATCAGCTTGCACGGCCTTCTTCAAGCAACTTCACGAACATGCTCAAGCTGCGCGAGACCGTACCCCGGCGCCATACCAGCCAGGTTTTCAGGTAGCGGAAATCCTCCGACATGGGCCAGGCGCTGACTGTGCTGCAACCTGGCATGTTGTCGAGCATGCTGCGTGGCAGCATGGCCAGGCCGGCGCCGGCGCTGACGCAGGCCAGCATGCCGTGATACGACTCCATTTCGTGGATCTTGCCGGGCACTGCCTGGTCCTGCACGAACCAGCGCTCGAAGTGATGGCGGTACGAGCAGTTGGCGCGGAAGGCGTAGATGCTCTCGCCATTGACGTCCTGGGCACGGGTAACCGGCGCGTGGTTCAGCGGCGCGATGACCATCATCTCTTCCTCGAACACGGGCATGCCTTCCAGCGTCGGGTGCAGTACCGGCCCATCGACGAACGCAGCGACCAGGCGGCCCGCCAGTACGCCTTCCAGCATGGTGCCCGAAGGGCCAGTGGACAGGTCCAGGTCAACCTTGGGGTAGCGCTGGTTGTAGGCCGCCAGCAGTGCCGGAATGCGTACCGCTGCCGTGCTTTCCAGCGACCCGAGGGCAAAAGTGCCCTGGGGGTCTTCCCCGGCCACGGTCAACCGCGCTTCGTGCACCAGCTCGAGGATACGCCGCGTGTACTCGAGAAAATTCCAGCCGGCCGGCGACAGGCGCAGGCGGCTTTTCTCGCGGATGAACAGCTCGACGCCCAAGTCTTCTTCCAGCTGTTTGATACGCGTGGTCAGGTTCGAAGGCACCCGATGGATGTGCTGGGCAGCGGCACTGATGCTGCCCTGCTCTGCCACGGCCTTGAAGATCTCCAGTTGCACCAAGTCCACAGCCTTTCTCCAAACGTGAATGTTTCGCTCATTATTATTCAGTTTTCATTAAAGCCATAGCCCACTAGTCTGGCGTTACTGACTAACAACGACGAGAGTGCCCCGCCATGAGTGCGATCAGCAGCCTGACACACGCCATCTCCCTCGACCCGTACAGCGGCGAGCAGATCGGCGCCTACCCGTTCGACACCGACGCCGCACTGGAAGCGGCGCTGCAACGCGCCAAGGTTGGCTATCGCCAGTGGCGCCAGGTGTCGCTGGGTCAGCGCAGCGAGTACCTGCTGGCCCTGGCCGGCACCCTCGAAGCCAAGGCTGAAGCTTTCGCGCACATGATCAGCCGTGAAATCGGCAAGCCGATCGCCCAGGCCCGTGGTGAAGTCGCCAAATGCGTTGGCCTGTGCCGCTGGTACGCTGAGCACGGCCCGGCCATGCTCGCCGCCGAGCCGACCCAGGTCGAAAAAGCCCGCATCGAATACCGCCCGCTGGGCCCGATCCTGGCGGTGATGCCGTGGAACTTCCCGGTATGGCAGGTATTGCGCGGCGCCGTGCCGGCGATCCTGGCGGGTAACACCTATGTGCTCAAGCACGCGCCGAACGTGATGGGCAGTGCTTACCTGATGGCTGAACTGTTCAAGGATGCCGGCCTGCCGGAAGGCGTGTTCGAAGTCCTGAACGTGACCCCGGACGGTGTCACCCGCGCCATCAACGACCCGCGCATCGCCGCCGTCACCCTGACTGGCAGCGTGCGTGCCGGCATGGCCATTGGTGCCCAGGCGGGTGCCGCGCTGAAGAAGTGCGTGCTGGAACTGGGGGGGTCCGACCCGTTCATCGTGCTGGCTGACGCCGACCTGGACGCCGCCGTCAAGGCTGCCGTCATCGGCCGTTACCAGAACACCGGCCAGGTCTGCGCCGCCGCCAAGCGCCTGATCGTGGAAGCGAGCATTGCCGATGAATTCACCCGCAAGTTCGTCGAAGCCACGCGCCAGCTGAAAGTGGGCAACCCGCTGGAAGACGACACCTACATCGGCCCGATGGCCCGTTACGACCTGCGGGACGAGCTGGACGGCCAGGTTCAGGCAACCCTGGCCGAAGGCGCTACCCTGCTGCTGGGCGGCCACAAGGTTGAAGGCGTGGCCAACGTCTACGCGCCGACTGTGTTCGCCAATGTGACCCCGGACATGACCGCGTTCAAGCAGGAACTGTTCGGGCCGGTAGCGGCAATCATCACTGCACGTGACGCCGAGCATGCGGTAGAGCTGGCCAACGACAGCGAATTCGGCCTGGCCTCGACCATCTACACGGCCGACTACGCGCTGGCCGAACGCATGACTGCAGCGCTGGATACCGGTGGCGTGTTCATCAACGGCTACTGCGCTTCCGACCCCCGCGTGGCGTTCGGCGGCGTGAAGAAGAGCGGGTTCGGCCGTGAGCTGTCGCACTTTGGTGTGCGTGAGTTCACCAATGCCCAGACCGTGTGGCTGGACCGTAACTGATCCGATGCCCAGGGGCTGCAAAGCAGCCCCCAACGATCAATCCCGAACCTGGTCCTTGACCCAGTCGAGCATGCCCCCCGGCACGATCAGTTCATGCCGCGCCCGCGAACAGGCGGTGTACAACCCCGCCAGCATGCGCGCCCGCTCATTGCGGTTACCCGCCACCTGCGGCGCCACCATCAGCTCCGGCGAAACCATTACCCGGGCGAACTCCATGTTCTTCACATCCCGCACCCGCCCGAGGAACAGCTTCGGCGCCTTGTCCCAGCGATAACGGCTCTTGGCCTTGGCGAAATGCTCCGGCGTGTAGCCCTTGCGCAGCATGCTGGCCACCGCGAGGAATGCCTTGTCGTCACCCTTGTCCTGCTCCAGCGCCTGCCAACTGCCATAACGAAACAGCATCGGATGGCGTGCCCGGGTGCCGTAGCGGTACAGCTCGATACAGTCCTCGACGAACAGTTCGAAATCCTTGCGTGCACTTTTCAGCAATATGAAGGGTACACCTTGGTGCGTCAGGCGCTGGAACCAGCCGAAGAGCCCCCATTCGTCATCGACGATCAGCGCCGTGGGCTGTTCCGGCACCGTGACCGCATCGAAGAAGCTGACCCGGGTGTAATGCTCGGCGCTGCCACTGAAGGCTGCCTGGATCGACGCCGGGTGCGCCTGGATCAACGGATTGAGCACGTTGTCCATCGCTGGCCCGGCGCGCAACGAATGGTCGATGCAACGCTGGCGGATGAAGCTGCCGTGGTGCGGGCTGAGACCGTTGAGGTTCTGCAACTCGTCACCCAGGGCAATGATCGATTGCGGGCTGCGGTCGAGCACGGCAAGCATCGGTGCCGACAGCTCGTGCGCCTCGTCGACGATGACATGGGTGTAGCGGTTGCCGATCACGTAGTCTGTCAGCGACAGCAACTTGACCCGGTGGTAATCGCGCACCGGAAGCTGGATTTCCCGTGCTGACGGGCGAATCAGCTCTTGCCAGTACAGTCGCGCCTTTTCCAGCAGTACTTCCTGGTCGAGCGGCGAAGTGCCAGGCCCGGCCCAGGGCAGGTGGTGCAGCTGCAGTTGGGTGTCGGCAGTGTGGCAAAAGGTACGCACAGCGCGGATGCACAAGCCAACCACGTCACGGGCGGCAAGCGGGCCGATGTCCGGGATCGCCAACCAGCGCACTACCTGCGCATCTTGCGGGCGCCATGAGCGTTTGGTGCGGTACGCGTCGCGCAGGCGCCAGCCATTGCTGGTGAGGTCGAGGTTGAGCAGCTCGTCCGCCAGTTGGCCGAACGTCAGCGCGGTGTAGGCGGCTGCGTCCTTCACGCGCGCCTGCAACGCGCGCAACTGGCCTTCGGTCAAGGCCAGCAGCAAGGTGCGCTGGGGCTCCAGCAGGCGGGCGAACTGGTGAATCAGGAAAGTCTTGCCAGTGCCGGCGAAGCCCTGCACGGCCACCGACTCGTCAATGCCACTGAGGAATTCGCGCAGCAGGCGGTTCTGCTGGTCGCTGAGCATCAGGTCACTGGCCAGCGCTGGCAGGTACACCGGGTGCAGTGGCGTGGCCCGCTGGCGGTAGGTTTCGGCAAACTGGAAATTCCACTGGCCTTCGGCATCCCGCAGTTCATCGGCCTGGTATTCCACTTCGCTGGTCAACAAGGCGATACCGTTTTCGCCGAGCATACCCAGGCCCATGG
Source organism: Pseudomonas sp. BN607 (assembly GCF_029871175.1). Taxonomy (NCBI): domain Bacteria; kingdom Pseudomonadati; phylum Pseudomonadota; class Gammaproteobacteria; order Pseudomonadales; family Pseudomonadaceae; genus Pseudomonas; species Pseudomonas sp. BN607. The sequence goes on from NZ_SSOE01000060.1 coordinate 37,943, forward strand.
CGAAGGCTTCATGGTCGAAATGCTGTGCCACCTGGCCCTGGAAGCGCCCCGGTGCGGCGTTTTCAACGTCGGTTGCGATGCGCACGATTTCGGCGAAGCGGCGTTCTTGCGCGTCGGCCGAAGCCGTTGCCGGCTGGCGTGGCAGGTTTTGCACGAACAGCACGGCGGCGGCTTCGAGGATGCTGGCGCTGCTGAAAAAGTCGGTGGTGGGCGCGCTGGCGAGGCGGTCGGCCTGGTCGCTGGGCAAAGGCAGGTAGAACATCGTCACCTCGGGTGGAAACAGGGCGGCACGATAGCAACTTTTGGCGTGCAATGCTGGGGTCAGTGTGACCTGGGCTGCACTGTTCACGCGCTGGCGCGCTCGCACCTCACCCTTTGCGACGCTTCAACGTTTCACTTGGAAACTCCTTGAACAACTGACGGTAACTCTCTGAAAACCTTCCCAAATGCCAGAAAGACCAGCGCATCGCTACCTCGGCCACGGTCACCTCGCCACCCCGCAGCAGATCACGCCGGGCACCGTTGAGCCGGCGCAGGCGCAGCCAGTGCGCCGGCGGCATGCCGGTAAACGCCTTGAACGCCTGCTGCAACTGGCGCAAGGAAACCCCGGCCACGTCTGCCAGCTCAAGCAGGTTCAGCGTCTCTTCCGGGCAATCGGCCGCCCATTCGCTGACCCGGTGCATGATCGCCCTTTCCTCGTCCCGCCGCCCCAGGGCCACGCCTTGCAAACGCTGGCTGGCGTTGTCGAGGATGAACAGGCAGTCCTCCAGCAGTTGCTCAGCCAGGGCTTGCCCTTGCAATGGGCTACCCGCCTCGCCCAGGCGGGTCAAGGTGGCGCTGAGCCAGCTGCCGAACAGCGCATTCTGGCCGCTACCCAGTGGCACCATGAACAGCCCCTCAAGGCGCTGAGGGTCCAGGCCATGGCTGGCGAGAAAGGCCTGGTCGAACACGACCGCCACTTCCTGGTAGTTCTCTGGGGTGATCCAGATGTTGCGGCTCTGCTCATTCAGCAGATAAAGGCTGTTCTCGCTCTGGTCGAAACAGAATGCCAGCGAACCGCTGGGCGCGCGAAAGAACTGCTCGACGCGGGTATTGAGCCGTTCCTCGTAAACATCCACCCCCCCAAGCCCCAGGCAGCGCAGCTGGCCACTGAAGTGCCCGGGCGACATCTGCCGGTATTGCTGTTGCCAACCCGGGGTGGCGCGGACTTGCTCGGTTACATCCGACGTGTGGAAAGCCTGAACCTGCAAGGCATTGGGCGTTGTCACGCTGTGTCCTAGTTGCACTCTTTTGGTGCATTGCTTGCCGAAGAAAGTGGATAGATGGCGTTGCTCGCCTCGGACCAAGATAGTCTCCAGCGCGTCACCTGGGAAGTCACCGGCACCTGCCGCGCACACAAAAACCCAACCAAGAGGTCTGTATGAACGCCCCCTTCGATCAGCTGTCCACCTGGCTGAAAGAACACCGGATCACCGAAGTCGAATGCGTGATCAGCGACCTGACCGGCATCGCCCGCGGCAAGATCGCGCCGACTGCCAAGTTCCTCCACGAGCGTGGCATGCGCCTGCCCGAGAGTGTGCTACTCCAGACGGTCACCGGCGACTACGTTGACGACGACATCTACTACAACCTGCTCGATGCCGCCGACATCGACATGGTCTGCCGCCCTGACCCCACGGCGGTGTACCAGATCCCGTGGGCCATCGAGCCAACCGCGATCGTGATCCACGATACCTTCGACAAGCAAGGCAACCCCATCGAACTGTCGCCGCGCAACGTCCTGAAGAAGGTGCTCAAGCTTTACGCCGACAAGGGCTGGCAGCCGATCGTGGCGCCCGAGATGGAGTTCTACCTGACCAAGCGCTGCGAAGACCCGGACTTGCCACTGCAAGTGCCGCTGGGGCGCTCCGGCCGTGCCGAAAGTGGCCGTCAGTCGTTCTCGATCGATGCCGCCAACGAATTCGACCCGTTGTTCGAAGACGTCTATGACTGGTGCGAAATCCAGGGCCTGGACCTGGATACGCTGATCCACGAAGACGGCCCGGCGCAGATGGAAATCAACTTCCGTCACGGCGACGCGCTGGACCTGGCCGACCAGATCACGGTGTTCAAGCGCACGATGCGTGAGGCCGCGCTCAAGCACAACGTGGCCGCCACGTTCATGGCCAAGCCGATCACCGACGAACCTGGCAGTGCCATGCACCTGCACCAGAGCGTGGTCGACATCGCCACCGGCAAGCCAATCTTCGCCAACGAAGACGGCAGCATGAGCCAGCTGTTCCTGCACCACATCGGTGGTTTGCAGAAGTACATCCCCAAGCTGTTGCCGATGTTCGCGCCCAACGTCAACTCGTTCCGCCGTTTCCTGCCGGACACCTCGGCCCCGGTCAACGTCGAGTGGGGTGAGGAGAACCGCACGGCCGGGCTGCGCGTGCCCACCTCCGGCCCGGAGGCCATGCGCGTGGAAAACCGCTTGCCGGGTGCCGATGCCAACCCGTACCTGGCCATCGCTGCCAGCCTGTTGTGCGGCTACCTGGGCATGGTCGAGGAGATCGACCCTAGCGCACCGGTACAGGGCCGCGCCTATGAACGACGCAACCTGCGCCTGCCGATCACCATCGAAGATGCGTTGCAGCACATGGAAGACTGCGAAACCGTGCAGCAGTACCTGGGCAAGCAATTCGTCCAGGGCTACGTGGCGGTCAAGCGCGCCGAGCACGAGAACTACAAGCGCGTCATCAGCTCGTGGGAGCGTGAATTCCTGATGCTGAGTGTCTGAACCACCGCGGGGGTGCTTTGCACCCCCTGCACAGGCAAGCCTGCACCCAACTCGAAGAACAAGACCAACGAGGTGTCCCCATGCGTCATCTGCAAGCCCTGATCCCCGCTGCATTCACCCTGCTGTTCGCCACCACAAGCCACGCCAGCCCCACTGTCAGCGTGTACAACTGGACCGACTACATCGGTGACACCACCCTGGCCGACTTCCAGGCCAGCAGCGGCATCAAGGTGGTCTATGACGTTTTCGACTCCAACGAAACCCTTGAAGGCAAGCTACTGGCCGGGCGCACCGGCTATGACGTGGTGGTGCCCTCCAACCATTTCCTCGCCCGCCAGGCCCAGGCCGGTGCGTTCCTGCCGCTGGACCGCAGCAAGCTGCCGAACTGGCAGCATCTGGACCCCAAGCTGCTCAAGCAGCTGGAACAGAACGACCCCGGCAACCGGTACGCCGTGCCCTACCTGTGGGGTACCAATGGCATCGGCTACAACGTCGACAAGGTCAAGGCGGCACTGGGCGTGGACCATATCGATTCCTGGGCCGTGCTGTTCGAGCCCGAGAACCTGAAAAAGCTCAAGCAATGCGGCGTGGCCTTCATGGACTCGCCAGATGAGCTGTTCCCGGCCGTGCTCAACTACCTGGGCCTGGACCCGCGCAGCGAAAAAGCCGCCGACTACGCCAAGGCCGAGGCCCGCATGCTGGAGCTCCGTCCCTATATCACTTACTTCCACTCCTCCAAGTACGTCTCCGACCTTGCCAACGGCGATGTCTGCGTGGCCTTCGGCTACTCCGGCGACGTGTTCCAGGCGGCCAATCGCGCCGTGGAAGCGAAGAACGGGGTAAAGGTCGCCTACAGCATTCCCAAGGAAGGCAGCAACCTGTGGTTCGACCTGCTGGCCATCCCCAAGGACGCCAACAACCCCGAGCAGGCCCTGGCGTTCATCAACTACCTGCTCGACCCCAAGGTGATCGCCAAGGTCAGCGCTACGGTCGGCTATGCCAACGCCAACCCGGACGCCAAGGCCTACATGGATGCATCACTGGTGAACAACCCCGAGATCTACCCACCCCAGGCAGTACTGGACAAGCTGTACATCTCCAGCACCCCGAGCCCGAAGATCATGCGCGTCATGACCCGCTCCTGGAGCAAGATCAAGTCCAACCGCTGAGTCGAGAGCGCCCATGCCTTTGAATACCCAACACACCGCCTCGTACTACGCCGCCACGGCACGCGACGCAGCCCCCTACCCCAGCCTGGACGGCGACCTGACGGCCGACGTATGCGTGGTCGGCGGCGGGCTGACCGGGGTCAATACCGCGCTGGAACTGGCCGAGCGCGGTTTGTCGGTGGTCCTGCTGGAAGGCCGACGCATTGGCTGGGGTGCCAGCGGTCGCAACGGCGGCCAGCTGATACGCGGCATTGGCCATGATGTCAGCGGCTTCGCCCGGCATGTCGGCCAGGACGGCGTGCGCTACCTCAAACAGGCCGGCATCGATTCAGTGGCGCTGGTGGCCAACCGCATTGCCCGCCATGACATTGCCTGCGACCTGCGCTGGGGCTTCTGTGAACTGGCCAATACGCCAGCCCAGTTCGCCGCCTTCAAGGATGAACAGGATGACCTGGCAGCGTTGGGCTATCGCCATGAAACGCGCCTGGTCGGCGCCGCGCAGCTGCATGAGATTGTTGCCAGCGACCAGTATGCCGGCGGCTTGGTCGACATGGGCTCCGGCCACCTGCACCCGCTCGACCTGGTCCAGGGCGAAGCCCGCGCCGCCCACAGCCTGGGCGTGCGGATTTTCGAGCAAAGCCCGGTACTGCGCATCGAGCACGGCCCCAGCGTGACGCTGCACACCGCGCGCGGCAAGGTACGCGCCAGCAGCCTGGTACTGGGCTGCAATGCCCACCTCGACGAACTGGAGCCGCGGCTGAGCGGCAAGGTGCTCCCGGCCGGCAGCTATGTGGTAGCCACCGAGCCTTTGCCCGAAGCACTGGCCAGCAGCCTGATCCCGCAGAACATGGCGCTGTGCGACCAGAAGGTCGGCCTGGACTACTATCGCCTCACGGCCGACCGCCGCCTGCTGTTCGGCGGTGCCTGCCACTATTCCGGGCGCGACCCCAAGGATATCGCCGGCTACATGCGGCCCAAGGTACTGAAGGTATTCCCACAACTGGCCAATGTGCGCATCGACTACCAATGGGGCGGCATGATCGGCATCACTGCCAATCGCTTCCCCCAGGTGGGGCGCCTTAGCCAGCACCCCAATGTGTATTACGCCCAGGGCTATTCCGGCCATGGCCTGAACGTGACGCACTGGACGGCGAAACTGCTGGCCGAGAGCATCGCCCTCGGCCACAGCCAAGGCCTGGACGTGTTCAGCGCCGTACCCCACCTGACCTTCCCCGGCGGCAAGGCCCTGCGCTCACCGCTGCTCGCGCTGGGGATGCTGTGGTACCGGTTGCGTGAGGCGCTGGGCTAGCGGGGCGAACACATTGATAGCTGATGATCCCAGCGTATAAAGCAGCCCCTCGGCTGCTTTTAGCAACCTGACAATCGGGTTGAAGAAGAACACTCAAAGCTACGGATTTTATGGCGTTCATCAGATTTAGCGCAGGACCTGAAGGGCTGGTTTCGCCCTACTCCCACTGACGTACCGTGGCCGCACGGGTAAGCAGGTGGACCGCAAAAACGGGCTGGCTGCAGTTGAGCGCTTTCGGCGAGACCCAGCAAGTCTGTAGAAATCTTGGCCCATCCGTTTGACAGATCGACTCACCCACTGGCCAATGGCCCCGCAGCTGCTAGCGTTGTTGTAGCCGATCAATCATGGATGCCTCTCCATCATGAAATCATTGCCTCGCATTACCGTGTTGTGCGCTGCGCTACTGGCCGTAGCCGCCTGCTCCAGCAACCGCGTGGACCCTAAGGACTATTCCGGTTTCCTCAAGGACTACAGCCGGCTACAAGAAGCGAAAAGCCCGTCGGGCGACCCGGTAATGCGCTGGATCGACCCCAAGGTCAACATCAACCAGTACAGCCAGGTGTTCATCGAGCCCAGCCAGTTCTACCCCAAACCGCAGCCGACCCCGGTCATCTCCGCGCAGACCCTGGGGGAAATCACCCGCTACTTCAACGAAGCGCTGCGGCGTGAAATGGGTGGTGTGATGCCGCTGGCCAAGGGGCCTGGCCCCGGCGTGATCGTGGTGCGCCCGGCGATTACGGCGGTGTCTACCAGTAACGAGGGGCTCAAACCCTATGAGGTGATCCCCATCGCGTTGATCGCTGCGGGTGTGAACACGGCCACGGGCGGCCGTGATCAGGACGTGGATGTGGGCGTGGAAGCGGCCTTCCTCGATGGTGCCAACCAGAAGGTACTGGCCCAGGTGGTGCGCAAAGGCGCTGGTCAGGAACTGGAGAACGACACCCAGAAGCTGACCTTGAACGACGTCAAGCCGGTGCTGGATGGCTGGGCCAAGGACATGCGTGCGAGCTTCCTGGCAGCGAAGCAGAAAGGCCGCTGAGTCACAGCTGACCCAACAGGTCAACGCAACCTGGGTAAGGAGCGGCCCATCGAGACACAAGGCCGCTCCAGTTGACCGCGTTGAACATCAGCACTCGACAAAAGCGACTGCCAAACCGCCGCGCGAGGTTTCCTTGTAGTTGGCATGCATGTCTGCCCCGGTATCACGCATGGTGCGGATCACCCGGTCGAGCGAGATGAAGTGCTCACCATCCCCTCGCAACGCCATTTGCACGGCGTTGATCGCTTTCACCGCAGCAATGGCGTTGCGCTCGATGCAGGGCACCTGCACCAGGCCGCCTACGGGGTCGCAAGTGAGCCCGAGGTTGTGCTCCAGGGCAATCTCGGCCGCGTTCTCCAGTTGCGGCGGCGTCGCTCCCAGCACCTGAGCCAAGCCGGCGGCAGCCATCGAACAGGCCGATCCCACCTCGCCCTGGCAGCCTACCTCAGCCCCCGAAATCGACGCATTCTTTTTGCACAGAATACCCACCGCCGCTGCCGCCAGCAGGAAATCGACTACATCGGCATCGCAAACGGTGGGGTTGAACTTCATGTAGTAATGCAGCACAGCCGGGATAATGCCAGCAGCGCCGTTGGTAGGGGCGGTGACCATGCGCCCGCCTGCCGCGTTCTCCTCATTCACCGCCAGGGCGAACAGGTTCACCCACTCCATGGCGCTGAGGGTTGAGCCGATCACGTTGGGCTTGCCCAGCTCCTGCAGGCTCCGGTGCAGCCGCGCAGCGCGTCGCTTGACATGCAGGCCGCCAGGCAGAATGCCCTCGTTGCGCAGGCCGTTCTCCACGCACTCACGCATGGCCGCCCAGATGCGCAGCAAGCCTTCGCGCACCTCGGCCTCCGGGCGCCAGGCGCACTCGTTGGCCATCATCAGTTGGGCCACGCTCAAGCCGTGGGCCTTGCACAAGCCCAGCAACTGGGCGCCACTGTCGAACTCATAGGGCAGCACCACCTCATCCACGCTACGGGTCGGCGTATCGATCTGCGCTTGCTCGACGATGAAGCCACCGCCAACCGAATAGTAGGTCTGGCACAACAGGCTACCTTGCCCGTCCATGGCTTCCAGGCTCATGGCATTAGGGTGATAGGCCAGGTTCTCGTCGAGGAACAGCACGTCACGGGTATATTCGAATGCCAGCGGGTGGCTGCCATCGAGCATCAGGCAGTGCTCCTGCAGCACCTGGCCAATGCGCGACTCAATGGTGGCCGGGTCGATACGGTCCGGCCACTGGCCCATCAGCCCGAGCAGGCAAGCACGGTCAGTGGCATGGCCTACCCCGGTAGCGGACAACGAGCCGTACAGCCGCACCTCCACACGTGTTACCCGCGCCAGCAGGCCTTGCTCGCGCAGGGCCTGGGCAAAGCTCGCAGCGGCCCGCATGGGGCCGACGGTGTGGGAGCTCGAAGGGCCGATGCCGATTTTGAAAAGGTCGAAAACACTGATAGCCATACTAATGCCTGACCGTGAGCAGCAATACCGCTGCCACACGGTTATCTGAAGAAATTGAGCGCTGATGCGATTCTGCGCGATACTGACGCGCAGACTCATGAATGACCAACGAAACTTCCTAAGCAAGGCTTTAGCGGTACTAAACGATGCGACGACAATTGAATGGGCAGATGTTCGTCTGGCTGCATGTATTTGCCTGTGCAGCCCGGCACCTGTCCTTTACCCGCTGCGCCGAAGAGCTGCACATTACCCCGGGCGCAGTCAGCCAACAGATGCGCCAGCTGGAAGAACGCCTGGGCTATCGGCTGTTCCTGCGCCGGGCGCGCGGCGTCGAGCTGAGTGCCGAGGGCCAACGCCTGGCGCAGACGGTGGCCGAGGCCTACGGCAGTATCGAAGCCGAACTGCTGCGCCTGGACGCCGGTGAAATCCGCGGCACCTTGCGTGTGCGCTCGATCCCCTCGTTCCTGGCCAAATGGCTCACGCCGCGCTTGCCGCGCTTTCAGCAACGCTACCCGGACATCGAGTTGCGCCTGGTGGCTGAAGACAGTGCCCAGGCGCTGACGCCGGGCGACTTCGACCTGGCCATCGACCTGAACGATGGCAGCTACCCAGGCATGCTCTCGACGCCGCTGCTGGACGAGCAGATTTTCCCCGTGTGCTCCCCTGCCTTGCTACGTGGGCGCCCACCCCTGCACGGGCCAGGCGATCTGGTGCACTACCCGTTGCTGCACGACATCACCGCCTGGCGTGGCAGTTCGGAGTATGCCGAGTGGGAATTCTACCTGGACGGCATCGGCGCCACCGGGCTGGATGTACGCCGTGGGCACACCTTCAACCGTAACCACCTGACCATCGAGGCGGCGATTGCCGGTATTGGCGTGGCGATTGCCCGGCGCACGCTGCTCAATGACGAACTGGAGCGTGGCGCCCTGATCGTGCCGTTTGGTGTGCCCATCGCCAACCACAAACGCTATGTGGTGCATTACCCGCCGGGTGGCCTGAACCAGCCAGGGGCGCGAGCAGTGCATGACTGGCTGGTGGAGGAAGCGCGCGGGTTCAGGGAGTTGCATCCTTTGATCAAGGACTCGCCTACAGGCCCCGCAGCGCCGAGGCATCTTCAATAGGCTTGCTTGCCGGTAAACGCATTCAGCGTCCGCACCAGGATCACGAAGTCCAGCCACAGCGACCAATTGTTGATGTACTCGATATCCGAGTCCACCCGCTGGATCATCTGCTCGATGTCCTTGGTCTCGCCCCGGAACCCGCGTACCTGGGCCAGACCGGTCATGCCCGGCTTGATATTGTGGCGGGCAAAGTAGTCAACGATGTCCTGGGAATACAAAGTGTCATGTTGCAGGGCATGGGGCCGCGGCCCGACCAGCGACATCTCCCCCGTCAGCACATTGAACAACTGTGGCAACTCATCGAGGCTGGTACGCCGGATAAAGGCGCCAACCCGGGTCAACCGCGGGTCATTCTTCTGCGCCTGAACCACCACGCCATGCTCCGGCTGGTGCACATGCATGCTGCGGAATTTCCAGATGCGAAACGATTCGCCAGTCCAGCCCGTGCGTTCCTGGCGGAAGAATACCGGGCCACGGCTGTCGATCTTGATGGCCAAGGCCACTGCCAACAGCACAGGTGACGCACAGAGCAGGATCAACGCTGCCAGTACCCGGTCCTCAAGGTTTTTCAGGAACAGGCTCATGCCCGTCAGCGGCGTCTCCGACAAGGTCAGCACTGGAATACCGGCAATTTCCCGGACACTGTGGTTGATCAGGCGCAAGGAGAAGATGTCAGGCACCCAGTTGACGGCAATGCACTTGTCGAGCAACTTGAAATACACATCGTTGATGACTTCGGACCCCCCCAGCGGGGTCACCAGGTACACCGTGCGAATAGCGTGCCGGGCGACAAGCTCGTCAAGGTCGCCAATATGCCCGAGCACCGGCAGGCGCTGTTTGCCCTCGGCAGTCTCCAGCCCCTGCTCATCATCCTTGTCGAGCAGCACGCACCCAAGCACCCGCTCGCCAAACCACGGGTTGTTGCTGATTTTCTGATACAGGAAGTTGGCCAGGTCACCGTTGCCGATGATGAGGGCATTGTCCAGCCGCGCGTGTGCGGTAAAGCGTTTTTGCAGTTCACGCACGGCAAAGTGCAAGAACAACTGCGCGACATAACCAATGACGAACAACTGCCCCATCAGCAAGCGCGAATAGGTTTCGCTTTGCTTGGTCAGAAAGGCCATGACCACCAGGAAGCAGAAGGTGGCCGACCAAGCCTTGAACAGGCGGAAGGCCTTGATCGAAAGCCCGACGTTGGTGCGGTAGATCGCGTAATGATCGTAAATGACCGCCAGTGCGCCAATCAGCAACAGCAGCATGATCACGTAATCGGCGGTGATGTAGCCAAACTGGTCGTAGATCAGGTACCAGGCGATACCGGTCACGGCAATGCCATCGAGGCCGGCCTGGATGGCGTTGCTGACACTGCTTCGTCTCTGGAGCAAGGAACGACTGCTTCTGGGTTCGAAAACCATTTCAGGCCTCATCAGTTAGAGCGTAGCCAGTGCCATCCAGCAAACAACACGTCTTGAAAAAGCTTATGCAAAGCCCGTGCTGCAGAATCGTTCAGCCCCCAAGCCGTTGATATCACTGTAGCAGCCACCCGCCAGCGACGTGCCCGCAATCACTCCACTCGGCGATTTTGGCCGATTCACACCGTACGGCTGGTGGAAACGGCCGCTCGCCGTAACAGCAGCGTGCGCAGCAGGAATAACGGATTGCCAACGATATACCGTATGAACAAGCGCTTGGGCTCACGCAGCAGACGGTACAACCACTCCCCTCCCAGACGCCGCAACCAGCCAGGTGCGCGGCTGACTTTGCCACCCAGAAAGTCGAGAATCGCCCCGCCACACACGATCAGGCATGGCCCGCCTATGGCTGCAAGCTGTGCCGCAACGGCTTCCTGCTTGGGCATGCCCATGCCCAGCACGATCAGCTCAGGTTGCTGCTCGCGCGCCAGCTGCAGGTAGGTTTCGACACGGGCAAAACCGTCGTGAACGGACACTGGCACTACCCCGAACGCGCTTTCACAGCGTCGGACTGCGTGGTTCAGGTAGGGTTGCCGGGTCCCCCAGAAAGCAACCTTGCGCCCACGGTAGGCCGCCAACAGCCGGGGAATGAAGTCGGTGCCGTTCATGTTCAACCCAGGTTCGAGGCCCAGGCGGCGATAGAGAATCGCCATGCCGGAGCCATCACGCAGCAGCACATCGGCGGCCGACAGTGCCTGGCAATAGGCACCATCGCGCACCACCAGGTTCATCGCATGGGCATTGACAAAGCCCAGTACGGTGGCTGTTTCCGGAGTGGCCAGGCGTTCGAGCAGGTGCTGTGCTGCGCTGCCGTTCTCGACGACTGCCATTTGCTCGATAATCCGCGTCCAGCGTTGCTGCCATAGCCACTGAGCCATCAGTCGTCATCCCGTTTTGACCGCACCCATTCGACCTGGCGCCTGATCAGGAAGCCCAGGTACAAAGGAATCTTCCTCGCGGCGTAGAACGGCGCATACAGCAACACCGAAAACGGTATCAGCTCACGGCAGAACCGCGCCCAGGCCAGCACCACCGCAGAGCCCAGCAAGGCCAGCCCGGCAAGGGCCAGCCACGCAGGCGCCGACAGGTCGAACAGCAGGAATGCCAGCCACGTCACCAGGTTGAGCCCGAGCAAGGTCAACGTCAGCAATGCCAGGGGAGATACCACCAGGTCCAGGGTCATGGCCGCGAGGCTGCCGTTGCGCTGGGTAATGGCGGCCAGTACGCGCTTGGGTGCATCGCCCAGCATCAGGCCCAGGTGACCATGCTCCCAGCGGGTGCGCTGGCTGTTAAGGCCTTGCTGGCTCAGCGGGAACTGGCTGGTAACCAGCGCTTCGGGGCAGAACAGCGGGGGCTTGCCCTGCTGACAGAGGTCCAGCCCCAGCTTTACGTCCTCTACGAGGTGGCCGTTGGCGAGGTTGATCAGGCTCAGATCGTGCCAGCCGAACGCCATGCCCGCCCCCATCAACTGGCAAGGCAGGCCCAGCCGTGACCAGCCCCGTGGACGCACCAGGTTCTTGACCCGCCAGGCAAACTCGGCAACCTGTACTTTCAGCCCGGCACCGGCGGGTGCGCGCATCAGGTACAGCGACTGCACCGGGCGCTGGGCAGCATGGCAACGGCGTGCCAGGGTGTCGATCGCGCCCTCGCCCACCTGGCAATCGGCATCCACCACGATCACCACCTCGGGTGGCTGACGCGCCAGGTGGCGTACACCGAAGTCCAGTGCGTAGCCTTTGCCGCGCAACTGTGCATCGTACCGCTCGACCACCTCGGCGCCTGACTCACGCGCCAGTTGTGCCGTGTTGTCAGAACAGTTGTCGGCGACCACCAGCAGGCGGTCGCCTTCGAGCAGTTGCGGGGTAATGGTCGCCAAGGTGGCCTGGATGATCGAGGCCTCATCGTGAGCAGGTACCAGCACCGCAACCCGAGGCCGGGCACCGCTGCCCGGCAGCGGCGCCCGTGCAGGCAGACAGGCCATTAGCACCTGAAGCGAAAACACCAACACCGGTACCAGGACGATGACCGTCAACAGGCCCAATAGCCAACCCAATACACTAATCATGCGAATGCCTTGAAGTAGTCGGCCAGCCTGGCCGCCTCGGTGTCTATATCGTGCCGTTGCAATACCCGCTGGCACGCCGCATCACCCATGCGTTGCAGCACCTCGGCCGGTTGCGCCAGGCAGTCGGCCATGGCGGTCACCAGCTCGTCGACCGCCCCGGCGGGAAACAGCCAGCCATTCTCACCAGGCCTTACCAGCTCAGGAATGCCTGCCACATACGTGGTGAGTACCGGTCGGCGCAAGGCCATGGCCTCCATGATGACCACCGGCAGGCCTTCGGCAAAACTAGGCAGTACCAGGGCGCGGGCCGCCAGGATTTCCTCGCGTACCTGCGCGCTGCTGATCCAGCCGGTAATGCGCACCCATTGCTGCAGACCGTGCCGGGCGACCAGGGCCTCGATCTGCCCGCGCATTTCGCCATCACCGGCCAGCACCAGCTCGAAGCCAACCGACTGGGCAGCAAGGCGGCGCGCGGCTTCCACCAACAAAAGCTGGCCTTTCTGCTCGCACAGGCGCCCGACGCATACCAGCCTTGGCACCGACGGCACGTCAACCGGCGCCACCTCATGAAAACCCCGCTCCAGGCCGCAGTGCACTACCTTCACCTTGGTCCAGTGCTCGTGCGCAACCCAGCGAAACAGCTGGCTGCGCCCGTACGAACTTACCGCGACGACAAAGGCGGCTCGCCGCACCTTCTCCCCCATGTGCAGGAACTGCGGCTTGTCGAACTCCTCCGGCCCGTGCACGGTAAAGCTGTACGCCGGCCCGCCCAGGACGTTGGCCAGCATGACCACTTCGGTAGAATTGGTGCCGAAGTGCGCGTGCACGTGCTCCGCCTGGGCGACCTGCAGCCACTGCAGTAGCTGGCAGGCCTCAGCCAGGTAGACCAGGTGGTAGGGCCAGGGGCGGTCGGCACGCAGGCCCAGGCGTAGCGCCAGCCACAGAGCCTGGCCAAAGCGCCGTGGCTGCGCGCGCAGCACCTGCCAGGTCGGCCCTAGCAACCCCTTCAGCCCGTCTTTCAGCACGTAGCGGGTCTTGTCCCGTTCGGTTGCGTCCTCGGCATCCTGCACCTCGGCGTCCCACCCGCGCAGCGCCATGCGTTGCACCTCTACCCCCTGACGCTCCAGCGCCAGGATTTCGCGACGGATGAAACTGTGACTGACTTTCGGGTACTGATTGATGAAGTAAGCAATGCGCATACGAATCCAGATCCAAACCCGCTTGATGACCAACCTGCCCTGGCAACCTTCATTTCAGGCTGTCGACTACGGGCGGTTTGCCTACTGCTGATGCACTCACAGCAAATGCATCCCCCTGTTTTCCTTGTAGTCCAAGGTTGTGACCAGCGCCTGGCAATGCAGCCTGCAAACGCTTAAAAACATCGTCGAGCAACGCCTGGCGGCGACGGTACATTGCCCGTTTCTTCGCCGGAATGTCAGCTTCTGCACGTTGCGCGGGGGCTAGCGGCAGGTTGCAGAAATCTTCCCGCGCGGACGCCATGGCACCATGCTCTTGCCAGATTGCATCGTAGTTGGCCGCAAGGTCCTGGCCCTTGTCGCTGCCGAAATAGGGGTGGCGATGATGCCGGCTGGCATCGCTGACGGCGTACAGCTGCGTCACACCCAGGGTCCTGGCCAGGCACTTCAAGGCTTCCAGCAACAGGCTGCGTGGGCGCAGCCCCTCGAAGTCCTTGGTCAGCTCGCGGTAGATGGCCAGCGAGGTTTCACTGTCGACGCCCTTGTGTATGCCCTGCACGGCGCCGATGAGCAGGCTCAGCTCACCCTGACCACGGCACAGGACGAATGCCAGCGAAGCCACACGCAGGTCATGCTGGAACAGGTTCAGCACCAGCTCCCCCTCGCGCTTGAACCAGATCGGCCGGTCCAGCACCAGCCTGCAGCCTGGCGAGTGCCTGGACAGGTCACACAGCGTCAGGCTTTCATCGCGCCCCAGCAGCAGCAACGCGGGATACTGCCTGGCCACCAGTTCAAAGTGCGAGGCCACTGCGTCCAGGCGCTGCGGGGCAGCCCAGGACTGGCTGATGTAAGGCCATTGCACGACACCGATACAATCCACGCCCAGCCGCTGCAAACCCTGCGGGCCAAGCGCCGCGGTCATGCGCTGCATGAACGTGCTCAGCTCATGCCGGTGCCTGGCGATCTCCAGCATCAATTTGTACTTGTTGTGCAACGCCCGCAACGAGTAGCCCGGTTGCAAGATGAACACGCTTTTCACGAGGGTGCCGAGCATCATGGGTCTCTCTCACTTGTACTCGATCAAAGCCGATTTGCCGGCCGCCAGGCGGTGGCGCAAGAACTTCAGCTGGCCCAGCATTTCCGGGAATTTGCCCAGCACCAGAAACCCCGCCTGCAGCCAGTTCTCGCGCGTTGGCTTGCCACCACGACGCGCCAGGCGCGCCGCCTGCAGGGGGTAGATCAACAGCAGTAACAGGCCCCAGCCGCCCACCAGCAGGCAGGCCAGCACGATCACCAGAGGGATGCCCAGGCCCCACAACCAGGCCCTGCGCGACTCGCGCAGCCAGTGTCGCTCTGGTGGCTGGCCATGCAAGTAGGCGCCCTCGGCATAAGCGTGCCCGGCGCGCAGGCTGCGCCGCCACCATTGGCTGAAACGGGTCATGGCGGCGTCATGCAGGGTCATTTCGGCGGCCAGGCGCCAGACTTTCCAGCCTTTGGCGCGCAAGCGCACGCATAACTCCGGCTCCTCGCCGGCAATCAGGTCGGGGCGAAAGCCGCCCACTGCAGCAAAGGCGTCTACGCGCATCAGCGCATCCCCACCGCAGGCCTTGGCCTGACCAACGGGGGTGTCCCATTCCAGGTCGCACAACAAGTTGTACACCGACCTTTGCGGGAAGCGTTCGCGCCGGCGGCCACACACCACCGCCACCTCGGGGTGTTCGTCAAGAAACGCCTGGGCCGTGGGCAGCCAGCGGGCATCCACTTCACAATCACCATCGACGAACTGTACCCGTTGCATCGACGGCAATAGCCGCAGCAAGGCGGCGAAACCTTCATTGCGTGCGCGTGCGGCGGTAAACGGGGTGCTCAGGTCCAGCGCCAGTACTTCCACCCCTAGGCTGCGGGCAAGCGCCAGCGAGCCGTCGGTGGAGCCCGAATCGACATACATGACCTTGTCGGCGGCATGCACCAGCGAACGCAGGCAGCGCTCCAGGCGCTGGCCTTCGTTCCGGCCGATCACCACCACGCCGATCACGGTCGTCATGGGCCTCACTCGACCGGAGCCGTGGCGGCAGGCTGACGGGACTTGATGGTGGCCGGCACCCCAACTGCCAGAGAGTTGTCCGGCACATCCACCAGCACCACCGCATTGGCGCCAATGATCACGTTGTTACCAATGCGGATGCTGCCCAGCACCTTGGCCCCGGTGCCGATATCGACGTTGTTGCCAAACACGGGGGCAATTGGCTCGTCCACATTCTTCAAGCCCACCACCACGCCGTTGCGGATACGGCAGTCATCGCCAAACCGGGCGTAACCACTGACCACGATGCCGCCAAAATGGTCGATGACGAAGTTACGGCCGATCACCGCTTCGCACGGCAGTT
The DNA here is from genome assembly GCF_029871175.1 of Pseudomonas sp. BN607. Lineage (NCBI taxonomy): Bacteria > Pseudomonadati > Pseudomonadota > Gammaproteobacteria > Pseudomonadales > Pseudomonadaceae > Pseudomonas > Pseudomonas sp. BN607. Next base: position 53,947 of record NZ_SSOE01000060.1, read on the forward strand.
CGACGCCGGTAATGATCTGCACGAACTTGAACAATACCTTGTACAGCAACGAGCACAGTTTGCGCAGCAATGCCGGGCGCACGCTGTAACGCCAGCGACCGAAGCGGTACACCAGCAGCACCCAGAAACCCTGGGCGCCCCAGTCACCGCCATGGGCCCGCAGGTCAGCACGAATATTCTCGAACATGGTTCCACCTACCTTGTCGGTTGGCTGGCGTAGCGGGTCTTGAACAGCAGTGACCAGGTCGCCCGGCAATGACGCCAGCAGGCCAGAATCGCGCCGCGGCCGCGTCGTTTCAACAGTGCCTTGAGTGCCAGCACCAGGTCACCCAAGGTGACCAGCAGCATGTGCAGGGCCAGCCCCGCAATCCCATGGTGCTTGCGAAAGTACAGCAACTCGCTCTCGATCTGGTAGGCAGAGATCTGGCGGCTGGCCGCCTCCAGCTCGGCCACCGACTTCGAGCTTTCGCCACCGATGTGCACCACCGTGGTGTGCGGGTAGAACACCACCTTCCAGCCCGCCTGCTTGACCCGCTTGCAGTGGTCGACCTCCTCGTAGTAGAGGAAGTAGCGCGGATCGAACAGGCCTACCTGCTCAAGCACTTCACGGCGCACCAGGTAGAAACAACCGGGCAACCAGTCACACTCGCGCACCGAGGCATGGTCCCAGTTCATTTCGTCGACCATCTTCAGGCCGGGGAAGAACCGCTTCAGCCCGGTACGGCCGACAAACACGTTGAGCGGCGTGGGGAAGTAGCGGCAACTGGGTTGCAGGTCGCCATCCCGGCCTTCCAGGCGTACGCCCAGCACACCACAGTCCGGGTGGGCGTCCATGTAATCGATGGTTTTCTGCAGCGAGTCGGTGGCGACGAAAGCGTCGGTGTTGAGCAACAAGGCGTACCTGCCTTTCAGGTGCGCCAGCAACTGGTTGTTTGCCCGGCCAAAGCCGATGTTCTGCTTGTTGCTCAGCAGCAAGGCCTGCGGGCATACCTCGGCCATGCGCTGCACCGAATCGTCGACCGAGGCGTTGTCCACCACCAGGTAGCTGGCCAGCCGCTCGCTGTCAGCCCGGCGCAGGGCATCGAACATCGGCTGCAACAACCCTGCGGTGTTGAAGTTGACCACCATCACGTCGACCGGTTTAGCCATTGTTGCTGTCCCCGAAGAAATACTGGCGCCTCTGCGCCATCAGCAGCGGCTCTACCTCGGGGTCATAGGCACCATTGCGCTGTTTGACCAGGTCAATCCATGGGTAGGACTCGCAGCGTGCCTCGACCCGCTTGATCAACGCTTCGGTGGTACAGATGAACTCCGCCGGGTTGCCTCCGTACACCGTACCCGGCGGCACATCCTTGGTGACCACCGCACCTGCGGCGACGATCGACTCAGGCCCGATGGTCACCCGCGGCATGATGATTGCGCCATGGCCAATGAAGCAGTTGTCCTTGATGTCGATATAGCCCACCGAATCAAGGTGCTTGCCAAAGCGATGCTCTATCAACAACACCACCCCGTCATGCCCGATCAGCGTGCAGTCAGACAGCCCGACACTGTTACCAATACGCACCAGTGAAGGGTCCAGAAACTTGCATCCGGTGTTGACAAAGAAGTTGGTCCCTACCGAATGAAAGTTGCCCCAACGCGTGAGCCAGGCGCCCCACTCCAGCCCTGAAGGTTTGCAAAACCTCCTGTAGAACGTGCCTGCTCGCCCGGTTGAATGGGCATAGTGCATCACTGCCTTGCGTATCCATCCCTTCATACTGCCTGGCCTCGCGATCTGTACCGCTGGATGTGTCCCTGAGGCGATGCGGTCTCGTTCTTCTAGGTGCTGACCGCTGCGCACTCACCCTGTCTACAACGTCTTCTACGCTGCGGCTCCGCTGGCCGCTCTCATCTTCGCGTCAAGGTGATCGGCCAGCCGTACGGCAAACTGCAACAGCGGCATGGTCGGGTTGGAAGCGCCGCCCTTGGCGAAAATGCTGCTGCCGGCGACATAGAGGTTTTCGGTGCCGAAAACCCTGCAATTGGCATCGACAACGCCGGACTGCGGCGAAGCGGCCATGCGCGTGGTGCCCATGTGGTGCGCATGTGGCGCCATTATCAGTGGAATGGACGTGTCGTAGACGAAGTCATTGAGCTTGACGAAACCCAGGCCCATATCGGCGAACTGCTTGGCCAGCTCCGTGCCAATGCACTTGATGGTGTGCCGGTCATCTGCACTCAGCGCCCAGTTGACATTGACCTTGGCCACCCCCAGCGCATCCTTCTCGTCCAGCAACGAAATACGGCTTTGCAGGTTGGGGAACTGTTCGATCATGGTGCTGATGACGCCATCGCCAGGGCAACTGAACTTGGCGACGAATTCGATCTTGCTGGAAATCCCCATGTCGCAGGCCAGGTTCTCGAGAAAATGCTTGACCTCGGCAGTGCGCCCGTAGGTTTGCACATCCGCCAACAAGGCCGCCGTGACGTTGCCTTTACCCGCCTTGTACGCGTCGACGAAGGCGTCGGTGGTGTAGTACTGGCGCGGCTCAGGGTCCTGCCCGGACTTGAGGATGAAGGTACCCATCTCGATGTTCAGGTGCTCCATGAAACACCCGCCGACCAACCCCTGCCGGCTTACCACGCCTGCCGCCACCAGCGTCTCACTGTTCAGCAACTGCCGGGCATTCTCGATGGCACCCGTGGCCAGGATGAAATTCCTCGCCACCAGGCGCTGGCGATTGCGTTCGTAGTCGGACAACACCACCGCCGCCAGGTGGCCGGAAGCCTTGTCGAACTCAAGGTCGACACAGTTGCAGTTGATGAACACGTCCAGGCCTTTGGTCTGCTCCAGCGCCGTGGCGTACTTCTGCGCAAAGCGGGTCGGTGTGCTGAGCAGAAAACGGTCTGCCTCGAACTCACCGCCAGCGAGGCCGGTATTCATCGCACGGAAATCTGCACCCGGCGGCAAGTCGACGATATCCATCGCTGCCGGCAGGTAGCTTTCGATCTCTGAATAGGGGATCGGCCAGCCTGGCAAGTCACCTGGCGGGGCGAAGGTGAAGTCCGATGCGGTGAATGGCCGGCAACGGCCCGCCCAGTGGTTGGATGTGCCGCCCAGATAGCGCAGGCGGGTTTCCTCGGCATACAGCTCCAGACCCGTGGATGCGCAGGCATACAGGGCTTGCGAGTGCGGCGCGTACTCGCGCCCCCCGCCTTCGGCGATCAGCACGTTCCAGCCAGCGCTCGCCAGGCGCAGGCCCAGGGTGATACCCGCCGGGCCGGCACCGATGATGCAGAAATCATAGTTGTCGCGCAGCGCCTTCTGCTGCTGGTAATCGCTGATCATGCTGGCTCGTTCCGAAAATAACGGGACGGCAATACCCAACCGTTGATCACCACGAACCCAGGCTGTTCGCCAGGTTTGCCGGCAACGGCTGGCAAGACGCCACACACCGCGCTACCCACGCCGAGCAACACACAACTGTGAAGAAAGCTTCTCCGACCCAACTGCGCAGTGCAAAAAGTGAGCTTCCCCATAATCCCGTGACCTGTACCCATAAAATTACACCAAGCGACCTGCATCACAGCCAGTTGAAAAAGGCCGTCAGCAGCGCCCCGCACAGCGCCCCGACCAGCAGCATCGGCAGCACCACCAGTTCACGTTTGAGGCTGAACATATCCAGCTTGCGGTTCACGTACACCACCAGCACCACCGTTGGCACGGTATGCAGGGCAACCCCCCAGATCGCCCACTCGACACCGCCAATGGCCAGCAGCAGTGGCAGCAGCCCCCACAGCGAAACCAGGCGAATGATGTTGTCCATGGCCTGGTACTTGGTCAGGCCCAGGGCAATCCACACCTGATGAGCCAAGGTATAGCGCAATACGATGAACGACAGTGAAAGAATTGCCAGCATCGGGCCAGCCTCACGGTAGCGATCGTCGTACATCCAGCCAATCAGCAGCGGGCTGGCGGTCAGGAAGCCGCCACAAATGAACAGCACCAGCAGGTCGACCAGCAGGCGGAAGCGGTAATACAGCGCTTTCAGGCGCTCCTTGTCGTCGGCCCGCGCCGCCTCGCTGAAGGCAGGCAGTGCCACGGCGCCGACAATTTTCATCAGCGCAGTCTGGACAGCACCCAGGATCAGTACCGCAATGGAATACACCCCCAGCTGGGCCGCCGACATGCTGGCGCCGAACCATATACGGTCACCGTACATGGCCAGCACGCCGACCATCGACGAAAGCAGAATCCAGCGGCCGAACACGATAAGTTCGGTCAGCGCCGTGCGGTCCCAGCGCAAGCGGTTGTTCGGCCCTTCGAGCGCGGTGTGCCCCAGCACGGTCCAGGCCACGGCCGACACCACGCCGGCGATCACCAGCGCCCAGATGGAATGCGTGAGCAAACCCAGCACCAGCATCACCACCAGCCCCGCCAGTTGGGACGCCAGGTCGACCAGCACCACGCGCTTCTGTTGGAAAGTTCGGACCGCGACATCTATCTTGGTGGACTGGAAACCCCAGATGACCGCCGACAGCCCGGTGACCGCCAGCACCATCGGCAATACCGGTGCGGCATAGGTTGAGTCCGCCGGCCACAGCTCTTCCACCTGGGCCACCCAGGCGGCAAGGGCCAGCAACAGGGTCAAGGCAAACAGCACGAAGCCGCGGATGATCTGCACGGTCCACGCGGTATTGAGAAAGTCTGGATCGTCGCCGCGATGGCTCTGGATGATGTTCTGGCGCAGCCCTACATCCGACAGCAAATGCAGCAGTACCGACACGGTGGTGGCAATGACCATCACCCCGAACATTTCCGGCAGCAGCAGACGGGCCATTATCAGATTGCCGCCAAGGCGCATCACCTGTGAAGCCACCTGTGACAGCAGGTTCCACGAACCGGCCCTCATGGCCCGCTGGCGCAGGCTCGCGGCGGCTGACACATCAATCGACGGCATGACTTCAATCTCTGACTGATCGGCTAAAGTCACTATAGTTTCAATTAGCCACGATGCTAGCCGTTGCCCACCGAGGGAAAGGTGTACATAGCCGATGCCTGAACATTTTCGTGCGTTGATCGTCATCCTGTTCCTGGCGAGCGTGGTCTTCCTGCTGGCGCGGCGGCCTGCTACCGAACTGATCCCGCCAAGCGACTACAAGCGCCGGCGCAACCTGTGGTTCCTGCTAACCGTGCTGGCCTTTGTCTCGCACAGTTTCTGGCTGTACCTGGGCGCAGGCGCGGTGATCCTGTGGCTGGCCGGGCGCCGCGAACACAACCCCATGGCGCTGTTCTACATGCTGCTGTTCCTGATCCCTCCAGCGTCGGTGCAAGTGCCCGGTTTCGGCGTGGTCAACTACCTGGTCGACCTTAACCACATCCGCCTGCTGGCCCTGTGCGTACTGCTGCCGGCCGCGCTGCAACTCCGTCGCCAGGGCGACACGCTGCGCTTTGGCCGCACCTGGGCCGACCGGTTGCTGGCAGCCGGGCTGGTGCTGATGAGCGTGCTGTACCTGCGCGAAACCACCCTCACCGACACCCTGCGCCAGGCGCTGTACCTGTATGTCGACGTCTTCTTGCCGTATTACGTGGCCAGCCGGGGCCTGCGTCAGATCAGCGACTTCAAGGACGCCATGCTGGCCTTCGTACTCACCTCGTTCGTCATGGCGCTGATCGCCGTGGCCGAATATGTACGCCACTGGCTGCTGTACAGCGCCCTGGTCGACGCCATGGGCGTGCCGTGGAGCATGTCCGGCTACCTGAGCCGTGGCGGCGCGTTGCGGGCCAGCGTCACCACGGGCCAGGCGATTGCGCTGGGTTATGTGATGAGCGTGGCCATCGGCCTGTTCCTGTTCGTCCAGGGCTATGTGCAACGCCCGCTGCACCGGGCCATGGGCGCCCTGCTGCTGGCCGCCGGGTTATTCGCCCCTTTGTCCCGTGGCCCGTGGATCGGCGCGGTAGTCATCGTGGTGGTGTTCATCGCTCTGGGCAAAGGTGCCGTGAGGCGCCTGGCGTTGCTGGCTGCTGCCGCCATGCTGGCGCTGCCCCTGCTGACCGTGGTGCCCGGTGGCGACAAGGTGCTGGACCTGCTGCCCTACATCGGCAACATCGAGAAAGAGAACATCACCTACCGCGAGCGGTTGATGGACAATTCGTGGATCGTCATCCAGCGCAACCCGCTGTTCGGCTCATTCGACTTCCGCAACACCCCGGAAATGCAATCGATGATCCAGGGCGAAGGCATCATCGACATCGTCAACACCTACATCAACCTGGCGCTGCGAGTCGGCCTGGTCGGTCTCGGCCTGTTCGTGGCGTTCTTTGCCGTGGTGCTGCAGGGTATCCGCAAGGCCATGCTCAGCTTTCCCGACAAGGCCGACGAACGAAGGCAGCTGGGCCGGGCCTTGCTGGCGACACTGATCGGCATTCTGGTGATCATCTTCACCGTCAGCAGCATCACCTTCATTCCGGTGGTGTACTGGTCCATCGCCGGACTGGGCGTGGCCTACACCCAGATGGTGCGACGGTTGCACAACAGCGAGGCCACGCAACTGGCCGGCCCCGACCTACAACCCAGGTAATGTTCATGAATGTGCTTGCCCTGCGTCATCTCGTGCGCCTTTCAGGCATTGCCGGCCTGGCCTTGCTGCCATTGACCGGTTGGGGGTCGGCCTGGCAGGTCAGTGTCGATGAGCAAAATGGCCTGCCCAGCGTGACACGCGGCGGCGGGCCGGTGATGCAAGCCAAGTTCGACTTCTGGGCTGGCAACTGGAGCTGGACCGCCTTCCAGACCGACTTCAAGGTCAACGGCCCTTACCACTACACGCTGCGTGGCAAGAACAAGGAACTGGACTTCGACCTGGCCGCCGATATCCGCAAGGAGCAGGCGCAAACCCTGACTTGGGCCATCGACCTCGATGCACACAGCCGCCAGGCGGGGGTAATGGGCGGCGGCATGGTGTTCCAGTTCGACCCGGCACAAATCGCCGGTGACATGGGGGCCCCGCAATTGCTGCCCGACAACCGCGGCTGGTGGTGGGGCAAGGCCGACCAGGGCCGGCGCATCGAAATGCGCTTCGACCCGCCACTGGCCAAGGTGTATTTCGAGCGCGGCAACCCGTCCGAACTGCGTGCGTTTCTATACAAGGACCCGATCAATGCCGGCAAGCAGCAGATCAGGGCCGTACTCAACGTTACCGGCGACATCGATCTGGGCCCTACCCCGACCGAACGTTTCGGCCTGGCCGACCCTGCCAGTTGGCCCGATGACCAGCTGGACTGGCGCACCTCACCGGTGGACCTGTCGTTCCTCAACGCGGCGGAGAAACCTGCCGGCAAGCGTGGCTTCGTCAAGGCAGTTGGCGAGCAACTGATGTTCGCCGACAACACCCCGGTGCGCTTCTGGGGCACCAACCTGTCCGCCTATTCACTGTTCAAAACCCCCGACGAAGAAATTCGCCAGCAGGCCAAGCGCCTGTCGGCCCTTGGCTTCAACCTGGTGCGCCTGCATCACCACGACTCGCCCTGGGTCAACCCCAATGTGTTCGGCGACGGCACCTTGGTGAGTGATACCCAGCAGCTGGGCACCGAGTCGCTGCGCAAGCTGGACCTGTGGATCAAGGCGCTCAAGGACGAAGGGGTGTACATCTGGCTGGACATGCACGTACAGCGCGCGCTCACCGCCAACGACAGCATCGACGACTTCAAGGAGCTGGCCAAGGGCGAAGCGCGCATCGACCTGAAGGGCTACGCCTACGTCAACAGCAGCATCCAGCAGGCCATGAAGCGCTTCGCCGAGCAGTACCTGACCCATGTGAATGCGTACACCGGCCTGGCCTACAAGGATGACCCGGCCATCGCTGCAGTGCTGATCACCAACGAGAACGACCTGACCCAGCATTATGGCAACGCCCTGATGCCGAACAAGGATGTGCCACGCCACAGCGAGCGCTACATGGCTGCGGCAAAAGCTTTCGCCAAACAGTATGACCTGCCCGCGGACCTTACCTGGCGTGCCTGGGAACACGGCCCGTCGAAGCTGTTCCTCAACGAACTGGAACATCGCTTCAACGCCGACATGATCGCCCACCTGCGCACCGTCGGGGTAAAAGTGCCGATCGCCACCACCAGCACCTGGGGCGGCAATGGCCTGAGCGCGCTGCCCGCCCTGACGGCCGGTGACGTGATCGACGCCCACAGCTATGGCGCCATTGGCCAACTGGAGAAGAACCCGCTGACCAGCGACGGCATGATCGACTGGATCGCAGCCGCCCAGGTAGTCGGCAAGCCGCTGACGGTCACCGAGTGGAACGCCGAGCCCTTCCCACTGCCCGACCGTCACTCGTTGCCGTTGTACGTGGCCGGCACCGCCGCCCATCAGGGCTGGGACGCCATGCTGCAATATGCCTACAGCCAGCAGGCGTTCAACCCGGGTTGGCGTACGGCGGACAACTGGCACGCGTACAATGACCCGGCAATGCTCGCCACCCTGCCCGCTGCCGCCCTGCTCTACCGCCGCGCAGACGTGAAGCCGGCTACCACTCACTATGTATTCGCCCCTACGCCCGCCACCCTGTACAACCAGGAAATCACCCCGCGAAACTCACCCCTGTTGCGCACCGCCATGGAAAAGGGCCAACTGCAGATCGCCCTGCCGCAAACACCCGAACTGCCGTGGCTGAAGCCCGCTGACATCGCTGCCGATGCGCAGGTGCTGCGGGACCCGGGGCAGTCACTGCTGGCTGCCGATGCCAGCGAGTCGGTGACCGACACCGGCGAACTCAAGCGCAACTGGCAACTGGGCATCTACACCATCGACACAGCACTGACCCAGGCCGCCAGCGGCTGGCTGGGTGGCCGCAAGATCAACCTCGGTGCCATTCAGGTAGAAACCCGCACGCCCTACGCCAGCGTCGTGGTGCAGAGCCTGGACGGCAAGCCGCTGGGCGTTTCACGCGACCTGCTGCTATCACTGGGCACGCGGGCCATGCCCAAGGCCGATGACAAGACGCCGTTCAACGTCGAACCCCTTGAAGGCAGCCTGACCATCAAGGCACCGGCCGGCCTGCAGCTGTTCGCCCGCGATGCGCAGGCGCAGCTGAAAGCATTGCCCGCAGCCTACAAGGATGGGCACTACACGATCACCTTCGACAACCGCTACATGTCGAATTGGCTGTTCTTGAAATAGGGCATGTGGCCATCTACGCTCGATTCACTGCGTCGGTAAAACAGCGGGTCACAGGAGGTGCGGATGAAATTCCTGGTTGTCGGTGGCGCAGGCTATATTGGCTCGCACATGGTCAAACACCTGCTGGGCGGCGGCCACGAAGTGGTGGTGGCCGACCTGGTATCACCCGGCCCCGGTATCCAGTGGGCCAGGCTCGACATTGCCGACGAAGCTGCGCTGGATGTGCTGTTTGGCGTTTTTCACTTCGATGCAGTGTTCCACTTTGCCTCGTTTATCCAGGTGGGTGAGTCGGTCACCGCACCTGGCAAGTATTACCAGAACAACGTCGCCGCTACCCTTTCCCTGCTGCAGGCCATGGTCAATGCGGGCATCAGGCACCTGGTGTTTTCTTCCACTGCCGCGGTTTACGGCAACCCGCAGTACGTACCCATCGACGAAGCCCACGGCAAAGGGCCGATCAACCCTTATGGGTTGAGCAAATGGATGGTCGAGCAGATTCTGGAGGACTTCGACCGGGCCTATGGCCTGAAGTCGGTGAGCCTGCGCTACTTCAATGCAGCGGGTGCCGACCCGGAAGGCCAGCTGGGCGAGCGTCATGACCCGGAGACCCACCTGATCCCGTTGATTCTGCAGGCTGCCTCCGGGCGACGTGAGGCAGTAACGGTGTTTGGCCGCGACTACGATACGCTGGACGGCACCTGCATCCGCGATTACGTACACGTAGCTGACCTGGCGGCAGCCCATGCGCTGGCGGTGGATTACCTGCTGGCAGGTGGAGAGCGTACCGCGTTCAACCTGGGCAATGGGCTGGGCTTTTCGGTGCAGCAGGTGATCGATACGGCCCGCGCGGTGACCGGTCGGCAGATCAATACGCTGGATGCACCACGCCGAGCCGGTGACCCGCCGCGGCTGGTGGCCGATGCGCAAAAAGCCCAGCAGGTGCTGGGCTGGCGGCCGGAGTTCGCGTCGCTGGAGCAGATCGTACGGCATGCCTGGCAGTGGGAGTTGCAGTATCCCTGGGCGCGCTGAGCCCTACCCCGATGCCTTGCAGGCGCAGCGTTGTGCTGCGCTCACAGGGCTGGCCGTGATTCAGTAATACGTCCGCGGTTGCTCGTCAGCCTTGTTCAACACCGTCCCGATCAGGTTCACCGTGGCCAGGTGATGCAGGCAATCCTCGATTTCCTTCTTGTTGTTCATGCCGTTGGCCACCACCAGCAATACGCAATCCAACTTGGGTATCACGGTGATCGCATCGTCCGAACTGAGCAACGGTGGCAAATCAAAAATGCAGATGCGCGAATCGTAACGGTTGCGCAACTCGCCGATCAGGTTGTTGACCTTGGGTGAGGACAACATCTCGGTTGACAGCGGTACCGGTACCCGCGTCGGCAGGACCACAAAGCGCGGCAAGGTCGGGTTGACCAGGCAGTCCTGCAACTCGGCCTTGTCGGTCAGAAACTCGTTGAGCGCCTGGTCCATGGGCAAGCCCAAGGTACTGCCGACCTTGGGCCTGCGCAGGTCGAAGTCCACCAGCAACGCGGTCTTGGTGGTGTGGTGGGCGATGCTCATGGCCAGGTTGACCGCCAGCACCGTCTTGCCCGCTTCTGGCGTGGGTGAAGTAATGCCAAGGGTGCGCCAGCCGTTCTCATCCATCAGCCTGAGCACCTGCGTGCGCAACAGGTCGATCGGCCCGTTCATGTTGGAATTCTTGTTGTAAGCGACGATACGGTGGCGCTCGAGGTGGTCCGGCCGCAACGGCACCACCTTGGTGTTCACGTAGTCGAACTGGCCTGGCACTTCGGCCAGTGCGGTCCCGGGGGCGGGTGACAAGGCCTGCGGGGTGCCCGGGGTAACCTGATGAAGATTGTTGCCAACAGCCGGCTTGGTCCTGTCCATCACTGCTTTCCCTATGCAAACCGAGATATGACCTTGAACAACAGCACATCCAGTGGCATGTAGAACACGTGCACCAGCACTACCATGATAGCCGCCAGCGCCAGCGCCGCCAGGATCAGCCAGTTACGCCAGCGCTTGCGCCTGGCCACATCGGCCCGGGTGTCGATATAGGGCAGTGCCACCAGCACCCGCTTGCCCAGCAGGCTTTCCAGTGCGCCAACGCCGCGCACGCGCTGGTTGAGCATTTCGAGCAGCATCACCAGCGCACCGCCACCGGCAGGTGCCAGCACCAGGCCCAGTGCAGCGATTTTCTTGCGGTTGGGCTTGATCGGCTTCTCAGGCAGCAGCGGTGGCTCCAGCAGCACAAAGCGTTCGGCCTTGTTTTCCTGCTCCAGGCTTTCGGTAATCTTCGCGCCCATTTCCTTGGCGCGGATTTCTTCGTACTTCTTGCGGGCGTTGTCGTGGTCGCGCATCAAGGTCACCAGACCACGCTCGACCTGCGGCGCTTCTAGAATCTCGGCTTCGTAGCCTTCCATCTTTCGGGTCAGCTCGCGTTTCTGCTGGGCCAGCGAAGCGATGCGTTCCTGGGCGGCGCTCATCTTGGCGCGCACCCGGGCCGCATCGAGGCTGACCGTGGAAGCGGCCGAAGCACGACCACCCGTGGCTTCCAGCGCCTGGATCTTGCGTTTTAGCGCCACCACATCCGGGTGGGCATCCTTGTAGCGGGTCAGCAGCCGGGCGTACTCGGCCTTCAGGCTTGCCAGGTCCTGGGGCTGATCGGCACTGCTTGGGCGGGCACCCTCCACTGCCTTGGTCGCCAGGCCGGCATTGGCCGCAGACAGTTCCAGCTCCAGGTAACGCAGTTCTTCCTGAGCAGCCTTGTAGTCGCGGTCGACCTCGCGGAACTCCAGCTCCGAGCGCGACAGCATGTTCATGCGCAGGGTCTGGTGCTCGGGCAGGGCATTCGCATGGGCCTGCTTGAAATCAGCCAGCTGGTTTTCCAGGCTGGCCAGTTCAGCGCCGAGCTTGTTGGCCTCCTGGGTGAGGAATTCGGTGGTTTCATTGGCCCGCTCGGTACGCTGCTTGAGGTTTTCGTTGAGGAACAGCGTCACCAGTTCATCGGCGACTTCCTTGGCCACCTGCGCCTGCTTGTGCTCGAACGACACGTTGAAGGCCACGGTCGCTTCACCCCGCCCGCGCACGAAGGTGGTGAGGGTTTCGACCACAATGGCACTGCGCATCTGGTCGATTTTGTCGCTTTCGCTAAGGCGCTTGTCGGCGAACAGGTCGTACTTGCCAATGATCCGCAGCAGGTTTTCACGGGTCATCACCCGCTGGCGGATCACCTCGATGCGTTCATCGGCAAAGCTGGTGGTGTTGGTCGACACCAGTTCGGGCGAAATCTGCTGCGACTCCACCAGGATGGTGCCGGTCGACTGGTAAATCGGCGGCACCATCAAGGCGACCGCCACGGTCGCGGCAAGAATGACTGCGGCACTGACCCCTAACACCAGGGCTCTGTCCTTGATAATGGCGATGTAATCTCTGAGGGACAGCTCGTAGTCAGACTTCATGGGGCCACCTGCCTGAAGTTCAGATGTCGGGGTACCTGTACGTCAACGTCAAACCAACGATCGTAGCGGTCGCATCAGCTTCGCGGTCCTGCTGCCGTTCCTTGTACATCAGCGACAGGCGCAGGTCCCAATACGGCGAAAATTCGCGGCTGGCCCACACGCTGTAAGTCTGCAACGTGTTGGGTGACTGGCCTTTGCTGTCCTGCCAGGCAGCGTCGGCTCCCACCCGGGTCAACTCGGTAAGCGCGTAACTCCACACGCCACGCACCTGGTCCAGCTCGGCAAAGCCACCCTCGGCGCTGGCCACCGTGCTGCGCTCGGCGGTAAAACTGGCATCGGCACGGGTACCGGTGTACAGCAATGCAACACCCCCCTCCCCGCGTCGGCCGCCCTCGTCCCCCGACACCTGGTTGACGCCAATGTGCGCGTCGGCACTCAGGCCTTCGGCAAGTTGGTACTTGATGCCCACTGCCGGGGTGTAGCTGTTGGAAGCGGTAGCGGTCAGGTCTTGCTCAGGCTCGTAGCGGCGGGCACCAAAGCGGGTATAGACATCGGCCCGTTCGCTCCAGGCGTAAGTCCAGGTAAAGACGTTCGCCAGTTCGTCGTAACCCGTCAGCGTACTGATGTCATAACGGGCACGGTTGTAGGTCGTTTCGTTGCTCAAGGTGCTGCGCTCGGTCACCGCCTGGCTCCAGTTGCCAGTCAGGGTGTAGAGCTTCTGGGTACCGTCGGTGGTGATGACGCCGGTGTCCAGCACCGTCCCCGACAGCGTCGAGCTTTCGTTATAGCGCGCCAAAAGGCCGAAACGCCCACGCTCGGTGGTGCGCTGCCAGCCTAGGCTGATATCGGGGTCTTCACGGTCATCGACCACATCCGTGTCGGACGAGCGCAACACATTCATGCCCAGCCCCAACCTCAACTCGTCACGGTCGAAAGTACCGATCAGGGTGTAATCGGGCGCAATGATCGTCCGCGTTACGCCCTTCTCCCCCGACGACAGCAGCAAAGGGTTGCTGTCGTATTCGACGGTTGTCGGTACCACCACCGTAGACTGCCAATTTGCCGCCAGGACCGACTCCGTAAACGGCAAGACCAAGATTGCCGTTGCAATGCTAGTTGTTCTAAGAAGAGGCATTAAGTGTTCTTATTAAAGGCAAGATCAAGGGACGACCAGCGTATCGCCAGCCTGAAGTTGGATGTTGGTGGACATGTCCCGCCCAGACACCAGGTCCTTATATCGCACGGGCAGGATTTTTTGGGAAGCGCCGGTACCGCGAACCACCTTGATTTCGCTTTCGTCGGCAAACTTGTCCAGGCCGCCAGACATGCTCAAGGCCTGCAACACTGCAGTAGGGCCTGCCATTTGCACGGGGCCGGGCTTGATCACTTTGCCTTGAACATAAACCAGGTTGCCGGCGATGCTCTTGACGACAACGCTGACATTAGGATCGGGCAGGAATTTTTCCAGTTTGGCAGCCACTTGTTTTTCGACTGCCGTTACATCAAGACCGGCGACATCGATGCGCCCGGCCAGTGGGAAGGTGATACTGCCATCGGGAAGTACGGTGGCTTCTTGACGCAGGCTGTCTTCCTGCCACACCGAAACCATCACGACATCGCCAGGGCTGAGCAGGTAGGTGGAACTGGTCTGATCGGCGTAGCCCGCACCGGACCACACTGACAGCATGCAGAACGCGGCAAATATTGAACGCACCATGAGGGTCCCTCCGGCCAAATGGCCCGACAAAGAGCACTGAATGAGAACAACACACCAACTCTCGCTCCGCTTCGCGGCGTAACCGTGCCGCGATGGCCTCGACCTTCCTGGAGGCCCTTACCTTGACGCTGTGCAGCCTGGGTTGCGATGCCCGGTAACCGTGGACCTTCACGGGGTACTGGGAATATAGCAACGGTTGGGAAATTGACAAGCCAGGTACGGAGCCAATGGCATTACCCGTCAAACAACAAGCTTCAGATTTTTCGGCGGTTGGCCACCGCCACAAAACCCACCACAGCGAACGCGAAGAACCAGCCAGCGGTTGAAACAGGGATGATACTGTTCTGGCTGATATACGAATCCGCTGCGCGCGCAGCGCCGCTCAACAGCACCAGCAAGAACATCGATTTGATTATCAGAGTCGTGCGCATACGCCCTTCCTTTAAATAGGAAAATCAATGAGTTGGTGGCGAGGTGTGGTGGGAGATGTGGTGCTGTTGAATTGAGCTTATGGGCACAGTGACACTACGTCAATGATCCGACACCATAATAAAATTCAATGGGCATCCGGGCGATTCGTCAAAAAATCGGCAGGCAAAAAGTGTAAGGGAGTAGGTATAGCGAGATGTGAGCGTTTCACAGATGAGAAAGTGAACGGTTCAGGCAGGTCACGCGTGGCGACCCCAGGTGATTCACTCGTCGCCGTGGGGCACCACGACCAGCAACTGCGCCGGCTGGGCCCCTACAGCACGCAGCCGATGCGGCGTTTGCGCGCTGAAATGCTGGGGCCGCAGCGCGGCCCCGCCTTCATGGCATCACAGGTGGAACGTACTGCAGCGTGGTTCCCAGCGCCCACAGCAACACCAGCACCAATGGCACATGCACCAGCAACTGCACGAACGAGAAACCGATCAGGTCGCGTGCCTTGAGCCCCAGCACGCCCAGCAGCGGCAGCATGTAGAACGGGTTGATCAGGTTCGGCAAGGCTTCGGCAGCGTTGTAGATCTGCACGGCCCAACCCAGGTGGTACTGCAGGTCATTGGCCACCAACATCACGTAGGGCGCCTCGATGATCCACTTACCCCCGCCCGAAGGGATGAAGAAGCCCAGCACCGCCGAATACACACCCATCAGCAAGGCATAGGTGTCATGGGTGGCGATCTGGGTGAAGAACAGCGAAATGTGGTGGGCCAGGGTCTGCTCATCCACGCCCTTCACTTGAGTCAGAATGGCTGCAATCGAGCCATACAGCGGGAACTGGATCAGCACACCCGTGGTGGTCGGCACGGCACGTGCCACGGCGTCAAGAAAACTGCGCGGGCGCCAGTGCAGCAAGGCACCGAGCATGATGAACAGCAGGTTATAGGTGTTCAGGCCGGAGATCGCGGTAATCGCCGGTTTGGTAGCGAACTCCTGGTACAGCCAGCCGGCAGCGAGGGCCACCAACAGCAGGATCAGGATCGGGCTGTACTCCAGCCACTCACCCGGGCGGGTGCGTTGCGGCGCAGGGGGTGCCGTGAAACTGGGATCGACACCGCAGTCTTCAGCGCTGCGCGCGCTGTTCGGGCCAGGGGCGGTGGCATAGGCGATTACCAGCGAGACAATCACCAGCGCCGCCAGCATCACCCCGGACTGCCAGAGGAAGATGGTTTCGGTGAACGGAATCACCCCGGTAATCGACAGGATCGACGGCGGCAAGCTGGCCGGGTTGGCCTGCAACTGCGCTGCCGATGATGACAGGCCCAGCGCCCACACTGCGCCCAGGCCCAGGTAGGCGGCTGCGCCAGCGGCGCGGTAGTCCATCTTGAGGTCGGTGCGCCGCGCGAGGGCGCGGACCAGCAAGCCACCAAAGACCAGTGACAGCCCCCAGTTGAGCAAGGAGGCCAGCATTGAGATCAGCGCGACCCAGCACACTGCCGAACGGCCATTGGCGGGGATGCGCGCCAGGCGGTCGATCAGCCGTGCGGCGGGTGGGGAGCTGGCCACCACATAGCCACCGATGACCACGAAAGCCATCTGCATGGTGAACGGGATCAGGCTCCAGAAACCATCGCCAAAGGCCTTGGCGGTGTCGGTGGGTTTGGCCCCCATTGCCAGTGCGCCAATGCACACCAGCAGTACCGCCAAGGCGGCGAATACCCAGGAATCGGGGAACCAGCGTTCGGCCCAGTTGGAGCAGCGCAAGGCAAAGCGCGCGGAACGGCTGTCTTGGATTTCAGCGGCCACAGTGGCATTCCTTTTATTGGTTTTATGAGGTGAAGCAGTATTGCCAGGCAACACAAAAACCCTGTGGGAGCGGGTTTACCTGCAAATGCGGTGGTCAATGTACCGTCGCATCCGCGGGTGAACCCGCCCCCACAGGGCAAGATCGGGTGAAGCCTTAGAAAGTCATTTCCTTGACATCATCCGGCACGATCAACTTGCCGGCGGTCTTCTCGATGATCTCCTCGACGCTTACCCCCGGTGCGGTTTCGCGCAGGATGAAGGCGCCGTTTTCGATTTCCAGGTAGGCCAGGTCGGTCAGCACCTTGCGGATGCAGCCGGCGCCGGTCAGCGGCAGGCTGCACTGCGGCAACAGCTTGGACTCGCCATCCTTGGACGCGTGGGTCATGGTGACGATGATATTGTCGGCACCCGCTACCAGGTCCATGGCCCCGCCCATGCCCTTGACCAGTTTGCCCGGGATCATCCACGAGGCGATGTTGCCCTGCACATCCACCTCGAACGCACCGAGTACGGTCAGGTCAACATGGCCGCCACGGATCATGGCGAACGACTGCGCCGAGTCGAATATCGAGGCGCCGCGGCGGGCGGTGACGGTTTGCTTGCCGGCGTTGATCATGTCGGGATCGAGGGTGCTTTCGGTGGGGAATTCGCCCATGCCGAGCAGGCCGTTTTCCGATTGCAGCATCACATCCATGTCGGCGGGTACGTAGTTGGCCACCAGGGTCGGAATGCCGATGCCCAGGTTGACGTAATAGCCGTCCTTCAGTTCACGGGCGACGCGTTGTGCCATCTGTTCGCGGGTCAGTGCCATGGTCAGAGTCTCTTTGTTGTTCTGGTGGATGGCGCTCAGGCCTTGACGGTGCGCTTTTCGATGCGCTTTTCGAAGGTGCCGACGATGACACGGTCCACGTAGATGCCCGGGGTGTGGATTTCGCTGGGCAGCAGCACGCCGGGCTCGACGATCTCTTCCACTTCCACCACGGTGATTTTGCCGGCGGTGGCCGCCAGCGGGTTGAAGTTCTGCGCAGTGTTGCGGTACACCACGTTGCCGTAGTGGTCGGCCTTCCAGCCTTTGACGATGGCAAAGTCGCCGGTGATGGACTCTTCAAGGATGTACTTGCGGCCCTTGAACTCGCGCACTTCCTTGCCATCGGCGACCGGCGTGCCGTAGCCGGTGGCGGTGAAGAACGCCGGGATGCCGGCACCGCCCGCACGCATTTTCTCGGCCAGGGTGCCCTGCGGGGTCAGTTCCACTTCCAGTTCGCCGCTGAGCAGTTGGCGTTCGAACTCGGCGTTTTCGCCCACATAGGAGGCGATCATCTTGCGGATCTGCCGGTCTTCCAACAGCACGCCCAGGCCAAAGCCGTCCACGCCGCAGTTGTTGGAGACCACGGTCAGGCCCTTGACGCCGCGACGCTTGATTTCGTTGATGAGGTTTTCGGGGATACCGCACAGGCCGAAACCACCGGCCAGTACCGTCATGTTGTCGGTCAGGCCTTCAAGGGCCTGTTCATAGGTTGCAACGCGCTTGTCCAGTCCGGCCATGCTGATCCGCCTTTTGTAGTTGTTGAACCGACGAGGTTGTCGGTGAGCGTGTGTAACCATCTTCACCGCAAGCGACTGATTTGTTAATTTTGTTTTCGTCATCGATTGATAACTTTTACAAAACAAACAATAGGCCCGTCATGAACGTCAAGCAACTGCGCGCCTTTGTCGCCGTGGCCAAGTATCAGAGTTTCGCCCAGGCCGGTGAACACCTGCATGTGTCGCAACCGGCCCTGAGCCTGACCATCAAGGCCCTGGAAGAAAACCTCGGCGGTGCCCTGCTCAGCCGCACCACACGCAGTGTCAGCCTTACCGCCGAGGGCGAAGTGCTGCTGCCACTGGCACGGCGACTGCTGGCCGACTGGGACGACACCGAAGAAATGCTGCGCCAGCGCTTCACCCTGCAACTGGGCCGGGTATCGGTGGCGGCGATGCCGGCGTTTGCCGGCAACCTGCTGCCGCATTCGCTCAAGGTGTTTCGCCAGCGCTACCCCAAGGTCAATGTCACCGTGCATGACGTGATCAACGAACAGGTGCAGGAACTGGTGCGCCATCGGCGCGTCGAACTGGGCATCGGCTTCGAGCCGGACAACATCGACGGGCTGAACTTCCATCCGTTGTACATGGACCGCTTCGTCGCGGTGGTGCCCGCCGATTCGCCCCTGGCGCTGCTGCCCCAGGTGAGCTGGGCGCAACTGATGGCCGAGGACTTCGTGGCCCTGCAACGCCCCTCGGCCGTGCGCCTGCTGATGGAGCAGAATGTGGCCACCCAACATGGCAAGCTGGCCGTGGCCTTCGAAAGCCATCAGTTGGCGACCATTGGCCGCATGGTGGCCAGCGGCCTGGGGGTGAGTGCCGTGCCGGCACTGTGCATCAACCAGATGCAGGAACTGGGCGCGCGCTGCGTGACCTTGGTCGAGCCCACCGTCGAGCGGCGGATCGGCGTGATTGCCCTCAGCGAACACAAGCTTTCCACCGCAGCGCAGGCGCTGCTTGAGGTTGTACTTTCCAACACTCGGATCCCGGAGGTGACATGCGTTACGTGAAACTGGCAGGCAGGCGTGTTCCGGCCATCGGCCAGGGCACCTGGTACATGGGCGAAGACCCTGGGCGCAAGGCTGCGGAAGTGGCGGCCCTGCAACAGGGTATCGAGCTAGGCCTGAGCCTGATCGACACCGCCGAGATGTATGCCGAAGGCGGTGCGGAAGAGGTCGTCGGCCAGGCTATTGCCGGGCGCCGCGACCACGTGTTCCTGGTTAGCAAGGTCTACCCGCACAACGCCGGCCGACGCAGCATGGCCGCAGCCTGCGAACGCAGCCTTGCACGCCTGGGCACCGACTGCATCGACCTGTACCTGCTGCACTGGCGTGGCCAGCACCCGCTGGAGGAAACCGTCGAGGCCTTCGAGCGCCTGCGCGAGCAAGGCAAGATCAAACACTGGGGCGTGTCCAATTTCGACGTCGACGACCTGCGCGAACTGCACACCCCTGATTGCGCCACCAATCAGGTGCTTTACAACCCGGCCCAGCGGGGCATCGAGTTTGACCTGCTGCCATGGTGCGAAGCGCATGCACTGCCGACCATGGCCTACTGCCCGTTGGCCCAGGCCGGGCGGTTGCTGCAGCACCCTGTGCTGGCGGAAATCGCCACGCGCCATGGGGCCACACCGGCCCAGGTCAGCCTGGCCTGGGTAACCCGCCACGACGGCGTCATCGCCATTCCCAAAGCTGTGGCGCCGGCGCATGTTCAGCTGAACGCGGCGGCGGGTACGTTGAGCTTGACCCGCGAAGACCTGCGCGCGATCGACCAGGCTTTCCCGGCACCGTCACGCAAGCAGCGGTTGGCGATGGTCTAGCGAATTTTGCGCTGTGCTGTGAGGATGAGCGCCGTGCGGGCGCTCACGACCCATGGAGAAGTCATGGTGGCAAAGCAATCAGCCTAATGAAAGTCTCGGCTACGCACATCCAGCCCCTGCAACAGCGGGCTTACATCCTCCAGTCGCCGGGCGATCAGGTGCCTCACACCATTTTCCTGTTCCAGCCGCCCGCTGACCTTGAGCAGTTGCGAGCCGACCAGCGCCCGCCTTTGCCGCTCGGCAAGCTCGCGCCATACCACCACATTGACCATGCCGTGTTCGTCCTCCAGGGTCACGAAGGTTACCCCGCTGGCGGTCTGTGGCCGCTGCCGCCCCACCACCAGCCCGGCCACCGTGATGCTGTCGCCATGCTCGACGCTGTGCAGCTCGGCAGAACTGCGGCAACCCAGCGCGCGTAGCCGCGAACGCAACAAGGTCAACGGATGCGGCCCTAACGTAGTGCCCAAGGCGTGGTAATCAGCCACCAGATCCTCGCCCACCGTCGGCACCGGCAAGTTCACCGCCACCTCTGGCAAGGCCTGCACATCAGCGAACAGCGGCAGTTGCGCCTGCACCGCCGCCACCTGCCAGCGGGCCTGGTGCCGGTCGCTGGCCAAGGCCCGCAGCGCCCCACTGTCGGCCAGGTGGGCACGGGCGCGGGCATCCAGCCCGGCGCGCAGGCACAGGTCTTCGACGTCGCGCCACGGCCGCTGTGCCCTGGCCTGCTCCAGGCGCCTGACATCGGCTTCGGCCAACCCCCGCACCAGGCGCAAGCCCATGCGCAGGGCCAAGGTGCTTTGCGCATCTGGCTCAAGGGTGCAGTCCCACTCGCTGTGGCAAACATCCACTGGTCGGACCTCGATGCCTTGGCGTCGTGCCTCCTGCAACAGCTGGTCGGGGCTGTAGAAACCCATGGGCCAGCTGTTGACCAGCGCGCAGGTGAAAATCGCCGGTTCGTGGCATTTCAACCAACTGCTGGCATAGCACAGCAAGGCAAAGCTGGCCGCATGTGACTCCGGAAAGCCATAGCTGCCAAAGCCCTTGATCTGCTCGAAGATGCGTTCGGCAAACGCCAGGTCGTAACCATTGCGCAGCATGCCCTGTACCAGCCGCTCGCGGTGCGGCTCCAGGCCGCCGTGGCGCTTCCAGGCGGCCATGCTGCGACGCAACTGGTCGGCCTCACCCGGGCTGTAGTCGGCGGCGACCATGGCCAGCTCCATCACCTGCTCCTGAAACAGGGGCACCCCCAGGGTGCGCTCGAAGACTTCCTGAAGTTGCGGCGACGGGTAGGTCACCGGCTCCTGCTTCAGGCGCCGACGCAGGTACGGGTGCACCATGTCACCCTGGATCGGCCCAGGGCGGACGATGGCTACTTCGATCACCAGGTCATAGAACGTGTTGGGGCGCAGCCGCGGCAACATGGCCATTTGCGCGCGCGACTCGATCTGGAACACGCCCATGGTTTCGGCGCGGCTGATCATTGCGTAGGTGGCCGGGTCTTCGCTGGGGATGGTCGCGAGGGTCAACTGCCGGCCGCGGTGGCGCTGCAACAGGTCGAAGCAGCGGCGCAACGCGCTGAGCATGCCCAGGGCCAGTACATCGACCTTCAGCAGGCCGACCATGTCCAGATCGTCCTTGTCCCACTGGATCACCGTGCGCTCGGCCATGGCGGCATTCTCCACCGGGACCAGTTGGTCGAGCGGTTGCTGGGAGATGACAAAACCACCCGGATGCTGTGACAGGTGCCGAGGGAAGCCGATCAGCTCGCCGGCCAGCACCAGCACCCGCCGCAAGGACGGGTTGCCCGCGTCGAAACCGGCCTCGGCCAGGCGTTGCTCGTCGGGTATGCGGTCGCTCCAGCGGCCACAGCATTTGGCCAGGGCATCGACCTGATCCATCGGCAACCCCAGCACCCGCGCCACATCCCGTACTGCACCAGCGGCATGGTAGGTATTGACCACTGCAGTCAGCGCCGCCCGGTGCCGGCCATAACGGCGGAACACGTACTGGATCACTTCTTCGCGGCGGTCGTGCTCGAAATCCACATCGATGTCGGGCGGTTCGTTACGCTCGCGCGACAGGAAGCGCTCGAACAACAGGCGGTGCGCCATGGGGTCGAGTTCGGTGATACCCAGTACGAAGCACACCACCGAGTTGGCTGCAGAGCCGCGACCCTGGCACAGGATCCGCTGGCTGCGAGCAAAGGCGACAATATCGTGCACGGTCAGGAAGTAGCTTTCGTAACCCAGCTCTTCAATCAGCCCCAGCTCCTTGGCCAGTACCGCGCGCACCTTGTCGCTCGGCCCACCCGGCCAGCGCGAGGGCAAGCCCTGTTCGCACAGTTCACGCAACCAGCTTGCCGGGGTGTGCCCCTCGGGGACCAGTTCGCGGGGGTACTGGTAGTTCAGTTCGCTCAGGTCAAACTGGCAGCGCCGGGCAATGGCCAAGGTCTCGGCCAGCAGGTCGGGCGGATACAGCTCGGCCAGTTGCGCCTGGGTGCGCAGGTGCCGCTCGCCGTTGGCAAAAAGGAAGCGCCCGGCCTCGGCCACCTGGCAGTGCTGGCGGATGGCAGTCATGCAGTCCTGCAGGGCTCGGCGGCCACGTACATGCATATGCACATC
The DNA here is from genome assembly GCF_029871175.1 of Pseudomonas sp. BN607. Lineage (NCBI taxonomy): Bacteria > Pseudomonadati > Pseudomonadota > Gammaproteobacteria > Pseudomonadales > Pseudomonadaceae > Pseudomonas > Pseudomonas sp. BN607. The sequence continues at coordinate 76,551 of NZ_SSOE01000060.1, forward strand.
GCCACAGGCCACGGCACGGATGCCCAACGCCGCTGCCAGCGCACGCTGCCGCTGCAGGCGTTGGCCATCGTCACTGCCGCGGTGCAAATGCACGGCCAGCCACAGGCGCTCGGCGAACACGCTGCGCAGCCACTGGCCGGTCGCCGTATCAGCGCTGTCATCGGCCACCCACAAGGCCAGCAAGCCTTGATGGTGCTGCAGCAGGTCATCACGCAACAGCTGGTACTCACCCTTTGCCGCCCGCCGCCGGCCCCGGGTGATCAATGCGCACAGGTTCTGGTAGCCGGTCAGGCTTTCAACCAGCAACACCAGCTTGGGGCCGTCGTGCAACTGCACTTCGCTGCCAACGATCAGCCGCATCTGGTGCGTTTTGGCAGACTGCCAGGCACGGACGATACCCGCCAGGGTGCATTCATCAGTGATGGCCAGGGCATCGTAGCCCTGCTCCTTTGCCCGTCGAAACAGCTCGTCAGCGCTCGACGCACCGCGCTGGAAGCTGAAATTGGACAGGCAATGCAGCTCGGCATAACCCGGAGTGCTCATGCGAACCAGCCCTGCAACCACAGCGGCCCCGCCTGGCCCAGGTCGCGATAGGCCCAACCGCGCAAGCCGTCCCGGGTTTCGATGCGGTAATAGTCGCGTCGCACGTCGCCGCCATCCCACCAGCCCGACTCGATGCGCTCCGCCAGGCCCTGTACCTGGTAACCGGCGTCATTCAGCGCCACCGGCGCCTGCAGCAACCAACCCGGGCGACTGCCCGGGGCAACCGGCATAGAGCCCTGGACACCCTGCTCTACCCGCTGCCAGGCGCATTCGGGGCGGTGGTCGGCTGCCGCGCACAAGCCTTTCACGGCCTCATCGCCCAGGCGCGCGCGCAACCGCTCACGCAATTGATCCCAGGGTTGCGCCTGTTGCGGCCGTGGGTCGAACAGCGCCTGGTGCTGCGGCACGAAGGCTGGCAAGTCCTCGGCGACCAGGCGCAGGTTGCGCACCGGTGCCGGGATGCGCAGGGGCTCCAGGCGCCCACGGGCCAGTTCGAACAGCATCGCGGCATCGCGTTCGGCCGCCAGCAAGCCCACCTTGAGCAAGGTATCCGGCCCCTCCACATGCTCCAGGTGCAGGCAGAAGCGCTGCACGCCGCAGTCGCGCCCGGCCAGGAATGCCGCCAGGTCGTTGAGCATTCGCCGCAGCGGGAATAACAGTGCCTGGTGCGATTCGACGTCGAAGTTCAGCTCCAGTCGCGTTTCGAAGCGGTCCGGTGGCTGATAGAAGTCCAACCCCAGGTTACGCAGCCCCAGCAACTGGTCGAGGTGAAGCTGCACCTGCGACGCAAAGCGCCTGGCCAGGGTATCGCGCGGCAAGGCCAGGACTTGGCCCAACTGCCGCAGGCCCATGCGGGCAAAGGCTTCGGTGGCCTCTGGCGGCAGGCCGACCCGGCTGATTGGCATGTGCAGCAGCGCTGCGCGGGTGGTGTCCGCGTCGCTCACGGCCAGCCCGTCGTGCGCATTGGCGAGCATGCGTGCCGCCACCGGGTTGCTGGCCAGCACAATGCGTTGACGCAGGCCGAGCTCGGCCAGTTCCTGGCGCAGGCGTGCTTGCAACAAGGGCCAGGAGCCGAACAGCTGCAGGCTGGAGCCTACTTCCAGCAGCAGTGCCCGTGGGTAATGCAGGCTGACCTGCGCGCTGAAACGGTAGGCCCAGGCTGCCAGCAGCTGCTGCATCTGGTCGATGCGGCCGGGGTCGGTCTCGACGCAGGTGAACCCATCCGCCAAAGCATGCGCTGCCGTCAGGGTTTGCCCGGCCCGCAGGCCAAGTGCCGCCGCAGCTGGGTTGACTGCCTGTAACACGCGCCGTTGGGTCGGCCCGCCAATGAGCACCAAAGGCGTATCGGGATCGTCGCGTTCACGCAGGACGGTGTCCAGCGCCAGCTGCGGCAGCAGGATGCAGGCCCAGAGCATGTTGCATCAGCCCCGCACCGGGCAGGCGATGGGCAGCGCTGGCGCCATGCCGCCGCGGCTTTTCAGCACGCGCCATTGCGCCGGGCGGGTGTCGACGGCAATGCGCAGGGCTGCCGGTGACGGGTTGTGCGCAGCCTGTTGCGGCCTGCAGGCAAAGGCCAGGGCCTGGCCGGTTTCGGCGGCCACCTGCAAGCGCCGCAGGGCACGGTCGTCGGCACGTTCCGGCCAGCACAGCACGGCGGCGCAACTGCCCGAGCGCAGGCACTGTTCGGCAGCCCAAAGGGCATCGGCAGGTTCAGCGTCCACCTGCACCAACCAGCGAAGGTCTACCCCCGCTGCCTGCCAGGCCGGGGCATAAGGAATGAAAGGCGGCGCCACCAGCACCACCCGGCTGGCTTCAGCGCTCAGCCTGGCCAGGGTTGGCCAGAGCAGCTGCAATTCGCCACACCCTGGGCTGGCCAGCAACAATTCGCTCAGTGCTGATGCCGGCCAGCCGCCTTCCGGCAAACGTTCGTCGAGCGCAGCATGGCCGGTCGGCTGCAACCCGAGTGGCCGCGCCTGGGCCTGCCGGCCGCGCCATATCCGGCGCTGGTCAAGCAGCCGGTCGAGGTCGACCACCGCGCCCATCAGTCGCGCCTCAGCAAGCCGCAGAACACGCCTTCGATGAAGAACTCCTGCTCTGGCTGCACATCGATGGGGGCATAGGCCGGGTTGCGGGGCAACAGTCGGTAATGCTTGCCCTGGCGTTGCAGGCGCTTGATGGTCACTTCGCCGTCCAGGCGGGCAACCACGACCTGCCCGTCGCGGGCATCTGCCTGCTGCAGGATACCGACCAAATCACCGTCGAAGATGCCGTCGTCGATCATCGAGTCGCCACGCACCTTCAACAGGTAGTCGGGGGTACGCCGGAACAGGCTGGGGTCGAGCAGCAGCTGCTCGTGGATGTCGACGTCAGGGCCGATGGGGGCGCCTGCCGCCACCTGGCCCAGCACCGGCACTTCGAGGATTTCTGGCCGGCGCAGCGGTGCCGCCAGGCGAATGCCCCGCGCCTGGTTCGGCGTGACATCGATGTAGCCGGCCTGGCACAAGGCCGTGATGTGCTTGCGGGCGACGCTGCGCGAGGCAAAACCGAAGCGCGTGGCGATATCGGCCAGGCTCGGCGGCTGGCCGTGATCGGCGATACGCTCACGGATGAATTCGAAGATGGCGCGGCGTTTGGGGGTAAGGTTGTCCATGGAGCACATTTGTACTCCTTTCGAGGCGTGCTGAACAGCCCCCTTTGTCGTCAGCTTTCGCTATGATCCCCAGGCCTGTATTTTCTTGATCTGGATACCCGATGCTGACTGCCCTGCTGTTCGACCTGGATGGAACCCTGACCGACACCGACACTTTGCACCTGGAGGCCTTTCGCCAACTGCTACGGGAGCAGGACGGCCGCGAGCTGAGCCAGGCACAGTTCGATGCCCAGGTGAGCGGCCGCGCCAATGGTGAACTGTTCGCCGAGCTGTTCAGTGGCGCCAGTCGCGAACAATGCCTGGCCCTGGCCGACCGCAAGGAGGCACTGTTCCGCGACATGTCGCCCTCATTGCAACCGCTGCCGGGCCTGTTGCGCCTGCTGGAGTACGCCCAGACGCGCGCCATCGGCATGTGCGTGGTCACCAACGCACCGCGGCTGAACGCCGAGCACATGCTCAAGGCCATGGGCCTGGGCCAGCGCTTCGAGCATGTGCTGGTGGCCGAGGAACTGGCCCGGCCCAAGCCAGACCCGCTGCCCTACCTTACCGGCCTGCAGCGGCTGGGTGCCGAGGCCCGACAGGCGCTGGCTTTCGAGGATTCTCTGCCGGGCGTGGCGGCAGCCAGTGGCGCGGGGATCTTCACCGTGGGCGTTGCCACCACGCAGACGCCGGAGCGACTACTCGCCGCGGGTGCGCAGCGGGTGATACAGGACTTTACCGACCCAGCGCTATGGGCGTTGATCGAGTCCATGCAGTGAGCCTTCGGGGCCTCTTTGCCGCCCCAGGTTTTCACCTCAACAGGCAAGATTCTGCAATTGCCCACGCTCAGGCCGCCCCATGCTGATCGACGAAGAACTGACCCTCAAAAAACTGGACACCTTCCTCGCGTTCATGCGCACCGGCAACCTTGGCCGCGCCGCCGCCGAACTGTCCACCAGCGCCGTCAGCGTGCACCGCGCCATCCATTCACTGGAAAGCGCGCTGCGCTGCCCGCTGTTCAAGCACGAAGGCCGCCAGCTGATCCCGCTGGAAAGTGCCTACGTACTGGAAAAGAAAGCTCGCCAGCTGATCCAGGACGCTGAACAGATGGTGCGCCAGACCCGCGAAGCCGCCGGTTTCTATGCCGAGCGTTTCCGCCTGGGCGCACTCTACTCGCTCACGGTGAAAACCGTGCCCAAACTGGTCATGGGCCTGAAACTGCGCCGCAGTGAACTCAACATCGACCTGACCCTGGGTTCCAACGTCGACCTGCTGCAGCGCCTGAAGAACCACGAGCTGGAAGCCGTCCTCGTTTCCCTCGACGAAAGTGTCAGCGACCCGGCCTGCGAACAACTGCCGCTGTTCTCCGACGACATCTACCTCGCCGTGCCCACCGACTCGCCCTTCGCCGGGCAGGCCGAAGTGGATCTGGCCGACCTCGCCGACTCCACCTTCATCACCCTCACCCAAGGCTTCGCGACTCATCGCGATGGCGCACGGGTGTTCCAGCAAGCTGGTTTCGAACCGAAGGTGGCCATGCAGGTGAACGATATCTTCACCTTGCTGAGCATGGTCAGCTCGGGGGTTGGCTTTGCCTTGCTGCCCGGGCGCATCGCGGCGGTGTACGAAAACCGCGTCAGGTTGATCGCCTTGCAGCCGCAATATCGCCTGCAGCAGCATATCGGCGTGGTATTTCTGAAGGCGCGGGAGCGGGAGCCGAACCTGCTGGCATTGTTGGCGGAATGCCGCATGTACAGCCTGGAACGCTGAGCTGCCGTGCAGCCTGACGCCCGTGCAGCCATACCGCCAATGCCGCCAGCCCGGCAGGCAGCAGCAGCGCAGCGAAAACCTGGGAGAAGCTCCAGCCCAGCGCCAGCATCTGCGCCCCGGCAAAGGCACTGAGCACGGCGCCGATGCGACCGATGCCACTCATCCAACTGGCCCCGGTCGCCCGCGCTTGGGTTGGATAAAAGGCCGCTGCCAACGCATTCATGCCAACACTTGCGCCATTCAGGCCAAAGCCCACGGCGCTGGCAACCACGCACAGCCAGGCGAAGTCTGTGGCCACCTGGCCAATGGCAAAAATCACCGCACCGCTGAACAGGAAGGTCAGCACCAGCACCCGCTGTGCCGGGTAACGATCCATCGCCCAACCCACCGTAACAGCCCCCAGCGGCCCGCCGATCTGGAAACAGGCCGTGACGATGGCTGCTTCGGACACCGAAAAGCCACCGCCCTCCTTCACCAGCGTCGGCAGCCAACCACTGAACAGATACACCAGGAACAACGCCAGCACGTAGCCGACCCAGAGCATGCAAGTACCAAAGCGATACTGGGGCGACAGGACAGTACCGATCGCACCGCCCGCCGGCAGGCCTTTGCCGGGCATGACAAAGGTACTGTCCGCGTTGACCTGCCCTGGCGCCAGGCGGCGAACGATGTCCAGGATACGTTGGCGATTCGCGCCTTTGCTGACCAGGAAGGTCACCGATTCGGGCAGGCGCCAGTACAGCAGCGGCAAGACCAATAGCGGCAATGCCCCGCCCATTGCCAGCACGCTGCGCCAGCCCAGGTTGGGGATCATCCAGGCGCTGACGAAGCCCCCAAACGCCGCGCCCATGGAGAAGCCGCAGAACGCCAGCGTGATCAACAGCGAGCGGCTGCGTGCCGGGGCATATTCACTGACCAGCGTGCTGGCATTGGGCATGGCCGCCCCCAGCCCCAGGCCGGTGAGAAAACGCAGCGTCACCAAGGTTTCCAGATTGGGGGAAAAGGCTGAGGCCAAGGTGAATGAACCAAACAGCAGGACGCTGCACAGTAACACCGCCTTGCGCCCATGGCGGTCAGCCAAAGGACCCGCGACCAGCGCGCCGAGGGCCAGGCCGATCAAGGCAGCGCTCAATACCGGGCCTAGGCTTTGCGCACCCAGGTTCCAGTCACTTTTCAGTTGCGGGGCAATGAAGCCGATGATGGCCACGTCCAGGCCATCAAGGGCAATGATCAGAAAGCCAAGGAACACCACCCATTTCTGGTAGCGGCCGATGGGTTGCCGATCGATCAGCTGGCGCACGTCAAGCGGGTTGTTCATGGGTATCACCTGTTGTTGTTTTTATGGGGGTGTATCGGGGCCGCGTTGCGGCCCAACCGCCAGCACACGCAACATCACCGCCGACTGAGGCTGGTCAGGTGCGCGGGCCTGATGATCCGCGTTTCCTGCGCCACCACCAGGTCGCGGGTGGCATGCAGGTACGCGGCAAAGTCCGGGTCGGCGTCGCGCGCGGCACTGCGCTTTTCAAAGTCATCGAGGCTGTCGTAGCCCCACAAGTGCACCACCTGGTTCAGCGGGCCGATGCTGCTGGTATAGAACCCCAGTGGTGGGCCGAGATGGCGTAGCAGAATCGGCATCGCCAACCGGTCGAAAGCGTCGAGAAAAGCCGCCATGCCACGCGGGCGGATGGTGTAGATGCGGTGGTCAACCACAGGCTTGTCCATCACGCCACCTCCTGCGCGTTGCCCACCGCTGCCAACCCTTGCTCGACACCTGCCAGGTGGCGCCCGGTGATGTAGCCAAAGGTCATGATCGGCCCCAGGGTGATACCCGCCCCGGGGTAGTTCCCCCCCATGATGCTGGCGCGGTCGTTACCTACGGCATACAGGCCATCGATGGCCTGGCCGTCGGCCGCCAGCACTTCGCCAACCACGCTGGTGCGTAGCCCGTCGAATGTGCCAAGGTCGCCCATGATCACCTTCACGGCAAAGTACGGCCCCTCAGCCACCGGTGCCACGCAGGGGTTCGGCTGCTGCTGCGGGTCGGCCAGGTAGCGGTTGAAGCTAGTGCTGCCCCGCCCGAACTGGCGGTCTTCACCGTGAACTGCTCCGAGGTTGTAAGCGCGCACGGTCTGCTCCAACCCTTGTGCATCGATCCCGGCCTTGGCGGCCAGCTCGGCCAGGGTCTTGCCCTTGAGCAGGTAGCCGTTGCGCAACAACGGCCCCAGCGGCATCGGCGCAGGCTTGGCGTAACCCAGGCCGTACTTGGTCAAGGTGCGGCGGTCGCACACCAGCCACATAGCCGTTTCCGCCTGACCTTCACAGGCCCCGATCAGCGCTGCGCCCACGTCATGGTAGGAATTCGACTCGTTGGTGAAACGCCGGCCCGAACGTAGCACACCGATCACACCGGGTTTGTAACGGTCCAGCAAATGCGGAAAGGCTATATGCCGCCCGCCTGCCACCGGCACCTTCGACACGGGCATCCACGCGGCGGGTGCCTGCAGACGGATATCGACCCTGGCCCCCAACGCCTCGGCCATCCGCGCACCATCACCGGTATTGCCCGCCGGCACCGGAGAAAAATGCTCGCCGCCACGCCGCACATGTGGGTAGGCCTGGCGCAGCCGTTGCACATCGTGGGAGAACCCACCACAGGCCAGCACCACCCCACGCCGGGCCTGGATGCACAGCTCGCTGCCGGCCTGCTCGGCCAAGGCACCTACCACGCGGCCACCTTCTTGCAGCAACCTCCGCGCCGGGGTACCCGTCAGGATTGGTATCCCCAGGTCCAGCGCCGAACGCACCAGCCGCGCCGCCAGGGCATTACCGCTGGTAACCTGGGTGCCACGGCGGTACAGGGCCAGCTCCTTCACATGAGTCATCAGGCGCTTGGCTACATACAGGAACGAGGTGAACGAACGGGTAGCATTGAAGAAGTGCTTGAGGTCGGCATTCGAGGAATTGAACATCATGCCGATGAAGGTGATGGTTTTCAGCGGCGGGCGCAGGCGTGCCATGTCCTGGCCGAGACCGCGAATGTCATAGGGGGCGGCCAGTATCGAACGGCCAACGTCAACGCCTCCTTCGACCTGCGGGTGATAGTCGGGGTATAGCGTAGGCACGAACTTCACGGCCGTCTCGCGCTCGAAAAACGCCACCATTTGTGGGGCGTACTGCAAGAATGCCTCGACACCCTCAGCATCGAAGCACGCGCCTGCTTCGTTGCGCAGGTAGGTCATGGCCGCCGCGTGGCTGTCGCTACCGCCGTGCGGGTTGCCTGGCACCCAGAGCACGCCGCCGGAAAATGCCGTGGTGCCGCCGAAGCAGTCGTCCTTTTCGATGACAACCACCTCCAGGCCAAGTTTTTTCGCCGTGATCGCGGTCGTCAGGCCACCGGCCCCTGCACCTATCACCAGCACATCGCAATGGCGCGTATTCATTGGCCTGCCCCCTCGAAACCCGGGCGCGGGATCAGGGCCATGGGCATGCTCTCCAGCCCGCCATCCACGGTCAGCTCAGCACCGTTGATATAGTCGGCGCGGCGGCTGGCCAGGAACAGCACAGCCTCGGCGATGTCTTGTGGTTCGCCGATGCGTTGATTGGCAGTCATGGCACTGCGTTGGCGCTCCACCGCTGGGTCGGCATAGAACGCCGCCGACAATGGCGTGCGAATCAACCCAGGGCACACCGCATTGCTGCGCACACCGCGCGGCCCCCATTCCACGGCAATCTGCCGTGACAGCATGCTGACGCCGGCTTTGGCCGCGCTGTAGGCGCCGCTGTTGGGCTGCGGATAATGGGCAGCAATCGAGGCCACGTGCACCATGCGGCCTTGGCCGCGGGCCAACATCGAGCGGCCAAAGGCCTGGGCGCATAACAGGTAGCCACTCAGGTTGACCGCGAGCACCTGGTTCCAGTGTTCAAGGCTCAACGTGTCCAGTGCGCCGGGGCGCAGCACGCTGGCATTGTTGACCAGTACATCGCAGCGCCCATGCAGCGCTTGTACCTGGGCGGCGGCCTGCTCCACGCTGGCCGGGTCGGCAATGTCACAGGCCAGGGCAGTGATTTCGCCGGCACTGTGCTCACCCATTGTGGCCGCCAGTTCGCGGCATTTGCCCAGGTCGCGGTCCAGCAGCACCACATGGGCCTGCTGCTCGACCAGCGCAGCAGCCAGCGCCGCACCTATGCCACCGGCCGCGCCGGTAATCACGCAGACGGCCGAATCCAGGCCCAGCCACTGAGAGGGAATCTTGTTGTTGTGCATGCAGCTCTCCAGAGTGTCGCTTGTTCTGGGCCACAGCCTATGGCCGGCAGGCACATCGACAGAATGGACAAAACCTGCAACCCGCACCACATTCCGGTCAATTTTTCCCCGACGCCCTGAAGGTTGCGTGTCGCTGTGGCACAGTGGCCCTGTAGCGGACAGAACAATTACAACAACATGAACAAGATCCCCACTTACGCCCTGTACGGTGAAGCCGCGCAGCCGGTATGGCACGAATCCCTGCATGTGGAGCAGATTTCCAAGCGCTCTGGCGCGCACAACTGGGAAATTGCCGCACACCGTCATGACGGCCTGCTGCAACTGCTGTACCTGCAAACCGGGGGCGGCGAGGTGCTGTTCGACAGTGACCGCCTGCAGGTGCAGGCGCCCTGCGTGGTGTATGTACCGGCGCAGGTGGTGCATGGTTTTCATTGGTCTGGACAGGTCGAAGGCCAAGTGATCACGGCTGCCCAGCACCCGCTGGAAGGCATCGCCCAGGTACTGGCACCCAGCCTCGGGGCGCAGCTGCGCAAGCCGCAGGTGATCGCCCTGCCGCGATGGCCAGCCGACGAAGACCCGCTGCTGCCGCTGTGCCGTGCCCTGCGCGAGGAGTACCACAATCGCGCCCGCGAGCATGTGGCCAGCAGCATGGCGCTGCTGCTGACGCTGGTGATTCAGGTACTGCGTCATGAGCCGCAGCTGCCACAGGCTGAGCTGCGCCCGGTGTCAAGACGCAGCCAGCAGTTGACCGCGTTTCGTGAGCTGGTCGACATGCACTATCGCGTGCATTGGCCACTGGCGCAGTACGCTGCAGAGCTGGGCATGACCCCGGCTACGCTGGGCCGGCTGTGCCAGGAGCACCTGGGCATGACGCCAATGAACGTGATCAATGCCCGGCTGGTGCTGGAGGCCAAACGCATGCTCGGGCATTCGAGCCTGAATGTGAAGGCAATCGCGCACGAGCTTGGGTTTGCCGATGTGGGCTATTTCAGCCGGTTCTTTCGCAAGCAGGCGGGGGTGAGCCCCAGCGGGTTTCGGGAAGGCCAGTGAATGATCAGGCCAAAGCCCGCTGCACCTCGCCCACGGTGCTCGCCAGGCTGTTCAGGTGCAGGTTCAGCACACGCTCGACCGGTGCCTGGTCCAGCGGCCAATGCAAGGCGATGCTCCCGGCCAGGCGCCCTTCGGCATGCACCGGCAAGGCGATGGCACGGATGAGGTGCGGCAGGCGCACCGGGTACTCCCAATGCCCTTCGGTGCGCTGGCCAAAGCCCTTGTGCGCCTCTTCCTCGATGGCGCGCAGCACGGTTTCGTCACCGACCCGCGCATGGGATGCCAGGCGCTTCACTTCATCCACCGCCAGCTCGCCCAGGCAGGCCCGCCCCATCGCCGAATGGAACAGGCTGGCATGGTGCCCGACGATTTGACAGGTGTGCGGGTACCGCTTGCGCAAGACCTGGGGGATGGCGCTTTCCATCACCTCCAGCCGCTCACCGTCGAAACACGACAGGTCCACCACCAGGCCAGTGCGCTCACTCAGCTCCAGCAGCAGTGGCGCAGCGCTTTCCACGAGGCGCCGCTTGAAACGCAGCTGGCGGTCGCCATACAGGCGACGCGCACTCAACCGGTAGCGCCGGTCACTCAGGCCACGGTACACCCAGCCTTGCTCCTGCAAAGTGGCGAGCATACGTGACACCGTAGCCTTGGGCAGCGCGGTCAGGTAATGCAGCTCTTCAAGGCCCAGTGCCTGGTGTTCGCCGAGCAGGTCGACGATGGCCAGGGCCCGTTCCACCGAACGCACGCCGCCATTGTCTGCCGTGATGCCCATGGGTATGACCTCCTTGTAGCGGGATGGTCAGAATAGCCAGCAAGATCCGCGCCTGCATGGCGCTTTCACGGCGCCTGCAGGCCCTGCGGCGGGCAGCGCGGCACCCAACGGGTGAGCTGCTCATGGGCGAATGCCAGCTGCAACACGGCGTGGTCAGCCTGGGCCGGGCCTATGATCTGAAGGCCCATGGGCAAGCCGGCCGCATTGAAGCCAACCGGCACGCTGATGCTCGGCAGGCCGGCCAGGGTCGGCCCGATCACGACCTCCATCCAGCGGTGATAGGTGTCCATCGTCTGCCCCCCGACCACCGTTGGCCAGGCCTGCTGTGCATCGAAAGGGAACACCTGGGCCGAGGGCAACAGCAGGAAATCGTAACGTTCGAACAACTTGGCCAGTGCCCGGTACCAGTCGCTGCGGTCCAGCGAGGCCTGGTACAGCGTCGCCGCACTCAGTTGCAAACCGCCCGCCACCTCCCACTGGGCTTCGGGCTTGAGCAGTGCCCGCTTTTTCGGGTCGGCATAGGCCCCGCCGAGGTTGCCGTGCACCAGGAAATGGCGGTGGGTCAGCCAGCATTGCCACAAACGGGCAAGGTCGAATGCAGGCTGGCAGGCCTCGACCCGACAACCCAGCTCGGTAAAGTCGGCCAGCGCTGCCTCACACAGGTTCATCACCCCGTCGTCCAGCGGCAGGTAGCCGTTGTAATCGCCCAGCCAGCCCACCCGTACGCCACGGCAGTCACGCTGCAGCCCGGCAGTAAAATCGCGCCGCCCTTCACTGAGCGACAAGGGCGCCCGCACGTCGACGCCGGCCTGGATCGACAGCAGGCGCGCCACGTCGGTCACACTGCGGCCCATTGGGCCCTCGGTAGCCAGCTGCTGCACGAACAGCTCCGGTGCCGGCCCGTGCGGCACCCGCCCCTGCGAAGGGCGCAGACCGAACACGTTGTTGAACGCTGCCGGGTTACGCAGCGAACCCATCATGTCGCTGCCGTCGGCTACCGGCAGCAGGCGCATGGCCAGGGCAGCCGCCGCCCCGCCGCTGCTGCCGCCCGCCACACGCTGGTGGTCGTAGGCGTTGGTGGTAGTGCCAAACAGCGTGTTGTAGGTCTGCGAGCCCAGGCCGAACTCGGGCACATTGGTCTTGCCCACGATCAGCGCCCCGCTCGCCCGTACCCGCGCCACACTGATCGCGTCATGCTCGGGAACCTGCTCGGCAAACAACGGCGACCCCATCGTGGTGCGCAGCCCGGCAGTGGCGGCCAGGTCCTTGATGGCCTGTGGCATGCCATGCATCCAGCCGCGCGAATGGCCCAGGGCCAGTTCGCGGTCGCGCTCGTCGGCCTCGGCCAGCAGCGCCTCGGCCGGGCGCATCGACACCAGCGCATTGACCTGCGGGTTGCAGCGCTCGATGTGCGCCAGGTAGGCCTGCATCACTTCCCGGCAGGACAGCTGGCGGGCATGGATGGATTGGGACAACGCCTCGGCGTCAAGGGCCACGATGGGGTCGATGGCTAGCGGCTTCACGGTTTCACTCCAAGGTTGAAGGCGGCAGGTTTGCCCGCACGGGGTGCTTCTTTCAGGCAATAAGTACCCAACAGGGTCAGAAGACAGGCAAACAATACGTAGAACGATGGCGCAACGGGGGTGCCGAGCACTTTCGTCAACCAGGTGACGATCAGCGGGGCGAAACCGCCGAACACCATTACCGCCACGTTATAGGCCACCGAAACACCCGTAGAGCGCACCTCGACCGGGAACTGCTCGGCCAAGGCAGTAGGTGCCGGGCCGAAGAACCCGCCGATGGCCGTGCACAGCAGCAGTTGCATGACCAGCAGTCGCTCCAGGGATGGCGCAGCGGCCACCCACACATACAGGGGGTAGACCATCACGAAGAACGCCAGGGTGAAAGCCATCAGCACCGGGCGTCGCCCCAGCCGGTCAGACAACGCTCCGGCCAAGGGAATGACGATGGTCATCAGCCCTACGGCAAGCATCTGTACCAGCAGCACCTGGTCCAGCGGCAGGCCGAGGCTCTTGTGGGCAAAGGTCGGCATGTTCACCAGCACCACGTAGAACGACACCGTCGCACCACAGGCCAGGCCCATCGACACCAGCAGGCTGCGCCGATGCTCACGCAGCACCTGCATCAGGCTCGGCGACTGGCCTTTGGCCTGGCGACGCGCCTCGATGAACTCCTCGGGGTCTTCCATGTGCTTGCGGATCCAGAGGCCAACCGGGCCGATCAGCAGGCCCAGCACGAACGGGATGCGCCAGCCCCAGCTGTCCAGCGTCTCGGGCGAGCACAGGTGGGTGACCAGCGCCACCATCGTCGCGCCGGAGAATACCGCCAGGCATTGCCCCACCAGTTGCCAGGAGCCATACAGGCCCTTGCGATGGGCCGGCGCGCTTTCCACCAGAAAGGCCGTGGCGCTGGCGTACTCACCGCCAGTGGCAAAGCCCTGCAGCATGCGCGCCACCACGATCAGCAGCGGCGCAGCCATGCCGATCGCCAGGTAGTCCGGAGCAAAGGCGATCATGGCGATCGACACGGTCATCAGGCGGATGATCATCTGCATGGCAGCCTTGCGGCCTCTGCGATCGGAATACATGCCCAGCAACACGCCACCCACCGGGCGCATGAAAAAGCCGACGCCGAAGGTGGCCAATGCCATCAGCAGCGAGGCGTATTCGTCGTCGGACGGGAAGAACTGCCGGGCGATGATGCTGGCCAGAAAGCCGTACACGATAAAGTCATACCATTCCAGGGCGTTGCCGATAACGGCGGCCACCACTTGCCGGGTACGCGACACGCCGGTGCTCGAAGTCTGCATAGGGAACACTCCACACAATGATTGGGTGATCGCCCGGGCGCGGTCGCGCCCAGGTTCCAGCGGCAGTCGTCAGAAAGAGGATCAGATGGGCGCAAGCCACCGCTCTGCCAGCGCGCACCAGTAGGCGGCGCCGGTCAGCAGGATGTCGTCATTGAAGTCGTAGGCCGGGTTGTGCACCATCGGCCGTGATACGCCGTTGCCGATGAACAGGTAGGCGCCCGGGCAGCGCTGCAGCATCCAAGCGAAGTCTTCGCTGCCCATCAGCTTGCGGGTGTTGCCATCCACCGCATCAGCCCCGAGCAACTCGACCCCTACCTGCATGGCGAAGGCGTTTTCCTCGGCATGGTTGACCAGCACCGGATAGGCCGGGCGGTGTTCGATACTGGCGCGGCAGCCAAAGCTTTCGGCTTGGCTGACGATGATCGCCCGCACCCGCGCCAGGGTCTGCGCCCGCACCTCGGCGTTGAGCGCGCGCAGGCTCAGGCGCAGCAGCGCCTGCTGAGGAATGACGTTGGCTGCTTCGCCGGCCTGCAACGCACCGACCGTGACCACCGCAGCTTCTTGTGCATCGATGTTGCGGGCGACCACGGTTTGCAGCGCCATTACCACACTGGCCGCCGCCACCAGCGGGTCGACGGTCAGGTGCGGCATCGAGCCATGGCCACCAACACCGTCGAGCGTGACGGTGAGCAGGTCCTGCGACGCCATCATCGGCCCCTCGCGAAAGCCCAGATGCCCGGCCGGCAACCCCGGCATGTTGTGCATGCCGAACAGGGCATCGCAGGGGAAACGCTCCAGCAAGCCGTCGGCCAGCATCGCCTCGGCGCCGCCCTGGCCCTCCTCGGCCGGCTGGAAGATCAGTGTCAGGGTGCCGTCGAACTGCCGGGTTGCCGCCAGGTAGCGTGCGGCGCCCAACAGCATGGTGGTGTGCCCGTCGTGGCCGCAGGCGTGCATGCAGCCTGGGTGCTGGCTGCTGTATGCCGCGCCCGTTGCTTCGTGGATGGGCAGCGCGTCCATGTCGGCGCGCAGGCCCAGGCGGCGTTGGCTGCTGCCATTGCGCAATACACCGACCACGCCTGTCTGGCCGATGCCCGTGTGCACCTCGTAGCCCCACGCCTCGAGCAACCGGGCAACCAGTGCCGAGGTACGGCTTTCTTCAAAGCCCAGTTCCGGGTGAGCGTGGATATCGTGACGGATTGCGTGCAGGTCGCTGGCCACATCGTTCAGCCAGGCCAGGATGTGCTGGTGTCGGGACATGCAGAGTCTCCTCGCGCGGGTGATTTCCCGTTCTTGTTGTTCGCCTTGAGATCACGACGTGGGGGGCAGGTCGTGCCAGGTCACAGGTTTGCGCGCGTAGCTCAAGAGCACAATTGAATATGGTTCCACCCTGTGGAACATGGCGTGATCCCGTACAGGCATCGCAATTACTGCTACCTTGGGCGGCTCAGCCAGCCAAGGACCGCGTCATGCCCACACGCTCAACCACACCAAGCGGTTTCGTCCGGGTGCGCGGTGCCCGTGAACACAACCTGAAGAACATCGATGTTGATATCCCCCGCGACGCCTTGGTGGTCTTCACCGGCGTGTCCGGCTCGGGGAAGTCTTCGTTGGCATTCTCCACCCTTTACGCCGAAGCCCAGCGCCGCTATTTCGAATCGGTGGCACCCTATGCCCGGCGCCTGATTGACCAAGTGGGTGTGCCAGACGTGGACAGTATCGAGGGCCTGCCGCCAGCGGTGGCCTTGCAGCAACAACGCGGCACGCCGAGTGCTCGTTCCTCGGTGGGTAGCGTGACCACCTTGTCCAGTTCGATCCGCATGCTCTATTCCCGCGCTGGCCACTACCCGGCAGGGCAAGCGCTGCTGTACGCCGAAGACTTTTCTCCAAACACGCCCCAAGGCGCTTGCCCGCAGTGCCATGGCCTGGGGCGTGTCTACGAGGTGACCGAAGCGACCATGGTCCCGGACCCGTCCCTGACCATCCGTGAGCGTGCAGTGGCCGCGTGGCCAATGGCCTGGCAAGGTCAGAACCTGCGCGACATCCTGGTCACGCTGGGCTATGACGTCGATATGCCTTGGCGCGATCTGCCTCAGGCGCAGCGCGACTGGATTCTGTTCACTGAAGATACCCCCACCGCCCCCGTGTATGCCGGCCTGACCCCGGCGCAAACCCGCGAAGCGCTCAAGCGCAAGCTGGAGCCCAGCTATCAAGGCACGTTCATGGGTGCCCGCCGTTACGTGCTGCATACCTTCATGCACTCGCAGAGCGCGCAGATGCGCAAGCGCGTGGCCCAGTACATGCGCCCCAGCCCCTGTCCGCTGTGCCAGGGCAAGCGCCTGAAGCGCGAGGCGCTGGGCGTGACCTTCGCCGGCCTGGACATCGCCGAGCTGTCGCAGCTGTCGTTGCAGGCGCTGGCGGATGTGTTCCGCAAGGTGGCGGCAGCGGACTACCTGACCCGAAAACAGGACCCGCTGACGGTAGAAAAGCGCCTGGCAGCCCAACGCATCGCCAACGAGTTGCTCGAACGCATCGATACCCTGCTCGAGCTTGGCCTGGGTTATCTGGCCTTGGAGCGCAGCACTCCGACCCTGTCTTCTGGTGAGCTGCAACGCCTGCGCCTGGCCACCCAGCTGAATTCACAGCTGTTCGGCGTGATCTACGTGCTCGACGAACCTTCGGCCGGTTTGCACCCCGCCGACAGCGAAGCACTGTTCGCAGCCCTGCAGCGCCTGAAGCACGCTGGCAACTCGGTGTATGTGGTGGAGCATGACCTGGACACCATGCGCCGCGCTGATTGGCTGGTGGATGTCGGGCCAGCGGCCGGTGAGCATGGCGGCACCATTCTGTACAGCGGGCCACCCGCAGGCCTGGCCGAGGTCGAGCCGTCACGCACTCGCGCCTACCTGTTCAGCGCGCCGGCCCGGACCACGCGTCAGCCCCGCCAGGCCCGCGACTGGCTGAAGCTTGAAGGCATCACCCGCAACAACCTGCACAACGTCAGCGCCGCCTTCCCGCTTGGCTGCTTTACCGCCGTTACCGGTATTTCCGGCTCGGGCAAGTCCAGCCTGGTCAGCCAGGCCCTGCTGGAACTGGTGGGCGCGCACCTGGGCCATGTCGAGCAACGGAGCGAGGCCGAAGCACAGAGCCTGGAAGACGCGCCGGAACAGGCCAGCAGCGGCCATGTGAGTGCGGGCCTTGGCAGCATCAAGCGCCTGGTGCAGGTCGACCAGAAGCCGATCGGCCGCACGCCCCGCTCCAACCTGGCCACCTACACTGGCCTGTTCGACCATGTACGCAAGCTATTCGCCGGCACCGAACACGCCAAAGCGCAAGGCTTCGATGCCGGGCGGTTTTCCTTCAACGTCGCCAAGGGCCGTTGCGCCAACTGCGAAGGCGAAGGTTTCGTCAGCGTCGAGTTGCTGTTCATGCCCAGTGTCTACGCACCCTGCCCGACCTGCCATGGCGCCCGCTACAACCCCGAAACCCTGGCGGTGAGCTGGCAGGGCATGAACATCGCGCAAGTGCTGCAGCTGACCGTCGAACAGGCACTGGCAGCATTTGCCGACCAGCCTCCCGTGCGGCGTTGCCTGCAGGTGCTGCAGGATATCGGCCTGGGTTACCTGCGCCTGGGCCAGCCTGCCACCGAACTGTCCGGTGGCGAAGCGCAGCGCATCAAGCTGGCGACCGAACTGCAGCGCACGGCCCGAGGGGCCACGCTGTATGTGCTGGATGAGCCTACCAACGGCTTGCACCCGCAGGACATCGACCGGCTGCTGGTGCAGCTCAACCACCTGGTCGAGGGGGGCCACAGCGTGGTGGTGGTCGAACATGACATGCGGGTGGTGGCGCAGAGTGACTGGGTGATCGATATTGGCCCGGGGGCTGGGGATTCCGGGGGCAAGGTGGTGGTCAGCGGCACCCCGCAGGTGGTCGCCAGGTGCAGGGCAAGCCGCACGGCCGAGTTTCTGGCCAAAGCGTTGTAGCGGGCGGCGCCCGATCTCGACCCCAGCACAAAAACCAAAGGACGCACCTAGCAGCACCAAGCGCCGCTAAAGTAAAGTCTGCCGATGGATAAATACGCCCCCCGCCAGTGGCTCCCCCACGAAAAGCCCAGCCTGCCAGGCTCCCCTTCCACGCCCCTGCATTCGCGAGCCAAGCGCCTGGCCTACGGCGTGGTCGGCCTGCTGGTGGCAATCACCGGTGGCCTGGGCAACGCGCTGGTCACCGCCAACCTGGTGTTCCTGCAAGGCGCCCTGGGTGCAACCACCGCGGAAATGGCCTGGCTGCCGGCCGCCTATGTGATGACCAACGTCTCCATCAACCTGCTGTTGGTGAAGTTCCGCCAACAGTTTGGCCTGCGTGCCTTCACCGAAGTGTTTCTGGTGCTGTACGTGCTGGTCACCTTCGCCCACCTGCTGGTCAACGACCTGAACTCTGCCATCGCCGTTCGCGCGGCCCACGGCATGGTCGGCGCGGCGCTCAGCTCGCTGGGGCTGTATTACATGATTCAGGCCTTCCCCGCGCAGTGGCGGCTCAAGGCCATGGTACTGGGCCTGGGCGCCTCGCAGCTGGCGCTACCGCTGGCACGGATCTTTTCCGAAGACCTTCTGCAAATCGCCGAATGGCGCGGGTTGTACCTGTTCGAGCTGGGCCTGGCACTCACCGCACTGGGTTGCGTACTGCTGCTGAAATTGCCGCCCGGTGACCGTTTTAAAACATTCGAACCCCTCGACTTCCTGACCTTCACCTTGATCGCCAGCGGTACCGCACTGCTCTGCGCCGTACTGTCACTGGGGCGCATCGACTGGTGGCTGGAGGCGCCGTGGATCGGCGTGGCACTGGCGGCGTCGATCGCGCTGGTCTTCAGCGGCCTGGCCATCGAGCACAATCGCCGCAACCCCTTGTTGATGACCCACTGGCTGGGCAGTGGCGCCATCATACGCCTGGCCCTGTGCGTGGTGCTGATCCGCATGGTGACCTCGGAACAGTCCACCGGCGCGGTCGGTTTCCTGCAGGCGCTGAACATGGGCAGCGAGCAGATGCGCACGCTGTACTGGATCATGCTGTTGGGCGCTGTCGCAGGCCTGGCCAGCAGCGCCCTCACCATCAACCCCAACCACTTGGTGATCCCGCTGTTCGTCTCGCTATTGGCCATGGCCGCCGGCGCCTTCATGGACAGCAGTTCCAGCAACCTCACACGCCCGGCTCAGATGTACTTGAGCCAGTTCCTGCTGGCCTTCGGCAGCACCTTCTTCCTCGGCCCATCGATGGCTCTGGGCATCAGCCATGTGCGCGCCAACCCGCGCAACCTGGTCAGTTTTTCGGTGTTGTTCGGCATCTGCAACAACCTCGGCGGCCTGATTGGTGCGGCGTTGCTGGGCACCTTCCAGACCTGGCGGGAAAAGTTTCACTCCAGCCACCTGATGGATCGCCTCAGCTACCTGGAACCCCTGGTCAATGCCCGCGTTCAAAGCGGGGGTGCCGGTTACGGCGGCATCATTGCCGACCCTGCCTTGCGCAGTGAAGCCGGCATGCGCCTGCTGGCCAGCGCTGCTACCCGTGAAGCGAACGTCATGGCCTACAACGATGTGTTCGTGCTGATTGGCAGCATCGCTATCCTGACCATGATCTGGATCTGTATCCGCAGCACCTGGCTCTGGCATGAGAAACGTCAGGCCACCCTTACCGAATCTACCCCCGGCGCGCCCACCCGATGACCGACGACACCCGCACCACGACCACCACCGCCATCGCTGAAACCCCGGAGGGCGTCACACCGCCCAGTGAACCAACCAGCCCGGTACGCACGCGGCGGGTACGCATCCTGTCATCCATCAGCTTCGCCGCCGTGGCCTTGGCCGGCATCCTGCTGGTGCTGTATGCCTGGCGCCTGCCGCCATTCAGCAGCGCCATCGAAAGCACCGAGAACGCCCTGGTGCGGGGCCAGGTGACCATCATCGGCCCGCAGCTCAGTGGCTACGTCGTCGATGTACCGGTGCATGACTTCCAGTTCGTCAAGGCCGGCGACCTGCTGGTGCAACTGGACGACCGTATCTACAAACAGCGCCTTGCCCAGGCCAGCGCCCAGCTGCAACAGCAGTTGGCGGCCCTGGCCAACAACCAGCAGCAGCGCAAAAGCGCCGAAGCCACCATTGCCCAGCGCCAGGCCGCCATCGGCGATGCTGCGGCCCAGGCGGCCAAGGCCAAGGCTGACCTCGGCCGCAACCAGGCGCTGGTCAACGATGGCTCGGTGTCGCGCCGCGACCTGGACCTGGCCCGTGCCAGTGCGGCCGCTGCCGTCGCCAGCCTGGCCCAGGCCAGGGCGGCGCTGGAAATCGCCCGCCAGGACCGTGAGACCGTGGTGGTCAACCGGGCCGCACTCGAGGCCTCGGTGGAGAACGCCAAGGCCGCCGTGGAGCTGGCACGCATCGACCTCGACAACACCCGCGTCACGGCCCCGCGCGATGGCCAGCTGGGGCAGATCGGCACCCGCCTGGGTGCTTATGTCAACTCCGGCGCGCAGCTCATGGCGCTGGTGCCCGACACCCTTTGGGTGATTGCCAACATGAAGGAAACCCAGATGGCCAATGTGCGTATCGGCCAGCCCGTGAGCTTTACCGTAGACGCGCTGAACCACCTGAAGCTACGGGGCCATGTGCAGCAGATTTCGCCGGCCACCGGCTCTGAATTCGCCTTGCTGCAGGCGGACAACGCCACTGGCAACTTCGTCAAGATCGCCCAGCGCATACCGGTGCGCATCACGGTGGATGCCGACCAGCCGACTGCCAGGCATCTGCGCCCAGGGATGTCGGTGGTGGTCAGTATCGACACCCGGGGCGAACAGTGATGTAACCCCGGCAGCCCCTACAGGGATGCCGTCGTGCCACGATTGCGCCGCTCTAACCCGTGGGTTTTAATCGCGCACGATCCGTCGCCAAGGAAGTTTCACCATGTACAGGAAGATCGTGCCACTGGCACTGCTGGCAACACTGGCCGGTTGCTCCGACAGCCAGGACACCATCAAGGCCAGTTTCCACAAGGCTGCCCAGGCCTCCCTGGATACCCGGTACCCACACTGTTTCGTCATCAGCTCGTTCCCTACCAAGACCCAGGACTTCGACGTGCACGGCACCAACAAGGCGTTGCACGCCCTGGCGCAGGTAGGCGTGGTCAGCGAGAAGGAAATTTCGCGCACCGAAATACCGGCCCGGCTGTGGTCGCCGGCACGCACGGATATCTACTACGCCTACGACCTGACCGATGAAGGCCGCAAATACTACAAGGCAGGCGCCGGGCTGTGCTTCGGCAAGGCGCAAGTGACGGCGATCGAGCAGTTCAGTGAGCCGAGCGAGGCAACCGGGCAGAAGCTGTCGAATGTGACCTATGCCTACAAGATCATCGAGTTGCCGGCGTGGGCCGCCAATGATCAGGTGAAGGCCAGCATCGCCGGCCTGGGCCAGGCGGTGGCCAGCAATGCTGCCCCGCTCAAGGAAACCCGAACCCTGGTGCTGACCAGCCAAGGCTGGGTGGATGACCAGTTGCTGGCCCAGTAGCCCGAAGCCTGTACCGGCACTACCGTCGGTACAGGCCTACATCCACCAGGCCAGGACCACCGGCAACCAGGCAAACGACAGCACCGTCGAGCACATCACCAGGTTCGCCACCTGCTCCGGTTCACGGTTGGCGCGCACCGCCATCAGGTAGTTGAAGACAGCCACCGGCATCGCCGATTGCACCACCAGCACTGCACGCTCAAGGCCGTCCATGCCCAGTGCCGCGCCCACCGCCCAGCCCACCGCAGCGCCCAGCCCGATACGCAACCCGCCCAGCAGCATGCCGCTGCCGACATGGCGCAGACGAATGCTGGCCAGCGACACCCCCAGTGTCAGCAGCATCAGCGGGATCGTCATGCCGCCCAGCAAGTCCGCCGTGTTGGCCAACCAGCGCGGGGGCTCGAAACCCAGGAAAATGATCGGCATGGCGCCGGCCAGGCTGAGCACGATGGGGTTGTGCAGCAATGCCTTGAGCGAAGCGGCGGTGCCGGAAATGGCCATGCCAATGGTGAACTGTACAATCGACAACGTCAGGAAGAAGGCTACGGCCAGCGCCAGGCCATGTTCACCGAAGGCGTACAGGCTGATCGGCAGGCCCATGTTGCCGGTGTTGGGGAACATGAAGGCCGGCAACAGCACCCGCCAGTGCATGCCCGAGGCACGGCACACCAGCAACGCGGCCAGGGCCATGCCCAAGGTGCACAGCAGGCAGGCCATGGCCATGCTGGTGAAGGCATTCGGGTCGAGTTCGGTGCGGCTCAGGGTGGACAGCACCAACGACGGGGTGCCGACCGTCATCACCAGCCGGGCGATGAAGTCGGTGGGGTAGGCCAGGCCCTTGCGGGCCCAGGCATAGCCGATGCCGGCGACAATGAACACCGGGGCCAGGACTGCGAACAGCGACGCGAACATGGAATGCCTTCCTTCGGGTAGGGCCTGCATTATGCAGCATCCCAAGGCCGCGCCTGCACAACCCGAACCGGCCGCAGGATGTCTGCCCAGGACACCTGCATGTCTTCCCCAGACTGCGGCGTCTCGTCGCATACCCAGGCCCCTTGGGCAAATGCTTGCAAGCCCGTAGAATCGCGCTTCCTTTTCGCCCGTCGCCTTGAACGGTGGCAACCGGCAGCAACGACAGAGTCCGTGCCTGAACACATGAACGCACATGTGAAATAGGCTCAACCCTCCCCGCCCGGCCCATTTCCCAAGGGCCCAGCGGTTGAGTCTTGCCCAGGTCGCATCCGTGCAGCTACTCGCCCCTTGTCGGGGTGAGCCCGTGTGCGCGTCCGAGAAGGCGCTCATTCCGCTCTTCCAACCAGAGGTACCTATGTCTCCGCGTTTGCTGGCCATGGCGCTGGCGCCCCTGCTCGGGCTGTTCATCATC
The DNA here is from genome assembly GCF_029871175.1 of Pseudomonas sp. BN607. Lineage (NCBI taxonomy): Bacteria > Pseudomonadati > Pseudomonadota > Gammaproteobacteria > Pseudomonadales > Pseudomonadaceae > Pseudomonas > Pseudomonas sp. BN607. Next base: position 99,349 of record NZ_SSOE01000060.1, read on the forward strand.
GCCTTGGGCAACGGCTTCATGTCTTCGCTGACCACCCTGCGCCTGGGCGCTGCCGGTGAGTCTGCCACCACTATCGGGATCGTGTCGTCGACCTACTTCATCGGCCTGACCCTCGGCGCCATCTTCAACGACCGGTTGATCTTGCGCATCGGCCACATCCGCGCCTACACCAGCTTCGCCTCGCTGATCGCCGTGACTATCCTGCTGCAAGGGCTGTTCTACGACGTGACCTGGTGGTCGGTACTGCGCCTGATCAACGGCTGGGCCGCAGTGGGCGTGTTCCTGGTGATCGAAAGCTGGCTGCTACTGGCCGGTGACGCGAAAATCCGCGGGCGCTTGCTCGCGCTGTACATGATCGCCTTTTATGGCGCAGGGGTGATCGCCCAGGCTGGCCTGGGCGAAATCACTCAGCTGGGTGACACCGCCCCCTTCATGCTGGCCGGCGTGCTTGCTGCGCTGTCAGTGCTGCCCATCGTGATCCTGCCGCGGGTGTCACCGTTGCTTGACCAGGTCGAACCCCTCAAACCCCGCCAGTTGCTGGGCGTGGCCCCCTCAGGCCTGGTCGGCTGCTTCGGTTCGGGCGTGGCCATTGCCGGTATCTATGCCCTGCTGCCGCTGTACCTGCAACGTATTGGCCTGGAGGTGGGTGAGGTCGGCAACATGATGGCCTGGGTGATCCTTGGCGCGATGCTGCTGCAATACCCGGTCGGGCGCTGGTCCGACCGCAAGGACCGCCTCGATGTGCTGCTCGCCCTTGCCGGGTTGTGCGTTGTGCTGTCGCTCGTAACGGTATTCCTGCCATCGGACTCGTTCCTGCTGCCGGCCACGCTGTTCCTGCTGGGGGGCGGTGTGTTCACCCTGTACCCGGTAGCGGTCAGCCATGCAGCCGACCGGGCGCCGTCCGATGCCCTGGTGCCGATGATCCAGGGCCTGCTGCTGATCAACTCGCTGGGCTCGGCCATGGCACCGGTCGCTATCTCGCCAATGATGACCGAGTTTGGCGAGGCTGGGCTGTTCTGGGCGTTTGCCGTGGTCAACCTGGCCATGGTGTGCTTCTTCATGTGGCGCCGCGGCAAACGCCCGGCGGCAGAGCACCCGGCGCCGTTCACCGCTTCGACCACCTTCTCGCCCACCGGCGCCGAGTTGCGGGTGACCGAAGACCTGATGCATGCGGCGCAGGAGCATCCGCCGCTGGAGCCAGCCGAGCCATTGCAGGCCTCACGCAGCGAAACCCACTGAGCCAGGGGGCCGCTGTGCGGCCCTGGGCCAAACGACCACTCGTCGCCTGGAACGCACCCCGCCAGCAGCCCCTAGCCAAACGAATGACAGATCATCCGCAAAGGAGCCACCCCATGATCCGCATTCGTCCGCTCTCGCTGTGCCTGGCCCTGGCCTTGGCCTCCCTCACCGGCACCAGTTTTGCCGCTACCGACACCAACACTGATAGCCGCCCGCAAACCGACCAGTCCGGGGGCAAGACCGCCGGTGAAGGCAGCAGCGTCAACAGCCCCGGCAGCGGCAAAAGCAACGACGCGAGTGATACCGGTAGTAGCACCGATGCCGCCGATGGCGCCAGCGGGGGCTCCAACAGCACCGGCGAAGCCACCGGTTCCGGCGCCGGGCACACGGGCGGCACCGCCGAGGATCAGGACAGCCACTGAAGCGGGCCTGGGCTACACTGCGGTCCATCGCCCTGCCAAGGATTCGCCATGAACCTCACACCCTGGCTGCTCGCGGCCCTGCTGCCGTGCACTGCGCTGGCCGCCGGCAGCAACCAAGGCGCGTTGTCGATAAGCTCCTCATCGTTCACCGATGGCGGGGTCATTGCCCTGCAACAGGTCGGCCTGGACCCGGCCTGCGGTGCTGGCGAAGAACGTACTCCACAACTGAGCTGGGACAACCTGCCCGAGGGTACCCGGTCGCTGGCACTGATCATGTTCGATCCGGACGGTAGCAAGGGGCTCGGCGTGGTGCACTGGCTCGCCTACAACATCGACCCGGAGCACGAAGGGCTCAAGGAGGGGGCGGCCGGGCTTAGCGGGCAGTACGTGACTGTAGGCCGCAACTCGCGTGGCACCCTGAGCTACCGTGGCCCCTGCCCGCCCGCCGGCGACAACCCGCACCACTACGCACTGACCCTGATCGCCACCGACCTGCCGCTGGGTACGCTGCCCGAGGGCCTGGACCGCAGTGGCCTGCTGCAGTTGCTGCAAGGCCACGCGCTGGGCGCTCAGAGCCTGGTCGGGCGCTACGGCCATTGAACCAACTAGTACAAAAATAAATGATTCACCCCATCGCATTTATCCATTGAATGGCCCGTACCAACTGAAGTAAGCTCGGGCTCATTCACTGGAGAGCAACATGCCGAAACACACCTGCAACCACGCCAACAACACCGGTCGCCACCTGCGTCCTGTGCTGGCTGTTGCCGGCTGCGTGGCACCTGCCAGCTATTACTTTGGGTATTGGTTTAGCCACTAGGCGCCGATACCCATCCGGCGCCCACCTTCGAGGGGCCGCCGAACATGAGAATACTCAAACCCCCGGTCGGCTCCCCGACCGGGGGTTTTGCTTTTCCGGCCTTTGAACAACACCGATTCACATTGAGGACAGATTGATGAACTACGCCACTTATTACGACGCAAACACCTATGCCTGGCGATTTAGCCAATCCCGTTCGGGCCAGCCTGCCGCCTCCGATCGGTCTTCCACCGGTGGCAATGCAGCAGCCGATACGCACTCAACGATCTGTCGAACACCTCGATAGGGCCGACCGTGCGGGCCAGAACCCGCCGTCCGCCCAGGGAAAAACGCCATGCAAGCTTCCAGCCTCGCCCTGCCCCTGACCCAGCCGCAAGCGGCCAATACCACCGTCAGCAAGCGCCTGCCCAGCCCGCACCTGCTCAAGCAGCAAATGCCGCTGCCCAGCGAACTCAGCCAGCAAGTCCAAGCCCACCGCCGGGCCATCCGCGACATCCTTGAAGGTCGCGATCAGCGTTTGCTGGTCATCGTCGGCCCGTGCTCGATCCACGACCCACGCTCGGCCCTGGAATACGCCGACCGCCTGGCCGCCCTCAGCCGTGAAGTCGATGACAAACTGCTGCTGGTGATGCGCGCCTACGTCGAAAAACCGCGTACCACGGTGGGCTGGAAAGGCCTGGCCTACGACCCGCATCTGGATGGCAGCGATGACATGCATTCAGGGATCGCCCTGTCCCGAGGGCTGATGCTGAGCATGATCGAACGCGGCCTGCCGATCGCCACCGAGCTGCTGCAACCGGTAGCTGCCGGTTACTTCGATGACCTGCTGGCCTGGGCCGCGATCGGCGCGCGTACGACCGAATCGCAAATCCACCGCGAAATGGTCAGCGGCCTGGAACTGCCGGTCGGCTTCAAGAACGGCACCGACGGCGGCATTGCCATCGCCAGCGACGCCATGCGCAGCGCCGCGCACCCGCACCGCCACTTCGGTATGGATGCGCAGGGCCACCCGGCAATCATCGAAACCCTGGGCAACCCAGACACCCACCTGGTGCTGCGCGGCGGCCACAAGGGCCCGAACTACGATGCCACCAGCATCGCCATGGCCCGCCAGGCGCTGACCAAGGCCGGTTTGCAGGCCCGGATCATGGTCGACTGCAGCCACGCCAACAGCAACAAGGACCCGGCGCGCCAGCCTGCAGTGTTCACCGAGGTGCTGGAACAGCGCCTGGCTGGCGACCGCTCCCTGGTAGGGGTAATGATCGAGGGGCACCTGTTCGACGGTTGCCAGGCGCTGGGCAAGGGCGCGTTGAAGTACGGCGTATCGATCACCGACGGCTGCCTGGGCTGGGCGACGACCGAAACCCTGTTGCGCGAAGCGGCACAAAAACTGTAAGCCGATGGTTGCAAGCCTGGCGAGACAGACCCCGGACAAGTGCGCTAGGCTTGCCTTTTTACCCCAAGGAGCAGTACCCATGGCCCGTGCAACCGCCCGCCACATCCTCGTTGCCAGCGAAGACAAGTGCAACGAACTGAAAGCCCAGATCGAAGCAGGCGCCGACTTCGGCGAAGTCGCCAAAGCCAACTCCACCTGCCCATCCAGCCGCCAGGGCGGTGACCTGGGCTCGTTCGGCCCCGGCCAGATGGTCAAGGAGTTCGACACCGTGGTGTTCAGCGCCCCGGTCAACACCGTGCAGGGCCCGGTGAAGACCCAGTTCGGCTACCACCTGCTGGAAGTGACCAGCCGTCAGGACTGATTCACCCCTCCCGGTGATCAGCCCCCCTGTGGGAGCGGGTTTACCCGCGAAGAGGCCAGACCAGACAACCTCGTTGCCTGCTCCGACGCATTCGCGGGTAAACCCGCTCCCACAAGTATTGTGGGGGCTTGTATTTTCGTGCATGGGCTTTACGGTCCAGGCCGCTCCTACCCACGCCCTCACCGTCTACGGCGAAGCCCCCCGCTACCCCGCCAGCTTCCAGCATTTCGACTACGTCAACCCTGACGCCCCCAAAGGCGGCATCCTGCGCCGCTCGGCCATCGAGATCGGCCAGTTCGACCATGTCCTGCCGTACATCGATAAAGGCATCGGCGTCAGCGAGGTGGATGGCTTGCTATACGCGCCGCTGGCGGTGCGTTCATTCGACGAGCCTTACACCGTCTACGGCCTGATCGCCCGGCGCATGGAGCGCGGCCCTGGGGATGCCTGGCTGCGTTTCGACATCGACCCCCGCGCCACGTTCGCCGACGGCAAGCCCGTGCGCGCGCAGGATGTGCGCTTCACCTATGAACTGCTGATGAGCAAGGGCAGCCTCAAGTTTCGCACCCAGTTCGTCGACGTCACCGGGGTAACCGTAGAAAGCCCGCACAGCGTGCGCTTCGACTTCAGGCCCGAGCACGGTCGCACGCTGGCACTGGACCTTGCCAGCTTGCCGGTGCTGCCCGAGCACGACTGGCAGCAGCGCGACTTCGCCAACGGTGGCGGGTTTGACAAGCCGGTCGGCAGTGGGCCTTACCGCATCGGTCGGATCGACAACGGCCGCAGCATCACCTTTGAGCGCGACCCCACCTGGTGGGCGCGTGATCTACCGGCCAGCCGCGGTCGTTACAATTTTGCCAAGCTGCGCATCGAGTATTTCGGCGACACCGAAGTGGCCCGCCAGGTGCTCAAGGGCGGTGGTTACGACTACAACCGCGAGTTCTCAGCCACCGCCTACACCCTGGGCTACAACGGCGCACAACTGGACGACGGCCGCTTGCAACGCGCCCACCTGGGCCCGGCCAAACCGCAAGTGGCTCAGGGTTTTGTGTTCAACCTCGACCAGCCGCAGTTCAAGGATCGCCGTGTGCGGCAGGCGCTGGGTATGTTATGGGACTTCGAGTGGAGCAACCGGCAGATGATGCGCAACCTGTACATCCGCCAGCAAAGCGTGTTCTCCAATACCCCTTTGGCCGCTCGCCAGTTGCCGGATGCGGGTGAGTTGAAGCTGCTCGCCCCCTTGCGCGGCCAAGTGCCAGATGAAGTGTTCACCACGGTGTTCACGGCCCCGGTCACCGATGGCTCGGGGATCATCCGCAAGCAGCAGTTGCAGGCCCTGGCCCTGCTCGAACAAGCTGGCTGGCACCCCGATGGCGACCGCCTGGTCAACAGTGAAGGCGCGCCGCTGGCGTTCACCTTCCTCAATGGCCAGGCCGGCATGGAGCGCCTGCTACTGCCGTGGAAGCGCAACCTGGCCCAGATCGGCGTGACCCTGAATATCCGCAATGTCGACTCGGCGCAGTACGTCAACCGGCTGATGGCCCGCGATTACGACATGATCGTCACCGGCTACCCGGTCACCCTGTCGCCAGGTGCCGAGCTGTACAACTACTTTGGCTCGGCAGCCGCCCGCGACCCCGGTTCGAATAACCTGATGGTGCTGCAGGACCCGGCCGTGGACCGCCTGATCGACGGCCTGGTCCGTGCCAGTACCGAGGCCGACATGCTGCACCATGCCCATGCCCTGGACCGGGTCCTGCAATGGAACTACTACTGGATCCCCAACTACTACCCGCCGGGCAGCTCCACCGTCTGGTGGAACCGCTTCGGCCTGCCCAAGGTCCAGGCCACCTATGATGAAGGCCTGGACACCTGGTGGGAGGTCAGCCCTGCGGCGCTGACCAATGACCAAATGGCCGAACGCCGGAAATCAGCCCCATGACCAGCTACCTGCTGCGCCGCCTGCTGTTGATCATCCCGACCCTGCTGGCGATCCTGCTGGTCAATTTTGCCATTGTCCAGGCTGCGCCGGGCGGCCCGGTCGAACAAGCCGTGGCGCGCCTGCAAGGCATCGGCGGGAGCGCGCCGGGCGCACGGGCCGAGGTGGTCCATGGCGAATCGCGTGCCACCCGTGGGCTGGACCCGAAACTGATCGAAGAGATCAAGCGCCAGTACGGTTTTGACAAATCCGCCCCCGAACGCCTGTGGCTGATGCTCGGCCAGTACGCCCGGCTGGACTTCGGCGACAGCTTCTTCCGCGGCGCCAAGGTCACCGACCTGATCCTCGACAAGTTGCCGGTGACCTTGTCACTGGGTTTGTGGGCCACCCTGATCACCTACCTGGTGTCGATCCCGCTCGGCATCCGCAAGGCCGTGCGCCATGGCAGCCGCTTCGATGCCTGGAGCAGTGCATTGATCGTGATCGGCTACGCCTTGCCCTCGTTCCTGTTCGCCCTGCTGTTGATCGTGCTGTTCGCCGGTGGCACTTCGCTGAACTGGTTCCCGGTACGCGGCCTGGTCTCGGACAATTTCGACGAGCTCAGCCTGCTGGGCAAGGTCGCCGACTATTTCTGGCACCTGGTCCTGCCGGTCGGGGCATTGGTGATCGGCGGCTTCGCCACCCTCACCCTGCTGACCAAGAATGCCTTCCTCGACGAAATTTCCCGCCAGTACGTGGTCACCGCCCGGGCCAAGGGCCTCAGCGAGCGCCGGGTGTTGTATGGCCACGTCTTGCGTAACGCCATGCTGCTGGTGGTGGCCGGCCTGCCGCAGGCACTGATCACGGTGTTTTTCGCCGGTTCGTTGCTGATCGAGGTGATCTTCTCGCTGGATGGGCTGGGCCGGATGAGCTACGACGCCGCCGTATCGCGGGATTACCCGGTGGTGTTCGGCACCTTGTTCATCTTCACCCTGGCAGGTTTGCTGATCCGCTTGATCGGTGACCTGTCGTACACCCTGCTGGACCCGCGCATCGACTTCGACACGAGGGCGCACTGATGCTGTCGCCTGTCTCGCGCCGCCGCCTGCAACGCTTTCGTCGCAACCGCCTTGGCTGGATATCGCTGTGGCTGTTTGCCGGCTTGCTGGTACTGAGCATGGGCGCCGAGCTGGTGGCCAACGACAAGCCGCTGCTGCTGAGCTACAAGGGAGCACTGTATGTGCCTGCGCTCAAGCGTTATACCGAACAGCAGTTTGGCGGCCAGCTGCCCTTCCAGCCAGACTACCGCAGCACCTATGTCCGCCAGCTGATCGAGGGCCAGGGCGGCTGGATGCTGTTCGCCCCCATCCCGTTCAGCGCCGACACCCCCAACTACGACCTGCAAGTACCCACGCCCAGCCCGCCCAGCGCCAGCAACTGGCTGGGCACCGACGACCAGGGCCGCGATGTGCTGGCGCGGGTGCTGTATGGCACGCGGGTGTCATTGCTGTTCGCCTTCGCCTTGACCGTGGTCAGCGTGCTCATCGGCGTAACGGCGGGTGCCCTGCAGGGCTACCACGGCGGCTGGGTCGATCTGCTCGGTCAACGCTTGCTGGAGGTGTGGTCGGGGTTGCCGGTGCTGTACCTGCTGATCATCCTCAGCGGCTTCGTCGAGCCGGATTTCTGGTGGCTGTTGGGGATCATGGCGCTGTTCTCGTGGCTGACCCTGGTCGATGTGGTGCGCGCCGAGTTCCTCCGTGGGCGCAACCTGGAGTATGTGAAAGCGGCCAGGGCGCTGGGCTTGCCGGACAGCCAGGTGATGCTGCGGCACATCTTGCCCAATGCCCTGAATGCCACGCTGACGTATGTGCCGTTCATGCTCACGGGTGCGATTACCACGCTTACCGCGCTGGACTTTCTTGGTTTCGGGATGCCGGCCGGTAGCGCCTCGCTGGGTGAACTGGTGACCCAGGGCAAGCAGCACCTGGAAGCGCCCTGGCTGGGTTTTACCGCGTTTTTTGCACTGGCGCTGATCCTGTCACTGCTGGTGTTCATCGGGGATGCCCTGCGTGAAGCGTTTGACCCTCGCGGATGAGGATTCAGGCGCTGCACCGTGCATTTTGGTTTTACCCTGATCAAGACCCTGGCAGTGTGCGTGGTCATCGCCACGTTCTACGCCACAGGCATTGTCCAAGGAGCATTGCATGACCCTCAACGGCAAGACTGCACTCGTCACCGGTTCCACCAGCGGTATCGGCCTGGGTATCGCCCTGGTCCTGGCCCGGGCTGGCGCCAACATCGTACTCAATGGCTTTGGCGACCCGGCAGCGGCGCTGGCCGACATCGCCCGGCACGGGGTGAAGGTGATCCACCACCCGGCAGACCTGTCGGATGTAGCCCAGATCGAGGCACTGTTCGCCCTGGCCGAGCGTGAGTTCGGTGGTGTCGACATCCTGGTCAACAACGCGGGTATCCAGCATGTGGCGGCGGTCGAGCAATTCCCGGTGGAAAGCTGGGACAAGATCATTGCCCTCAACCTGTCTGCCGTTTTCCATGGCACGCGCCTGGCGCTGCCGGGCATGCGCACGCGCAACTGGGGTCGCATCATCAACATCGCCTCGGTACATGGCCTGGTCGGCTCGACCGGCAAGGCCGCTTATGTGGCGGCCAAACATGGCGTGGTCGGCCTGACCAAAGTGGTCGGCCTGGAAACCGCCGCCAGCCCGATCACCTGCAACGCCATCTGCCCGGGCTGGGTGCTCACCCCGCTGGTACAGAAGCAAATTGACGATCGTGCTGCCAACGGTGGCGACCCTCTGCAAGCTCAGCATGAGCTGCTGGCAGAGAAGCAACCGTCGCTGGCCTTCGTCACCCCTGAACACTTGGGTGAGCTGGTATTATTCCTGTGTAGCGAAGCCGGTAGCCAGGTTCGCGGCGCTGCCTGGAACGTTGATGGTGGCTGGTTGGCCCAGTGACGGGCGGCCTGGGCCTGGTGGTGGTTTCGCATTCGTTTATCTGCAAGGAGGCCTTATGCGCCCTACCCCAATCACCGCGATCCTGGCCCTCACCCTGGCGGCGGCTGCGCCCGCTTCAGCCGCCAGCCTGAAGGACGTCGCGCCTTACCCCGAGGCGGAAAAAGGCTTCACGCGCCAGGTCATCCACCTGCCGGCCCAGGCTGACGAATCGGCCTACCAACTGGAAATCCTCGCCGGCAAAACCCTGGAGGTGGACTGCAATCACCAGCGCCTGGGCGGCAGCCTCGAGGAACGTACACTGGAAGGCTGGGGCTACAACTACTACCGCCTGGACAAGGTCAGCGGCCCGGTCAGCACCCTGATGGCCTGCCCGGACAGCAAGAGGTCCAAAGCCTTCGTCCCGGTGGTTGGCGAAGGCTTCATGCTGCGTTACAACAGCAAGCTGCCCGTGGTGGTGTATGTGCCCAAGGACATCGAGGTGCGCTATCGCGTGTGGTCGGCATCGCAGGACGTGCAACAGGCTAACGTAGAGTAACGCGCAGCCCCCCGTGACCGGCGGGCGTCTACGCGACCCGCCCGCCCCGCAGGAGATTGCAAGGTTGTACGCCTGCGCTTTGGCGGTGGGATGCCGCTGGGCGCGGGATTAGGCATAATGCCCCCTTTTCTGCCCCAAGAAGCACAGGTACCCCAATGAAAGCCCAAGCCCGCCACATCCTGGTAAAGACCGCTGACGAAGCCGAAAAGCTCAAGCAGCGCATCGCCAACGGCGAGGCTTTCGACGTGCTGGCGAAAAAGTTCTCCACCTGCCCCTCGGGCAAGCGTGGTGGTGACCTGGGTGAAGTCCGCCCCGGGCAGATGGTCGGAGCCATCGACCAGGTCATTTTCAAGAAGCCGCTGCGCGTGGTACACGGGCCCATCAAAAGCAAGTTCGGCTACCACCTGGTGCAAACCTTTTACCGCGACTAACGCACTGGCCCTGTGCCACCTGACATTTTTGCCAGTTGTGGCCTTGACGCACACCTCTATACAACCCCGCTAACCCTGCGTGCGCTGTATGACGCGCGGGATTCTCTGGAGAATGGAGGCTTTCCCGATGCGTCTACGCCTGATGCTGACCCTTGGCTCACTCCCATTGCTGGGCATGGCCCTGCCTGCCGCTCAAGCGGCCTGTACCTTTACGCCCACCGCCGGTAACGATACGTACACCTGTGACAGCGGCAGTACACCCTCGCTGGTGGACACCAATGGCGATAACCGCCTGGTGTTCCCGGCATCCGGTAGCGGAACAATTGCCGGCGATGTCACCTTCGGTGCTGGCAAAGACAGCATCGACATGGCCGCCGGCAGTGTCGGTGGCAGTGTCACCCAGGGCTCTGGTATCGATGATTTCGTCATGAGCGGCGGCGTCATCGAAGGTAACCTCAACCAGGGCGATGGCCTGGACACTTTTCACATGAGCGGTGGCTGGATCAAAGGTACGTTCGACAGCGGCGACCATGCCGAAATGGACGGCGGTCGAATCGGCAACGTCAACATGCGCCTCGACGAGAACACCTTCATCATGCGGGGCGGCAGCGTGGACCGGAACGTCATCACCGCCTTCGACAAAGACTACGTGGAAATCTTCGACGGCAGCATCGGCGGCAACATCAGCGTCAGCGGCGGCGATGACCAGGTGTTGGTACATGGCGGCCAGGTAGGTGGGGATGTGTTACTGAGCACCGGCAATGACCGCTTCAGCTGGGACGGTGGTCGCATCGCCGGGCGAGTTGATGCCGGGCCGGGTGATGACAGGGCTTTGCTCAAAGGGCTCGACACTGAGGCGCTTGCCATCACCCTCGATGGCGGCGACGGTGACGACAGCCTCACCTTCGCGGCCAGCCAGGCAACGGGGGGCGCACGCTATGCGAACTGGGAGCGACTGGCGTTGAACGACAGCAGCCGGCTCGCACTGGATGACACGCTGGTGCTGGGTGACAGCAACAGCGGCACTGGCAGTATCGCCATCGACGCCAGCAGCACCATCACCTCGCGACAAGGCGCAATCACCCCGTTCGCCACGGGGGCGCGTGTCTCGGTCAGCAACGCTGGTACGCTCGACCTTACCAGCGGCAATGATGCCCAAGGCCGCCTGAACATCCAGGGCGACTACACCGGCAACAACGGCACCCTGCGCCTGAACAGCGTGCTGGCCGGTGATGGCGCCGCCTCCGACCGCCTGGTCGTCAGCCGCGGTGCCATTGGCGGCACCACCCAGCTGCTCATCAACAACCTCAATGGCGCTGGTGCAGCGACTGCTCAGAATGGCATCCAGGTGGTCGAAGCCCGTGATGGCGCCACCAGCACCACCACGGCCTTCGTCCAGACCCAGACCCTGTCGGCTGGGGCCTACGACTACCGGCTGTTCAAAGGGGGCGTGACCGCGGGCAGCGAAAACAGCTGGTACCTGCGCTCGACCCTGGTCGCAACTCCCGCCCCTGCCCCAGTGCCCGAACCGGGCGAGCCGACCCAGCCGACCGAACCGGGCGAGCCCCCCGTCATCGCCCCAGCCGTCACCCCACCGGTCGCGGCACCGGCACCCGGCCAGGCCGACCTGCCGGCTCCGGTACCCGGCGAAAGCCTGCCGCTGTATCGTCCGGAAGTGCCGGTGTATGCCGCTGCGCCAAGGGGCGCCGCGATCATCGCCCGCCAGGCACTGGGCACGTTCCACCAGCGCCAGGGCGACCAACAGTTAATGCAAGGCCAAGGCGCTCTGCCCGCCAGTTGGGGCCAGGCGTACGGCGGCACGCTGCGCCAGAAATGGAGCGGCACGGTCAGCCCGAGCCTGGATGGCGACCTGTACGGCTTCAAGGTTGGCCAGGACCTGTATGCCAAGGTTGGCGAAAGCGGTTATCGCCAGCACGTCGGTCTCTATGTCAGCCATAGCCGCCTGGACGCCGACGTCAAAGGGTTCGCGCTGGCCGTACAGGACCGCAGTGTCGGCGACCTGAAGCTCGAGGGCGACAGCGTTGGTGGCTACTGGACGCTGGTCGGGCCGCAAGGCGCGTACCTGGATGCCGTGGTGCAGTACACCCGCCTCGACGGCCGGGCCCGTTCCGAGCGGGGCGACAAGCTGAACATCGACGGCCATGCCGGGACCGCTTCGCTGGAGGCCGGGTACCCCATTGCCTTGTCCGAACGCTGGAGCCTGGAACCGCAGGCCCAGTTGGTTGCGCAAAAGGTCTCGCTCGACAGCGCCAACGACAGCGTCTCGCGCGTCAGCCATGATGCGCAGGTGGAGCTGACCGGCCGGCTGGGGATGCGCCTGGAGGGCACGTTCAAAGGGAGCAGCGACCGCCTGTTGCAGCCCTATGCGCAGGTCAACCTGTGGCACGGCGACGGTGGCCGCGACACCCTGACCTTCGATGACGTCGACAAGATCAAGACCGACTACCGCTACACCTCGGTACAACTGGAAAGCGGTGTAGTGGCGCAGGTCAATCCGGCGCTTAGCCTACAGGGCGGCGTGCAATACACCGCCAACCTGGACAGCCGCCAGCAGGAAGCCAGCGGCGTGAACCTGGGCCTGCGCTGGCAGTTCTAGCGACGCGCTGCCAGCAGACCGAGGCCGGCGCAGCCCAGCAGGGCGGCGCTGACCCGGTTGAACATGCGCCGTGGGCCAGGCTGGCTGAACCAGCGCTGCAGGTAGGCGCCCAGGCCGGAGTAGATAGCGATGGCCGCCCACTCCAGCAACAGGAACAGCACGCCCAGCCAGAGGAACTGCTCACCCACAGGGGTAGCACTGCCGACCGAAACGAACTGTGGCAGGAAGGCGGTGAAGATCAGGATAGCCTTGGGGTTGCCAGCCGCGACCCAGAATTCCTGACGTGCCAGGCGCCAGGTGCCGCGCGGGTGATCACCTGCGATCACGGCCTCACCGACCGGTGCGCGCCACAGCTGCCAGGCGATATAGAACAGGTAAGCCGCGCCTGCCACCTTGATGACCAGGAACAGGTATTCGCTTGTGTGCAGCACCACGGCCAGGCCCATGGCCGCCAGGGCAATCATGCCGCTGAAGGCCAGGATGCGCCCGCCGCCGGCCACGCAGGCGGTACGCAGGCCGTACCGGCTGGCGTTGTGCAGCGACAGCAGGTTGTTCGGCCCCGGCGCCATGTTCAGGGCAAAGCAGGCAGGGATGAAAAGCAGCAGGCTTGAAAGGTCCATTGTTGTTTTCCTCGTGCAACAGGCGTCTATTTCGGCGTTGCCGGGCCATGGGGTCAAGCTACAGCCAGCGACAAAAACTGTACGGGTACCTGGTAGCTGTTACGCTGGCACCGCCACCGAGGACCCTATGATGCCCCGTTCCCATGCCTTGATTTGGCGTGACCCAGCCCTGCCGCATGTCGAAAGCCGTCGCGCCTGCCACAGCCGCGCCTGCTACAAGGCCCACAGCCACCCAACATTTTCCATCGGCGCGGTGGACGCTGGCCTGAGCCATTTCAGCGGTGCGGGCGACGGGCAGGAGCGCTTGACACCCGGCACCCTGGTGCTGGTTCCGGCTCACCGTGTGCACGCCTGCAACCCTGCCCCTGGGCACGCGTGGAGCTATCAGATGCTGCATGTGGATGCCGCGTGGCTGACGCAATTGCGCCTGGAGTCGGGGTTGCGCGGTGCCGGGGCGGGCGAGCCAGCGCGTATCTGCCGGGAGCCCGGCGTGTACAGGCAGTTCTGTGAGCTGAACAGCTTGCTGTTTTCCGGCGCCAGCCACAGCGAGAAAGACGCCGCACTGATTGCCTTTCTAGGGGATTTGGACTATTCCGCACAGCCGCCGCTGCCGCCTGCGCCGGCATTGGCGGCGACGGCCTTGAGCGGGATGATCGCGCGGCTCGAAGGCCAGGACCCGGCGCAGCTCAGCCTGGAGCTTTTGGCACGGGGCGCCGGGCTTGGACGTTATCAGCTGATCCGTGCGTTTCGTGCGGCCACCGGATTTACCCCGCATGCCTTCCTCCTGAACGCGCGGATCAACCGTGGTCGGCAGCTGCTGGGTGAGGGGCAGGCCCTGGCGGATGTGGCCTGCCAGCTCGGGTTCGCCGACCAGAGCCATTTCCAGCGGGTGTTCAAGGCGCATGTGGGCGTAACGCCGGGGCAGTATCGGGGTTTACCTCGATAGGGCTGCGCAGCCGCCGCGCAACCCCATGCAATTTTCTTCAATACACCCAACCGGCCGGGCAGCAGACTGCGGTTTTCCCGCAGAGCAGCCCGGCCCATGCAACAGTTCCTGATCATCGCCCTCGCCCACTTCCTCGCCCTGCTCTCGCCAGGCCCGGACTTTTTCCTGGTCGCACGCACCTCGGTCAACAGCGGCTGGCGTATCGCCAGCGGCGCCTGCCTGGGGATCGCCCTGGCCAATGCCGCGTTCATCGCCATGGCCTTTGCCGGCCTGTCGGTACTGCAAGAGGGCAGCCTGCTGTTCACCACCTTGCAACTGGCCGGCGCCGCTTACTTGCTGTACATCGGCGTGCTGTTCCTGCGCCATGCCGGGCAGACCAGCCTGGGGGCAGTCGCCGGCAAGCAAGCGGTTCAGGGTTGGTGGCAAGGGTTTGCCATGGGTTTGCTGTCTGGCATCCTCAACCCCAAGAACGCGCTGTTCTATGCCAGCCTGGCCAGCATGGTCGCCAGTGCCAGCGTCGCCTGGAAAGCGACCTACGCCCTGTGGATGTTCGGGGTCGTGCTGCTGTGGGACCTGTTGGTGGCCATGGCCATCGGCAACCAGCGGGTACTTACGCGTTTCGCCCGCAGCCTGGCGTGGCTGGAGCGGGCCTCCGGGGTCATGCTGGTGCTGTTGGCGGTGGTGCTGCTGGGTCACCTGGCCCTGGGGTGACCAGCTGCAGGGTGCGCATGTCCATCAAGGTAAAATGCCCACTGGCCCAGCCACCGGTGTCCAGGTGCCAAACGTTACCCAGCAGCTTGGCCTCCCGCACCGGCGTGTGGCCAACCAGCAAGGCGCGCAGCCCCTGCACCGGCGCGCTATCCTCCACCTTCAGGCGTCGTCGCGACCACTGGCACACTTCCCTTACTTTGGGGTCGTCATGCAGTTCAAGCCAGTGTCGCAATTCGGCCCAATCGGCAAACGGGCTATCGGCATGCAGCAGGCCCACCAGCCCCGCCGCACTTTCAACCTCTATCGCAACCGGCAACTGCTCGAAGCGCTCGACGAAACCCAATTGCTCGCTGCGCGGCAGGTCAAGAAACCATCCGCCCCCTGCGGCGCGGTACATGTCCAGGTCGAGCCGCCCGCCGCGTACGCGGGTAATGGCCAGCGCCTCATGGTTTCCTTGCACGGCGTGGAACCACGGCTGCGCCAACCATTGCAGTGCCGCCCCGCTGTCCGGCCCACGGTCAACCAGGTCGCCCACGCTGAACAGGCGGTCTACGGCCGGATCGAAGCCCACCGCATCCAGGCATTGCTGCAGGCGCTGGAAGTGGCCATGGATATCGCCCACTGCAAGGTCCCTTCCGCGCAGGTTGGCCATCAGACGCCGAAACCGTCCCATTACAATCTTCCTCTGCTGGCGCCACCACGGCAGGGGTAAAATGAAGGCTCACGCAATCTGCCCCGGAGGTACATCATGCGTACCGCCTTCGTGTGTGCCGTGCTCTTGGCGCTGTCACTGGACAGCATGGCACAAGCTGCCCCGCCCGCGCAGGTCGAGGTGCGTTTCGACCACCCGGAAACATTCCGTGATGCCAGCCTCGACAGCCACGGATACGCCCGCGGCGCCGACGACTATGTCATGAAAACCCTTGGCCAATACCTGCAGAAGCTCGGCCAGCGCTATCTCCCCGCCGACGAACGACTGGTCATCGTGATCCGCGACATCGACCTGGCGGGGCGCTTCGAGCCATGGCACAGCCAGGCCTACGATGTACGCTTCATGCGCGAGATCACCTGGCCGACCATCGAGCTCAGCTACACCCTCAGCCAGCCAGGCAAGCCCGACCAGCAGGCTGAGGAACGCGTCAGCGACAAGATGTACCTGAGCCGCCCGGGCCGTGCTGCCAGCAGCAGCGACCGGCTGTTTGCGGAAAAGGCCATGCTCGACGACTGGTTCCGCCAACGCTTCGGCGCCCACGCGGCTTCCTGAAAAAGCCTTCACTGGAACAGGTGTTGGTGCCGATAGTATGCTCGGCCCTTCAACCTGTACCAGGGAATGGTCCACATGAAACTTTGCGCCGTACAACTGGCGTCGCTCAAAGGCGACTTGCCTGGCAACCTGCAGCGCCATCTGGCTTGCGTCGAGCAGGCAGCAGCACTGGGGGCCGAACTGGTGGTATTCCCCGAATTGTCGCTGACCGGTTATGAACCAGGCATCGCGCGCCAGGTCGCGTTGCCGATCACGTCCACACGTCTGGACCCGTTGCAGGCAGCCTGTGATCGCCTGGGCATTACCATTGCGGTGGGCCTGCCACTGCCATCACTCGACGGCATACGTATCGGCATGCCGATATTCAGCCCCGGCGCGCCGCGTCAGGCCTATACCAAGCGGCGCCTGCATGACGATGAGTTGCCTTGGTTCACCCCTGGTAACCAAGCCTTGCTGCTGACCGTGGGCCAGCACTGCATCGCACCTGCCATTTGCTACGAATCCATGTTCATGGCGCATGCTGCTGCGGCGCATGAACACGGCGCCGACCTGTACCTGGTCAGCGTGGCAAAAACCGCCAAGGGCATACACGAGGGATATGCGCATTACCCCGAGGTGGCGCGCGAGCTGGGCATGCCGGTACTGATGGCGAACTGCGTGGGGCCGGCCGACACGTTCATTGGCGCGGGCGGCTCGGCGGCCTGGGACAGCCAGGGCCGGTTGCTGGCCAGCCTGGATGACCAGAATGAAGGGCTGGTCATGCTCGACACCACCGCTGCCAGCGCAGTGGCCCTGCCCATGGCCCCGCACCCGGCATGATCTATCTGATTCTGGCGTTGCTCAGTTATGCCTGTACCTACTACCTGGTCGGCTTGATCATTCAGGGGCAACTGGCCGATGTGGCCGATGGCTTGCGCCACCGGCCCGATGCGCCCACGCCTGGCGAATACCTGCGCGAAGTCAGTGCCCATGCCAGGCGGGCCCACCGGCAATACACCCTGATGGCAGGCTCGGCGCTGGCGATCGTGGCCTGCCTGCTCGCCAGCGGGTTCGGCTGACGGCTTACAGGTCCAGTGCCAGGCTTTGCCGGCCCTCCAGCGCCAGCAGGTACTGCTTGGCCGCCAGGCCACCGGCAAAGCCGGTCAGGCTGCCCGACGCGCCGATGACACGGTGGCAGGGTGCGATGATCGAGATCGGGTTGCGGCCATTGGCAGCGCCCACCGCACGTACCGCGCTGGGGTTGCCGATCTGCCGGGCGATGTCGCCATAGCTACGGGTTTCGCCAAAGGGTATCGCCAGCAGCGCGGCCCACACCTGGCGCTGGAAGCCAGTGCCGGCAAAGTCCAGTGGCAACTCGAAACGCTGGCGCTTGCCGGCGAAGTATTCACCCAGTTGGCGAGCAGTTTCCAGCAGTACCGGGCACCCGTCGTCACGGTGCAGCGCGCCCAGGCGCACGCGGTTTTCCCGCTCCTCCTGCCACAGTACGGCAGCCAGGCAATTGCCGCGGGCCACCAGGGTCAGCGTACCGACCGGTGATTGCATGAAGGTGAATGCGCTGGACATCGGCGGGCTCCCGCAGGTTGCGATGAACCCACTGTACGCATCCACAGTCTTTCCTGCATCCGCTTTCTTGCTCAACCCATCGCGCAGCCGGCGATGCGTCGCGCCTGGCTCAGGTTGACCTTGGGGATCAACTCGGCGGGAATGCGCGAAGTCGCCGACAGGTTGTAGACATGAAAGTGCTCGTTGACCACCTCGCGGGCCATCAGCGTCAGCGAAGGCAGGATGCGGCTGTCCCAGTGCTGGTCAAGCCCGCAGGGCGAGCTTTGGCCCTGGTTGTTTTCATAGAAGCGCCCGGCGCTCTGGTCAAGGTCTACCCCCACCAGCAACACTTTTTCGAAGCCCAGGTGATAGGCCAGTTGCAAGGCCACATACGCCACCGTACGGGCATCGAAGAAACCCTGGGCAAGGTCCTTGCTGAAGGCAATCGAGCGGCTGCGTTTGCTCCACAGCGCGCGGTTGCAGACGCAACTGTCACCATGGCCGCGCAAACCGTCCAGCAGGCCCGGCGTTTCGGCTTTGTGCAACGCGTAACACTCAGTGGCTGCTGGCACTTCGATACCCGCATACTGCTCGGGCCACAGTGCCAGGCGTTCGCTGTCGCGCACGGCAGTGGCGAACAGGGCCGGCTGTTGTTCGCGGAAGCTCTTGTCGGTGCACACATAGAAGAACGGCTTGATGCCATGTTCGGCGGTCATGGCGACCGAGCCATTCATGGCGATGATGGGCAGATGCGCGAACTCGCGCAATGGGAAATGCTTGGCAGAAGCGCCCGAGGCCAGTATGACCACGGGGCCCTGCTGAGTATTACGACACGCCTCGAAACTGGAGAACGCCCCGCGTTCAGCACGTGGCTGCGACGGAAGTATGTTTATCAATGGCATCTTCAACAGCACAGTGCAAACCACAATCATGGCATCTTGAACTGGGCAGTGCAAACCGCAGTGGTGTGCCGTGTATATGCCGTGGCCGCTTTTACCCAACTTTACCAGGCTGGACGTTAATCAACCGCCAATTCCTTGATTGGCGGGATTTGTGGGTGATGAAGGCCGACAACCCCCAGCCAGGCGACGGACGGCCGCTGGCAACCCGTTATTTTCAGCGCCATCCAGCTGACCCGCCTGTCGAAGCCGTCAATTATTCATGAGCCAGCTTGATGCCTACCCAGGGTGAGACTAATACTTAAGTCTCTGCCTGGGGAGGCACGAAACATGCAACCAAGATTCGTTATCGTTCCCGCTGTGCCGATCGAAAAGGAGTCGTTCCGGATCGGCAGCCGGTATTACGCCGCGACTGTCTGTGGCGGGTTCGACATCTACGACAATCAAGCCAAGGAACGACTCAAACCCAGCTATCCGAGTCGGACGGATGCGCAGGTACAGTGTGAGCAGATGAACAGACGGGACAGGTGATCAACCGTCGGAGCGCCCACACGATGGGCGCCACGGTTCATTTACCTATTGACCTTGAAGTTGACTTCAAGCTTAGCCTTCTCCGGAACCTGGCCCACGCACTGCGTGGCAGCCCTTTTCCGGAGATCGCCATGACGCCGTTCCAGCCGCTGCACCTGCCCAATGGCAGTATCATTCCCAACCGCATCGCCAAGGCGGCGATGGAAGAGAACCTGGCCGACCCGGACCAGACCCCTTCCGACCAACTGTTGCGCCTGTACCAAGCCTGGGCCGAAGGCGGTGCCGGGCTGTTGCTGACCGGCAACGTGATGGTCGACCCCAGTGCCATGACTGGCCCTGGCGGGGTGGTGCTCGACGCCAGCCAGCCGCTGCAGCGTTTTCGCGAATGGGCGCGGATAGGCCGCGCCCACGGCGCGCAGTTCTGGATGCAGATCAACCACCCAGGGCGGCAGATGCAGGCCAACCTTGGCCAGCCCACCGTGGCGCCATCGGCCGTTGCCCTCGATATGGGCGGCTTGTCCCGGTTGTTCCCACTGCCCAGGGCGCTGGACGAGGTCGAGATCTCAGCCGTGATCCAGCGTTTCGCGCAGACCGCTGCACTGGCCGAACAGGCCGGCTTCAGTGGTGTGCAGATCCATGCCGCGCACGGCTACCTGCTGAGCCAGTTCCTGTCGCCCTTGAGCAACCAGCGCCAGGACCGCTGGGGTGGCAGCCTGGAAAACCGCGCACGACTACTGCTGGAAGTGGTCAGGGCCGTCCGCAAGGTGGTGTCACCCGGTTTTGGCGTGGCAGTGAAGCTGAATTCGGCAGACTTTCAGCGTGGTGGCTTCGAACCGGCGGATGCGCGCCAGGTGGTGGTGTGGCTGAATGAGTTGCCGGTGGACCTGGTGGAGCTCTCAGGCGGCAGCTACGAAGCACCGGCCATGCAGGGCGACGCACGCGATGGCCGCACCTTGGCGCGCGAAGCCTACTTCCTGGAGTTTGCCCGGGAAATCGCCGCCATCGCCAGGATGCCGGTCATGGTCACCGGCGGTATTCGCCGCCTGGCGGTGGTCGAACAGGTGCTCGCGAGCGGCGTGGCCATGGCCGGCATGGCCACGGCACTGGCTGTCGAGCCTGCCCTGCCCCGGCGCTGGCACAATGGCGAGACGACCGCCAGCGCTGGGCTGCAACCCATTCGCTGGAAACGCAAGGCACTGGCTGCCCTGGCCTACATGGCCCTGGTGAAGCTGCACATGCGCCGGCTGGCCGCAGGCAACAGGCCCAAGGCGCAGGCGTCGCCCCTGCGGGCCTTGCTGCTAGAGCAGACCTGCACCTGGCTGCGGGTAAGGCAGTACAGGCACAGGATGAAAAGCCGAGTCGGTTGAATAGAAACCGGGGCGCTCTGCGCCCCGATCGCGACGCAACCCCCGCCTGCCTCAGTCCAGGCATTCCTTGGCAGCCTGGCGCAGTTTGTCGCCAGACAGGAAGCTGCCCTTATAGAAGGTCGCGCGGCTACCCTCGCGAGCGTCGACCACGTCCAGCACATCGTCACTTGCCACGGCACTGGAGGCGGTCAGCCGATAGCCGTGGGCAATCGACTTTTGCGTGGCTTGGGGGGCCAGCGCCTGCCATTTTGGCAGGACACAGGCGGCGTACTGCTGGGGTGACTTTTTGGTTAGCTTGCTGGCAGTAGGTTTGCCTGGGGTTGCGCAGCCGGCAAGGCTGGTGATGAGTGCAGAAGCAATCCAGATACGAAAAATAGACATTTGCAATTGGCCGTCAAGAATAGGCTGCATTCTAGCGGGGGTTGCGCCAAGTTTCTAATCCACCAATGTCTTACTGCAACCTTTGCGCGCAATTCACATAAAAACGACCACCTGACGACACCGCGGCGAGTTCACTACAACCCTGAAACAGCCATTATTTGGTTCAACGTTGGGAACGAAATGAAGTTGCCCTGTTTCTGATTAGCAATAGCTCCAGGCAATGGCTGGCCAGCCTGGTGATTTCATCGACCCGCGCGCTCGTTTCCCAGGAGAATCCCATGCTGTGGTGGCTGGAACTACTCGCCCAATATGCAACCGCCACCGGCCTTGCCGTGTGCTGCATCTTCGTATTCTGGGCCTTTTGCCTGGCGTTCGGCAGCACCTACATGAAGCTGCTCTCAGTCCTGCTGGCCGCCATGTTGCTGCTGATTGCCGGGTTCCCGCATGGCGTGGACTTTGCGTTGGGCAAGCACCTGGTGCCTGGCGATACCAACGCCCTGCGGCTGTTCCTTGCCGATGCCTTGGGTGTCATCAGCGCGGTGATGGTCGCCTCGTTTTTCTTCAGCCCAGAGCGACTGCTGGACGAAGCCTGAGCCTGGGTGACACGGCCACCTGATATTTCTGCCAGTAGCGTAGACCCATAACGCCTGGGAAAGTGGTAGCTCCACTGACCTGCCCAGGACCCCGCGCATGAATACTGAACCCAAGATGACGCGTTTTTTTTATAACAACGACAGTCTCGCAACGGTGGGTGACGTCACTGTGTTCAGAGGGCTGGACAACATCCCCGTAGCCGAAGTGAAAACACAAGCGAAGCCAAGCGTTGGATTGCTGGCGATTGATGGCAGCAGCTCTGTTACCGCTGTGCTGGACAATGACCTTTCCCCTGACCCGCGCCCTTGAATGCTGGGGCCGAGCCCCGCCGATAGGGGGCATCGCCAATGACTTCGCTGCGGGTTATTCAATGCTGAAGGTTTGTACAAAATAGTTGCGCCCGCACCTGCCCTGAGGCGATGCTCACAGGCTCGTTGAAGCAACTATCAAGGAAGGCCTTTAGCACCATGGAAACGCTTCACAGCATCAAGTCGGACCTGGTGAAGACTGCTGACCACCTGGAACAGCTCAGCCAGGCCATGAGCGGCCACGCCAAATTCATGGAGGCCCGCGGAAGTTCACAAAGTCAAATCGACGTCACGGCGCACATCAAGTCAATCGATGGGGTTGCGGACGAGTTGCGCACCGTCGCCGCACGCATCGATGACATCGAGGGAGTTTGATCCCCGACAGCGCTGATCTACCCGGTATGGGGGGCGCATCCCCCATACGCGGGCAGATGCCTTGCCTTAACTGAACTTGAGCTTCACGACCTTGCTCAGCGCCCAGCCGCTGAATACATAGAACGCATCCAGGTAAAAGCGCCCTGCATAGTTGGGCAACGGTGCGTGATTCAACAGCACGTCAGGTTCGGGCGCTGGCGGAAACAAGGCATACAAGCCGTTGGGCAACACAGCCAGCGCCACCAGCAACAGGTACGTAGAGGCTTGCAGCAAGGTGGCGCGGCTGCGGAACCTTGCGGACAACTTCAGGCCATAGAAGGCGACCAGGCCAGCAACCGGCAGCACCCAGAAATGCGTCGGCATCCCGATGAACATTTCGGCAACAACGCTTCTTGCTTCCACCCGCTGTTCTCCATCCAAATGAGCGGATTATTGCGGGCGAAGCCGGCAAATGCAAAACCCCAGTGCCGTGGCGAACAATTAGCCGTCACTCAACTGCCTACAAAAAGCCCGCTCTCGACGGCGGGCTTCTTGTGCTTCAAGGCTGGCCCCTCATGCTTTTGAGCACATCAGTGCGGCATCCAGCAACCTGCCATGGTCATACCACGCATCACGCTGATAGGCCGAGAACTGTTGGCGGGTACCCGTGCTGCGTAATTCGACAAGCCCGTCAGCCTGGTCAGGGTCGGTACTCTCGATGAACAGCCTGACCGAGTTTTCACCCTCGACTTCGTAAGTTTTCACATGGCCTGGAAGTTCGCTTTTTACACACCCCAGGTACGCGGGTGGGCTTTTCGCGGTAGTGCCAGAGGTGTTGTCATGGCTGCCACGCACATCAGGATCATGCGCGCAGCCCGCCATGAACAACATGACGAACCCCGACACCAGTATTGCACCTGCAAGCGATCTTGAGCTCTTCACGCGACACACTCCTTACGCCCCCTCGAAGTCCGGCAAAGGATTGCCACATAACCTGCCCTTTTTGAGTTTTCGTAGGCCTATATTACTGCCCAATCACAACCGCCCATTAGCTCGGTTGGCTATATAGGTTTCGCGTCATGTTTGTGGCGCAGAACTGACAGTGCCAGTGCCCCCGATGCCGCGGGGCTTTCCCCATAACCGGGGTTAGCCGATGAAATTGAGAAACACAAAGGTAGCTGCCAAATCCAGTGCCAGTACGGCAACCACGCTGAAGATCATGTAATAGCGGTCATCCTGGGTCATTGCTGCGTACTCCGCTCGGTCTATTTCCCAGGGTCGCAGCAATAACCGTTCCAGCGCTGCCAAAATCGCTACTTAAGAGAACGCTCGACACAGACGAATCCATCGCAGACCCTCTAAAGCCACCCACAAGGATGCCCAGGAACAAATGCCATGGATTGCCTTCCGACGCTGTTCACCGATCGTCTTGTTCTCACGCCACTCCGATTGCAGGATGCACCCATCATCCAGGCGTTGTTTCCCCAATGGGAGGTAGTCCGTTATCTGGATCGCCGGGTCCCCTGGCCGTATCCAGAAGATGGAGCTCTTGCTTATGTCCGCGATGTCGCCCTGCCGGCCATGGCAGCGGGCCGTGAATGGCATTGGATGATCCGCCTGCGTACCAATGCCGAGCGCACCATTGGCAGCATCAGTTTGTTTGAGCAGCCTGGTAACAACAGAGGCTTCTGGCTTGCCCCGCAGTGGTGGGGAAAAGGCTACATGCGTGAAGCATGCAGGATCATCAACGCGTATTGGTTCGAGACATTGTCGCGCCCGGTCATGCAGGTGCCTAAAGCGGTCGCCAACCACGCGTCCCGCAAGGTCTCAGCGTCTGAGGGTATGCGCTTGGTGAGCGTACGAGAAGGTGAATTTGTCTGTGGGCTGATGCGCGTCGAAATTTGGGAAATGACACGCGGTGAGTGGCTTGGCCGGTCGATAGTCAGCCATTAGTTCTCTTCGGTTCGGGTATCGGCAGCTATGGGTTTCTGAAATGCTGGTTGGCTCGCCCTGTGATTCGCAGGCCAGACAACGTCTCTGTGGGAGCGGGCTCGCCCCGCGAACACGGGCATAGCCCGTGCCAGACATCTCTATTTTTGGGGCCGGCCTCTTCGCGGGACAAGCCCGCTCCCACAATTATCACCTCTCCCTCACTGGCAACTTGGGGTCGAAAGCTGACGTCCGCGTCCGGAGGCTAGCGACCCATAGCGGTACCTCATCCGGGTAATAAACAATTCACCCGCATTGGGTCATCTGTGCCTGTCAGGTCGTCACCCCCACGAAGCATTCCACTCGGTTTCGCCCCGTTTCTTTAGCCCGGTAAAGGCATTCATCCGCACGTTTGAGAACTGTCTCGCACGCCATGGTGGCATCGTCGCAACTTGCCACTCCAATCGATACGGTGATGCGGCCCACGATCGGGATCTCGCTGTTCGCGACAGCCTCACGAACCCGTTCTGCAATCAGGTTCGCGACATCCGTGCCTGCGTCGGGCAGTATCAGCAGAAACTCCTCGCCACCGGCCCTGCACGCCAGATCAGCGGCCCGGCAATGCTCCATAAGCGTCTGTGCGACCTGCCTGATTGCCAAGTCGCCTTTGTCGTGGCCAAAAGTGTCATTGACCCGCTTGAAGTGGTCGATGTCTACCGACAACACCGAGTAGTTTCGCCCGGCCGTTTGCAAGCCTTGCAACTCATCGTCCATTGCCCTGCGGTTGGCCAATCCGGTGAGCGGGTCGGTAAGGGCCTGGCGGTTGAGCCGGCCCATCTTCGCCTGCAGCAACTGCACCCCTGCCAGCATGGCCTGGCGAATGGCCGCTGCTTCACGGTACCAAGCATTGACCCGACGCAGGTCCTCGGTGGTTTGCGGGGCGGCCAGCTGGCCGGCAATCCTGGAAAGCTCACGCAAGGGCCGTGAGATCATCAGGGCACCGGCACCAATCAAGACGATGCCGATGATCGCAGCCGGGACCATGCCCATTACCATGTCGCGCATCAACGTACTCAGTGGTGCCAGACTTACGTCCTGCGGCTGCTGGGCAACCACTGCCCAACCCGCGCCCGATACCTGGGCATATCCCGCCAGCATCGGGATGCCTTTGTAGTTGCGCACCGCCATGGAGCCGCTACGGCCCAGTAACGCGGCGTCGACTGTCTTGCTGTAGCCAAGCTTTTCGCCAATCCGCGCACTGTCTGGGTGATAGAGCAATTGCCGATCCCGGTCGGCAACGAACGCAAAAGTGCCCTCATGGTAAAAGTGCTGGCTGATCAACGTATGCAGTGCACTTTCCTGCTGCAGATAAATGGAGCCACCCACAATGCCGACAAAGCGGTGGGCAGCGTCGAAGACCGGTACGGCAACGAATACCACCCTGTTGCCAGCAGCCGACATATAGGCAGAGCTGACGTAGGGTTGGCGCGCTGCAAGTGCCTGATTGACCGCCTCAGAGCCCAATGTCGAGCCATTCATCTGTAGGGTGTCAGGGAACACATCCAAGACTTTGGAGGTGGCGTCGACGATGATGATAGCGTTGAAATCAGCGTCCTGTTGCTGCAGTCGCAGCGTCTCGGCATGCATGATTTCAGCGCTGCCCCAGTGGCTGCCCAGTCGTTCGGCACTGAATTGCAAATGGCTCTGCGCCCCACGGATGAATTCCTCGATGCTCGATGCGAGCTTGGCTGCATACGCGCTGTTCGATAGCAAGGCGTGTTCGATCAGTGCTTCACGCTGCACCCGATAGGCGGTGACCAGGCCGTTGACCAAGGTCGCCAGCATGGCCACCAGCACCAGGCCAAGAATCAGCAGCCGCAAGTCGAGTACCTTCGTCAAGCTGCAGGGTCCGCCCAATTGTGTGTCGGGTGGTGGTTGCTGTTCGCCAGGCTGGTTAATCACGGCTGCGCGCCCTCCCCTCAAGCCATCGCGCCGCTACTATCGTTGACAGCTTCATGCTCTCTCCTTGACTGCCTCCCCAGCAGGCCCGCTGGCCTGGGCTAACCATAGCCAATCCCGCATTACCCGCAACTGTGCGCCGCTCGATCATACCGGGCCATGGCTGACGAAACCGGTGCCTCGGCTGACGTCGTGGAACACGATCATTGAGGCTAGATCAAAGGTGCACAAAGACTTGATGCCGGCAACTGAATGCTGCCTGAAGCCGACTATGCTGGAAGCAACTCACTCGCAGGCACAGGGGCTGATAAATGAGCAGGCAGCGCAGGTTCGGACGGGTTGCTTGGCTGACGCTGCTTATCCACGTGCTGTTTTCCCCTCTGCTTCATGCGGACACACCTGGGGCCGTACCCGAGATAGAGGGTGTCGTTGCCGAGCCCGCCCCCCTGACCGTCATGAACCGCACGGTGTTGGTGTTTCGTGCGTCCCTGCTGGGCGAAACACCTGCGGTGCGTGCCCAGCGCGCCAAGAAGGTCATCGAGGACACGCTCCAGGAAACCAATGACCTGGAGGTCCGCCTCGACCCTATTCTGCACAGCTACCTGGTGCTGCTGGGCGGGCGGCGTGCCTTCATTGTGACGCCACTGGATGCTGCGGCCGATAGCATCACAGCGGGCGAGGCAGCCGAGCAGGCGGCCGAGAATCTGCGTTTGGTTGTGGAGGAAACCCGTCAGGCGCGTAGCCTGCGCTTTTTGCTCACCGCGATAGGCTACAGCGCTGCAGCCACTTTGATCTTTTTCATTCTGGCCAAGGCCGCAGGCTACTGTCGACGCAAGCTCCTGGGGCTGTTACCTGCATTGATGGGCAAACATTCCGAGCGTTTCAAGGTCGGCCACACGCCACTGTTCGACCTGCAAAACCTCTACTACCTGATCGACCGCTCGCTGTGGCTGCTGTACTGGTTGGTACTGTTGTTGCTGTGCTACCAGTGGCTCGGCTTCGTACTCTCTCAGTTCCCCTATACCCGGTCTTGGGGTGAAAGCCTCAATATCCACCTGATGGATCTGCTCGACTACCTGATCAGCGGCATTCTGCGTGCCCTGCCCGGCCTGGCGGTTGCACTGTCGATCTTCTTCATCGCCCGTGGCATCAGCGCTTTCTCCAAGCGCGTGCTACGGCGCATGGCACGCCCGGGCACGTTGAAGTGGCTGACCACCGAAACCTTGCAACCGACCATGCGCCTGACTTCGCTGGCGATCTGGCTATTCGCGCTGGTGATGGCCTACCCCTACCTGCCCGGGTCAGGTACCGATGCTTTCAAGGGGCTGTCAGTGTTGCTCGGTCTGATGATTTCGCTGGGTGCAACCAGCGTCATAGGCCAAGGCGCTGCGGGGTTGATCCTCACCTACACCCGCACGCTGCGCGTCGGTGAATTTGTGCGCGTAGCCGACTACGAGGGCACAGTGACCGAGGTGGGCATGTTCACCACGACGATTCGCACCGGGCTTGGCGAAGTCCTGACACTTCCCAACTCCATGATTACCGGCTCGGTCACGAAGAACTATTCACGCATCGTGCAAGGGCCAGGCTATGTGGTCGATACCGTTGTGACCATCGGCTATGACACGCCTTGGCGCCAGGTCGAAGCGATGCTGCTGGAAGCGGCGCGGCGCACCGAGGGCGTGTTGCAGGAGCCCCAACCCCAGGTATTCCAGACGGCACTTTCGGACTTTTACCCAGAATATCGCTTGGTGGCCCAAGCCATCCCTTCAGAACCCAGACCACGCGCGTTGCTGCTGAGCCTGCTGCACGCCAATATCCAGGATGTGTTCAACGAGTTTGGCGTGCAGATCATGTCGCCCCACTACCTCGGCGATCCGGAGCAACCCAAATGGGTACCCAAGGAGCAGTGGCATGCCGCCCCATCCAAGCCTGAAAACACCACTTGAGGACTGTTTGCTCAGGGGGTGGTCAGCGCAATGATCACCGGCCCACAGACCGCCAGCAGCACATTCGAGATGGCATAGCACAGGGTAAAGCCGATGACCGGCGCATTGCTGTCGGCGGCTGAAAAAATCTGAATTAGTTGCCGAATGCCCCAGCGCTTCTATATTCACCTAGACCCTGAATCAGTGCATTTCATTGAGCGAGCCCATGCCGACAACGGACGCGTTGATTATCTGCGAGCACTGCGATTGCGTGTATAAAAAATCCACGCTCGGCAAGCACCAGAAAACTATCTGTGTCAGGTGTGGTGGGGTATTGGAGCGCTACAACGGTTTGACCGTGCAGCAGCGCCTGGCGCTCACGTTCACCGCGGCAATATTGTGGCTGTTCGCGAATTTCTATCCGGTGATGAGCATCAGCCTCAAAGGCCTCAAGAACAGCGCGACACTATGGGATTCGGTGGTTGCCCTGAGCCAAGGGCCGATCACCTTCATGGCCATGGTCGCAGCCATATCGATCATCATCGCCCCGGGGTTCCAGCTGGTGCTGCTGGTATGGGTACTGAGCTTCGCTCTGGCCTCCCGTCGCGCACCTGGCTTCAAACCGGCGATGCGCTGGCTGGAAACATTGCGGCCGTGGAGCATGCTCGAGGTGTGCCTGCTTGGCGCAATGGTAGCGGTATTCAAATTAGCCGGCATGCTCGACGTTTTGCCCGGCATCGGCCTTTTCGCATTGGCCGTGCTCAGCCTGCTGATGATCCGCATCGCCGGGCGCGACATCCGCGAGTTATGGGACATCCTATGAATCCGCCACCAACGGCCAGCCAGCTCCACCTGTGCCTGTGCCACAGCTGTGGCCTGGCTTGCGACATGACTGACGAGCCGCACCACTGCCCACGGTGTGATGCCCCCTTGCACCGGCGCAAGACCAACTCCCTGACGCGCACCTGGGCATACATGCTTGCCGCCCTGGCGTTCTATGTGCCGGCCAACCTGTTGCCGGTGATGAACACAACGATGTTGGGTGATGGGGCCGACAGCACCATCATGAGCGGCGTGCTGGAGTTCTGGGAGCATGGCGCGTGGGACATCGCGCTGATTATCTTCATTGCCAGCATCGCAGTACCCGGCATCAAGTTCGTTGCTCTTTCGATGCTGCTGATCACCGTGCAACGTGGCAGCCAATGGGCGCGTAAAGAGCGTTCTAAGCTGTACCGCTTTGTCGAGCTGATCGGGTACTGGTCGATGCTGGACGTGCTGGTGGTTGCCCTGGTGGCCGCACTGGTGAAATTCCAGGCCCTGGGTGACATCGAGCCGCGACCCGGCATTTTGTTCTTCGGCCTGGTGGTGGTCTTCACCATGCTTTCAGCAATGAGTTTCGACCCGCGTCTGATCTGGGAAAGCCCAGCCTCCGAGGAGCCCATGGATGAAACCATCCATCAATGAAGGACCGCAAGATCCGGGGCATGCCCCGGTCAAGACTCGCAGGTTCAGCGTATCGCTGGTGTGGATCGTCCCCATCGTCGCCGTGCTCGTGGGCCTTTCATTGGTCATCCACAGCAAGATGCAGGAAGGCCCGACCATTATCCTTTCCTTCAAGACAGGGGATGGCCTTACCGCCAATAAAACCGAAGTCAAGTATCGCAGTGTGGTCATCGGCCACGTATCCGAAGTCGAGCTCAGCGCCGACCAGAGGAGCGTCAATGCCACAGTCAAGCTGGCCAAGCAGGCCGAAGGATTCACCCGGGAAGATTCAAAATTCTGGGTCGTGCGGCCACGCATCGGCGCCGGGGGCGTATCCGGCATCGACACGCTGCTTTCCGGTGACTATATCGGCGCCGACATCGGCCAGTCCAACAACCGTGTCAGGCAATTCAAAGGCCTGGAAAACCCACCGCCGATTACCTACGGTGAGCCAGGCAAACGCTTCACACTGCACACCCAGGACTTGGGGTCACTGGACATCGGCTCCCCTGTCTACTACCGCAAGATCCCCGTTGGGCAGGTCGTAGCCTACGCGTTGGATGCCGACGGCAAAGGCGTCAGCATCGAGGTATTCATCCATGCCCCGAACGATGCCTACGTTACCGAAAATACCCGCTTCTGGAATGCCAGCGGCATTGATGTGAACGTCGACGCCAATGGTTTCGCGGTGAAGACCGAATCGCTGTCCACGTTGCTGGTGGGGGGAATCGCCTTCCGCGCGCCGGAGTACAGCCCCAACGATACCGCGGCAGCCGAAGACAGAGCTTTCGACCTGTTCGCTGATCAGCAAACAGCCCTGGCCCCACCAAACGGCAAGGCGCATTACCTGGCCCTGCGTTTCGACCAGGCGCTAAGAGGCCTCAAGGTGGACGCACCGGTCGAGTTTCTGGGCGTGGAAATCGGCAAGGTTGTGTCGGTCGATCTGGATTTCGATGAGGCAAAACGCAGCTTCCCGCTCAACGTTGGTATTGTGGTCTACCCCCAACGCCTTGGTCGGGCACACCAGAAGCTGCTCAAAGCGCTTCACCATGATCCTGAGGATATAGCAGCCACTGCACAGATTTTCAGCACCTTCGTCGCTAACGGCCTGCGCGCCCAAGCCCGCAGCGGCAACCTCTTGACCGGGCAGCTTTACATCGCCCTGGACTTCTTCCCCAAAGCGCCCAAAGCCTCCTTCGATACCAGCGCCAGGCCGATCGCGATCCCGACCGTCCCCGGCAGCCTCGAACAGTTGCAGGAGCAACTGCAGGCAATGGTCGACAAGATAAACAAACTGCCGGTGGAGCGCATCGCAAGCAACCTGGACGGCAACCTGGTGGAGTTGCGCAAAAGCCTGGCTCAGTTCAATTCGAAAACCCTGCCTGGCGTGCAGAACACGCTGGCGGATGTCAGCAAGACCCTGCAATCGGCAAACTCGACCCTGGCCGAAGACTCTCCTCAACGGGAAAAGCTGACCGAAACCCTCGACGAGCTCGGGCGCATGTCGCGCTCACTGCGGGAGCTTTCGGATTACCTGGGACGCAACCCCGAATCGCTGATCCGCGGGCGCCCCAACAACGCTGCGCCGATGGATCTACAAGGGCCGCCGCGCAATTGAGCAAAGGAGCTGAGCCATGGCCTTACCCTTCAAGATCACCCTGCTGTTGGCGTGTACGCTGCTGGCCGCCTGCCGCAGCGATCCGATCCAGTTTCACACCCTGACGCCCGCGCAACCGGGCAACGCCCAAGGTGGTGCGGATGTTGTCATCGAGGGCTTGAGTGTTCCGCCGCAAGTGGACCGGCCGCAAATGGTCATCCGCCAGGGCAACAGCGGCCTGGCAATCCTCGAAACCCAATGGTGGGGCGCCAGCCTGGCCGATGAGCTACGCAGTGCCCTGACCGACCAACTGAGCCATGCCGGCGGGCGTCGCAAAGCCTCCGTACGGCTGGAGGTGCAGCGTTTTGATTCGATCCCCGGCCAGTACGGCCTGATCGACGTCAAGTGGCGCCTGCGCGCGGCGGATGCCAGTGAGCTGCTTACCTGCCGTAGCACCCTGCAGACGCCCGCCGGCCCTTCCATCGATGACGTGGTGAGCGCACAACAGCACAATGTCAAACGCCTCGCCAGCTTGATCAGCCGGGCGGCCAGCGGCGACCAAAGCAGCTGTCCTTCAGCCCAGTGAACTTTGCGTTGTTTTACGAACGCTAGCGTACATTCGAGGAGGCTTTCGTGGCCAACTTCACCGTTCTGGTGACTGTGCTTTCGATGGTGCTGGGTTTGTCCATAACCAGGATTCTGTTGGGCCTCATCACCGTTTTTCGGATCCGCCGCACGGCCCGGCCAGACTGGGTAGCGCTTGTGTGGGCTTTCACGCTGTTTCTGTTTCAGCTGCAATTCTGGTGGGCCCTCAATGACCTCTCCACCATCAAGAAGGAATTTTCATTCGGCGAGTTCCTGCTTCTGGTCAGTCTGACCCTTGCGCTATTCAGCGCTGCGGCGTTGATCCTTCCAAGTCGCAGCGAGGACGAACTGAACGGCCTCAAGGTCTACTTTGAGCAGGATGGGCGGTACGCTTTATTGGCGACTTGTATGTACCTCGGATTAGGTAGCGTGATCAATGTCTTGCTCTTCAATGCCTCACCCTTTCAGCTATGGGCAGTATTGGATCTGGTCATGATTACAGTGCCCCTGGCAGCATTCTTTGCAAAGTCTCGCCGGCTCTATGCGCCTCTTACACTGGCCTATCTACTGTTGTCGGTATTCGATATCGCTGTGTCATTGAACTCATAGGCAGACCTGCATTGAGCCAGCCAGGCCGATGGCAGGTTCAACATTTTCAAGGGTTTGGCGGCAGAGGTACGTCGCCTGTGAGGGCAGCAGTGACCATTGTGGGAGCGGGTTTGTCCCGCGAAGAGGCCGGCCCAAAAAATAGAGATGTCTGGCACGGGCTATGCCCGTGTTCGCGGGGCGAGCCCGCTCCCACAGAGACCTTGTCTGGGCTGATCATTGAGTTCGGCCAGCCAGGCCGATGGCAAGCTCAACATTTGACCGTCCACAAATGATCGATACGCGTCGTATAGGATTGGCTCATCATCTCCCTCCTCATCCCCCAGTCCGGGGCTGCCGGCACGCTGGCGGCGCGCATTGTCCCCCTCCCCCAGCGCCCGTTGATGTCATCCATCACCTGCATCAGTCGACCACAGGCCACCGACTGCTTGAGCGCAAACAGGTCCTCTGAAAATTCACCCGGTTGCCGCAAGTCCATCAGCAACACCTCCGCCTTGCTGTACCGGAACCCAGGCCTGAAAATCCGGCCAACCGCATCGGTGGCCAACCGGGTCATCAACAGCGTGTCGCAGGTAGGGTATGGCAGCTCTACCAACGCGCCCTGGGCATGGTGGGCCTCATCCGGGTTGAACATGCCGGTACGAATGCTGACGCGCATGCGCTTGCAAACCGATCCCTGGGCCCGAAGCTTTTCCGCCGCGCGGCCAACGTACGTGGCCACGGCCTGCCTGATAGGCGCCAGCTCGGTCAGGCGCTTGCCGAACATGCGGCTGCAGCAGATCTCCTGCTTTGGCGGTTCGACCTCGTCCAGCTCCAGGCAGGGCGTGCCGGCCAGTTCGCGAGCCGTCTTCTCCACCACCACACTGAATTTCTGCCGCAGCGTCCAGGCATCAGCCTTGGCCAGATCCATCGCCGTATGGATGCCCATCGCCTCGAGGTGGGCGGTCATGCGCCGGCCAACGCCCCACACCTCCTTCACCTCGGTGTTGCGCAGCACCCAGTCGCGCTTGAACGGTTCGGTAATGTCGACCACCCCGCCAGTCTGGGCTTGCAGGCGCTTGGCCATATGGTTGGCCAGTTTGGCGAGGGTCTTTGTGCGGGCGATTCCAACCCCTACCGGTATACCGGTGCACTGCAAGACCCTGGCACGCAGCTTGCGCCCGAAGTGGGTCAGGTTGCCCTGGACGCCGGAGAGATCGGCGAAACATTCGTCGATGCTGTAGACCTCTGTGGCTGGCACCATCGACTCGATCAGCGTCATGACACGCTCGCTCATGTCGCCGTACAACGCGTAATTACTGCTGAAGGCCATGATGCCGTGTCGGCGCAGCTTGTCCTTTGCCTGAAAATACGGTTCGCCCATCTTCACGTATGGCTTAGCATCGTACGACCTGGCGATCACGCAGCCGTCGTTGTTGCTCAACACGACAATCGGGGTCTTGGCCAGGTCCGGCCGGAACACCCGCTCGCAGCTCGCATAGAACGAGTTGCAGTCGATCAGCGCGAAAACCGGGTCACTGCGCATGGTCGCGAACGCTGTAACGCACAACGCCCCAAATGACGAGCTCGTCGCCCTCCATGATGTACCGTGGTGGGTAGGCGGAATTCTCCGATTGCAGGATCACCACGCCATCGCGACGGTGAAGCCGCTTGCAGACCGGCTCGGTGTTGACGGCAGCAATCACCACATCGCCGTGCTCGGCCTCGCGGCCTCGGTCTACGATGACGATATCACCCGAATAGATCCCTGCCCCCTGCATGCTGTCGCCCTCCACTTTCACCAGATACACATGGGGTGCCCGGAGGTCGAATAGCTCATCGAGGGAAATATGGCCTTCCAGGTGGTCTGCAGCCGGTGATGGAAAGCCGGCCGGGACGTGGAACGCATAGAGCGGTAGCGGTTCTGTGAAGCCAGTTGGCGTACCCAGGAATGTGATGGTCATGACGGAAGGTCCAGTGCAAACTGTATGCATATACAGTAAATCTGGCATCGGGTGCCCGGTCAATCCTGGGTGATGAAATTTCTGACGGGCGAGAGGTGGAAAATGTGCGGACGGTACTCGATGTATGAGTCGATGGATCACTACCTGCGCCAGCTGTCGCTGGACCTGGTGGTGATCAATGGTTACGACCATGAGCCGATCAACCGCTACAACATAGCGCCCTCCACGCGCGTGGAAATCGTTCGCCAGGTAGCGGATGGGTTGAGCGTGGATCGCGTCAAGTGGGGATGGTCACCGTTCTGGGCGAAAGGCACACGCCCGGATCCGATCAATGCGCGGGCCGAGACGGTAGCGACGGGGAAGTTCTTCAAAGGCCTCTGGCCGAACGGCCGCGCCCTGGCGCCTGCCAATGGCTGGTTTGAGTGGATCGTCGATCCAGCGGACGCAAAGCGAAAGCAGCCCTGCTACATCACCAGCGCCGACGGCGGCCCGCTCTTCTTCGCGGCGCTGGCCGAAGTGCACCACGGCATTGAACCGGACGAGCGCGACGGGTTCGTGATCATCACTGCAGCAGCCGATCAGGGGCTGGTCGACATCCACGACAGAAAGCCCTTGGTGCTGGCCCCTGAAGTTGCCCGGGAATGGGTGAACCCGGCCACGACGCCCGAGCGCGCAGCGGAGATTATCGAAGCGGGATGCCGGCCTGCTCAGGATTTCCGCTGGTTCCCGGTAGGAAAAGCAGTCGGCAATGTCCGCAATCAAGGACCGGAGCTGATTGAACCTCTCGATGAGCAGGGCCGCCAGGGCAACTTATGGCGTTGAGTTAGGGTGTGGCTGGAGGTGTTCGTCATGACAGTGTTGGCGCTTGCAAGATCGAGCGCCGCCCGCGCGGCGCATCGCGAGCTAGCGCTCGCTCCTACGCTTGTTTCGGGCCAGTAACGCCTGTGCGGGCGCGCGCGACCGCCTGGTTTGTACGACACGATACCGAGCCATGCGCCAAAGCGTTCGCGCACAAATTCCACAGGAATAACTGGCCCGAAACAAATGTAGGAGCGAGCGCAGCTCGCGATGCGCCGCGCGGGCGGCGCTCGATCTGACAAACGCTGAAAATATCAAGGCTGACACCCCCATGCCCAACGCCTCCCCCCCCGCGGATGGCGACCCTTCGTCGTATGGCTTCCAAATTAGCCCACCTGTAAGCCCTTTCAGGTTCCAACGACGCAAAGGTGGGCTGTGGTTCAACGAGCCAAGTGTTACAATCCGCCGCCTAAAATCGGCGCTCAAGGCGCTGACCATCCGAAAACGCCGGCAGGACGACACCCGCCACACCTAGCCACCATGTGCCTGATGCCTGTTATGAACCCCCGTTCATTGCGACCAGCTCGGCCACAGCGTGGAAATGGTGCCCTCTACTTGCGCGAAATGGATCAGCTCCTCCTTGGACTGGAGGGAGCTGGAGAACCTGCCGCCCCGAGTCGAATTGGTCCGACATTGGCCCAAAACGGACCCGAGGGCCTAAATACACCTCTGGAACCCCCGCAGGACAAGCACTTGATTTCTACCGCTAACATCACCATGCAGTTCGGCTCCAAGCCACTGTTCGAAAACGTTTCCGTCAAGTTCAACAACGGCAACCGCTACGGCCTGATCGGCGCCAACGGCTGCGGCAAGTCGACCTTCATGAAAATCCTCGGCGGTGACCTTGAGCCGTCCGGTGGCCAGGTCATGCTCGAGCCGAACACCCGCCTGGGTAAACTGCGCCAGGACCAGTTCGCCTACGAGGAATTCACCGTGATCGATACGGTGATCATGGGCCACGGCCAACTGTGGAAGGTCAAGGCCGAGCGCGACCGCATCTACTCGCTGCCGGAAATGACCGAGGAAGACGGCATGGCCGTCGCCGAGCTGGAAACCGAATTCGCCGAAATGGATGGCTACACCGCCGAATCCCGCGCCGGTGAACTGCTGCTGGGCCTGGGTATCCCGCTGGAACAGCACTTCGGCCCGATGAGCGAAGTAGCGCCAGGCTGGAAGCTGCGTGTGCTGCTGGCCCAGGCACTGTTCTCGGACCCGGACGTGCTGCTACTCGACGAACCGACCAACCACCTGGACATCAACACCATTCGTTGGCTGGAAACGATCCTCACGGCGCGTAACAGCACCATGATCATCATTTCCCACGACCGTCACTTCCTCAACAGCGTCTGCACCCACATGGCCGACCTGGATTATGGCGAACTGCGCCTGTTCCCGGGCAACTATGACGAGTACATGACCGCCGCCACCCAGTCGCGTGAGCAGCTGCTGTCGGACAACGCCAAGAAGAAAGCCCAGATCGCCGAGCTGCAGACCTTTGTCAGCCGTTTCTCGGCCAACGCCTCGAAAGCCAAGCAAGCGACTTCGCGTGCCAAGCAGATCGACAAGATCCAGCTGGCCGAGGTCAAGCCGTCCAGCCGAGTCAGCCCGTTCATCCGTTTCGAGCAGACCAAGAAACTGCACCGTCAGGCAGTGGTCGTCGAGAAAATGGCAAAAGCCTTTGACGACAAAGTGCTGTTCAAGAACTTCGACATCACGGTTGAAGCAGGCGAGCGCGTTGCGATCATCGGCCCGAACGGTATCGGCAAGACCACCCTGCTGCGCACCCTGGTCGGCGAAATGACCCCGGATGCCGGCTCGGTGAAGTGGACCGACAGTGCCGAAGTGGGCTATTACGCCCAGGACCACGCCCACGACTTCGAAGACGACATGACCCTGTTCGACTGGATGGGCCAGTGGACCTCCGGCGAGCAGGTGATCCGCGGCACGTTGGGTCGCATGCTGTTCTCCAACGACGAAATCCTCAAGTCGGTGAAGGTGATTTCCGGCGGTGAGCAAGGCCGCATGCTGTTCGGCAAGCTGATTTTGCAGAAGCCGAACGTGCTGGTGATGGACGAACCGACCAACCACCTGGACATGGAATCGATCGAAGCACTGAACCTGGCGCTGGAAAACTATCCGGGTACTCTGCTGTTCGTCAGCCACGACCGCGAGTTCGTGTCGTCGCTGGCCACGCGCATCATCGAGCTGTCAGCCGATGGCGTGGTCGACTTCAGCGGCACTTACGATGACTACCTGCGTAGCCAGGGCGTGTTGGTCTGATTGCAGCGCAAAGCCTGGCCACCGTGTGTGGCCGGGCTTCTTCGCGAGCTTGCCTGCAAAGAACCGACCACCAGTCCCACCCACTGGTACTACCCGACGAATAATTCGTTAGCCTGCTTTCTTTTCCTTCGCGCAACGGCCATGATGGGACCACGCCCAACCGCCCGCCCGCGAAAGAGCCCATGACAGCGCAACAACCTGCCCCCGCCAGCAACACGCTGCACATCACCCTGCAGATCCTGTCGATCGTTTTCTACACCTTCATTGCCTTCCTCTGTATCGGCTTGCCGATTGCGGTGCTGCCCAGCTACGTGCACGACCAACTCGGCTTCGGCGCAGTGGTCGCCGGGGTTACCATTGGCCTGCAATACCTGGCCACCCTGCTCAGCCGCCCACTCGCCGGCAAGGTGGCGGACACCCTGGGTGGTAAACAGGCGATCCGCTTTGGCTTGCTGGGGATTGCCAGTTGCGGGGTGTTGACGCTGTTGTCGGCCTGGACCCTGAGCGCACCACTGCTGAGCCTGGCCCTGCTGCTAGGCGGGCGCTTGCTGCTGGGCATCGCCCAAGGGCTTATTGGTGTGGCTACCCTGAGCTGGGGTATCAGCCAGGTGGGGCCGGAGCACACTGCCCGGGTAATCTCCTGGAACGGTATCGCCTCGTATGGCGCCATCGCCATTGGTGCGCCCCTCGGGGTGCTGGCCGTGGACGTGCTGGACTTCAGCGTGCTGGGGCCGGCGTTGCTGGTGCTGGCGGCCCTCGCCCTGCTGGTTTTACGCAAGCGCCCCGACGTCGTCGTGGTACGCGGCGATCGCCTGCCGTTCTGGTCAGCGTTCGGCCGGGTGGCGCCGTGCGGCCTGGGCTTGACCCTGGCTTCGATCGGCTACGGTACCCTCACCACCTTTGTCACCCTTTACTACCTTGAACGCGGCTGGGCCGGCGCGGCCTGGTGCCTGAGTGTCTTTGGCGTCTGCTTCATCATTTCGCGGTTGTTGTTCGTCAACGCGGTCAACCGCTTTGGGGGCTACAACGTGGCAGTCGCCTGTATGGCCACGGAAGTACTGGGTCTTGGCCTGCTGTGGCTTGCGCCTTCACCGCCGTGGGCGCTGGTGGGTGCCGGGCTGACCGGGTTCGGGCTGTCGCTGGTGTACCCGGCGTTGGGTGTCGAGGCGATCAAGCAGGTGCCCAGCAGCAGCCGCGGCGCAGGGCTGGGGGCCTATGCGGTGTTCTTCGACATGGCGCTGGCCATCGCCGGGCCGGTCATGGGGGCCGTGGCTGTGCACCTGGGCTATGCCTCGATCTTCTGTGTGGCCGCCCTGCTGGCCCTGGCCGGTGTGGGTCTAACGTTGCTGCTGCGCGCCCGCCGCAGCTGACTGCTCAGCCGGCTCCGGCGCCCCCAGGGCCTGGCGGAAGAATGCCGCCGTCTCGCGTTGCAGCGAATGATGGATATGCCGACGGTCGACGCCGGCGGCATCCTTGCATAACGCCGGCATCCGCGCGGACTGCTCGGTATCGCAATGGGCCATGAACACGAAATGCCCGGCACCGGCCAACAAGCGGTAGTCCGGCGTGATGGGCAGTTTTCGGGCCAGGGGTTCGGCATTACGCTCTACGGCCACCAGTTGGTCACTGTCACCGCTATAGATCAGCACCGGCACGTGAACCCCGAGTAGCGCATGGCGGCCGAACAGCAGGCTCAAAGGTGCCATCAACATGGTGGCGCCCACCCGCGGGTCAGCCTCGGGCACGAGTTCGCTACGGTCGGCAATCAGTATGCCGTGGGTCTTGCAGGCATCGGCGTCGTTCGGGCGCTCCAGGCAGTACTGGCGCAGGCGGTCCAGGTCCGGGCGTGCGCCAGACAGGATCAACGCGGTTTCACCCCCCGCCGAGTAGCCGATCACACCGACCTTGCCGCCATTCAGGTAAGGCCCGACCAACGCATCATCGCGGGCTGCAGTGATGGCAGCACTGACTTGCAGCGGTCGGCCATAGAGGTTGCTCAGGGTACCGAGGCGACTAGGGTCGCGAGCGTTGTCGCCTGGATGCACCACCGCCACCACTACGAACCCCTGGCGCGCCAGCGAGGTCGCCAGGTAATGCAAGGCCAATGGGCTGCCGGTATTGCCGTGCGACAGCAGCAGCAGCGGGAATCGCCCCATGGCGACTGGCGCTTCTTCGGCCACTTCCAGCGGGTAACCCTCTATGCGGGTGCTGCGGGCTTGGCCAGCGGCCGGATAAAAGGCCAGCGCCTGCATGGGCCGGCGGTCGACCGGGTCGGCCAGGGTCATGTGGTGCAGCCCGACGGTCCATGGCGCAGCTTCGGCATGGGCCAACAGGCCGCCGAGCAAGGCCAACGCCATCAGGCTGCGAAGGAGAGTCATCGGCCGGCGGTTCCGTGCAGGGCGAAGGGAGAGCCCAGCATAGAACCCGCCTGCCCCGTGCCGGATGAAAACTGGATGAAAACCGCGTCATGCAAAGCGTGCGCGCGCCCTGTGCATTTGCGCATTGCGTCGAACCCGTGGCATAGATGCAGGTCCACGTCTTTACGTGACCGATTTCGCGCCTTTGAGGAGCTTCATGCATGAGCAAACACGCCTACGTGCCACCCAAGGTCTGGCGCAACGACGCAGCCTCCGGCGGCCAGTTCGCCAGCATCAACCGCCCGGTTGCCGGCCCGACCCACGACAAGGCGCTGCCGCTGGGCAAGCACCCGCTGCAGCTGTATTCGCTGGCTACGCCCAACGGCGTCAAGGTGACCATTGCCCTTGAAGAACTACTTGCCTTGGGCCATGCCGGTGCCGAATACGATGCCTGGCTGATTCGCATTGGCGAAGGCGACCAGTTTTCCAGCGGCTTCGTCCAGGTCAACCCCAATTCGAAGATCCCCGCCCTGCTCGACCGCAGCGTCGAGCCGCCAGTGCGGGTGTTCGAGTCCGGCTCGATCCTGCTGTACCTGGCGGACAAGTTCGGCGCTTTGCTGCCCAACTCGCCAGCGGCGCGCACCGAGAGCCTGAACTGGCTGTTCTGGCAAATGGGAGCGGCACCCTACCTTGGCGGCGGCTTTGGCCACTTCTATGTGTATGCGCCGGAAAAGTTCGAGTACGCCATCAACCGCTTCACCATGGAGGCCAAGCGCCAGCTGGATGTGCTTGAACGCCGGCTTGCCGAAAGCCGCTACCTGGGTGGCGAGGACTACAGCATCGCCGATATCGCCGTGTGGCCATGGTACGGCGAGCTGGTGCGCGGCAACCTGTATGGCGCAGCGGAATTCCTGGCGGTGGACGAGTACCCGCATGTGCGGCGTTGGGCCGACGAAATTGCCACGCGCCCAGCGGTGCAACGTGGCACCCGGGTAAACCGTACATGGGGCGATGAAGCCAGCCAGGTGCCGGAGCGGCATGCGGCGCAAGACCTGGACTGACCTGTCCAAGGTCGCCCAGGCGAGTGGACGCGGCCCTGCAGGGGGACCGCGTCGTCCTTGAAGGGGGCGGTTCAGCCCCCGACAATGCCCGCCTGCATAAAACCATTTGCCCCCGCGCAAACCTGCGTCCGCCCAGCCCTTCTTGTACACTCCTCGCAATAGCCCCCACCTGTACATTTTTTTGGTGAACGCATGATCGAGGTAACCGAGGTTTCCATTGCCGAGCTGCGCGCAGCGCTCGAGTCGGGCCGCACCACAGCGGTCGAGCTGGTCAAGGCCTACCTGGCACGTATCGACGCCTACGATGGCGCTGACACTGCCACCGCCCTGAACGCTGTCGTGGTGCGCAACCCAGAAGCGCTGAAAGAAGCCGAGGCCTCCGATGCGCGTCGCGCCAACGGCCAGGTGCTGAGCCCGCTGGACGGTATCCCCTACACCGCCAAGGACAGTTACCTGGTAAAGGGCCTGACCGCTGCGTCCGGCAGCCCAGCCTTCAAGGACCTGGTGGCCCAGCGCGACGCCTTCACCATCGAGCGCCTGCGCGCCGCCGGTGCCGTGTGCCTGGGCAAGACCAACATGCCGCCCATGGCCAACGGTGGTATGCAGCGTGGCGTGTATGGCCGCGCCGAAAGCCCGTACAACGCCAACTACCTGACCGCACCCTTTGCCTCGGGCTCGTCCAACGGTGCCGGCACGGCTACCGCTGCCAGCTTCAGCGCCTTCGGCTTGGCCGAAGAAACCTGGTCGAGCGGCCGTGGCCCGGCGTCCAACAATGGCCTGTGCGCCTATACCCCGTCGCGCGGGGTGATTTCGGTACGTGGCAACTGGCCGCTGACGCCAACCATGGACGTGGTCGTGCCCTATGCGCGCACCATGGCCGACCTGCTGGAAATTCTCGACGTCGTTGTCGCCGATGACGCCGACAAACGCGGCGACCTGTGGCGCCTGCAACCCTGGGTACCGATCCCCGCAGCCTCCACGGTGCGACCTGCTTCGTACCTGGACCTGGCCGTGGATGCCAGCGCGCTCAAAGGCAAGCGCTTTGGCGTGCCACGCATGTATATCAATGCCGACGCCGAAGCCGGCACCTCGGAAAAACCAGGCATCGGCGGGCCGACCGGCCAGCGCATCAACACCCGCGCCTCGGTGATCGACCTTTGGCAGCAGGCCCGTCAGGCCCTGGAAGCGGCCGGCGCCCAAGTGCTGGAAGTGGACTTCCCGCTGGTGTCCAATTGCGAAGGTGACCGCCCGGGTGCGCCGACCGTGTACAACCGCGGCATCGTCAGCAAGGCGTTTCTGCATGATGAGTTGTGGGAGCTGTCGGGCTGGGGCTTCGACGACTTCCTGCGCGCTAACGGCGACCCCAAACTCAACCAGTTGGCGGATGTCGATGGCCCACAGATCTTCCCGCACGACCCGGGCACCCTGCCCAACCGTGAAGACGACCTGGCGGCCGGCATGGACGAATATGTCAACATGGCCAAGCGCGGCCTGAAGACCTGGGACCAGATCGAGACCCTGCCCGATGGCCTGCGTGGCCTGGAACAGACGCGCAAGCTGGACCTGGAAGACTGGATGGACTCGCTGGGCCTGGACGCGGTGCTGTTCCCTACCGTGGCCGACGTGGGCCCGGCGGATGCCGACGTCAACCCGGCATCGGCAGACATTGCCTGGAGCAATGGTATCTGGGTGGCCAATGGCAATCTGGCGATTCGTCACCTGGGCGTGCCGACCGTGACCGTGCCGATGGGCGTGATGGCCGATATCGGCATGCCAGTGGGGCTGACCTTTGCCGGCAAGGCCTACAGCGACAACGCGCTGCTGAGCTATGGTGCCGCCTTCGAGGCGACCGGCTCGCGCCGCATGATCCCGCCACGTACGCCGGCTCTCGGCTGAGTACTGGGGGCTGGCTTGCCAGCCATGATGCCGGCAGGCCCGACACAGATCGCATAATTCAACATCATGTGTAAGAATGCACAAAATGTTGAATTATCGATCTGCCATGTCCATCGCCCCCCTCGAAGAACGCCAGCTCACCCTCACCGTGCTCAAGGCCGCTATCCAGGCCTTGGGCAGCGTTGCCGCCCGCAACATGGAAATCCTCCTGCACGACCTCGACCACCCCGAACACTCGGTGGTGGCGATCGTCAATGGCCATCTTTCAGGGCGCAGCATCGGCAGCCCCATCCTTGCAGCACCGGAACAGGACCAGGGTTTCAAGGCCCTGATGCAGGCCTCAGCCGACCAGCAAGGCCGTGAGCCGGTGGTGCTGCCCGACTACCCCACCACGCTCAAAGGCCGCACGCTACGCAGCGCAACGGCCATCTTCCGTGACAGCAGCGGCCACCCGTTCGCCAGCCTGTGCGTCAACACTGACGTCACAGGCCTGGACGCTGCCATGAACTTCCTTCAGCAGTTCCAGCCACTGGGCGCCACGCCAGCCGCCAGCGAACCGGCCGACATGGAGCTGCTGATGAGCGAAATCATCCAGGCCTCGCTGCAACGCAGCGGCCAGGGGCGGATGAACAAGCAGGCCAAGGTCGAAGCGGTACGGGTAATGCAGGAGCGTGGCCTGTTCATCGTCAAGGGCGGGGTCGAGAAAGCCGCCAGCGCCCTCGGCGTCACCCGCTACACCATCTACAACTACCTCGAGCAATTGCGCGGAGCCAGCCAATGACCTTGCACATTCAGACCCCCCTGATCGAATCGCGCCCGCTGTCGCTGGCTGCCGGGCGCAACATCTGGCTCAAGCTCGATGCCCTGCAACCCTGCGGGTCGTTCAAGCTGCGCGGTGTGGGCCACGCCTGCGAGGTCCATCAGGCGCGTGGCGCCAGGCACTTCGTGTCGTCCTCGGGCGGTAACGCCGGCCTGGCGGTAGCCTACGCCGGGCGCAAGCTGGGGGTACCGGTGACGGTGGTAGTGCCCGAAACCACCACTGAACGGGCCAAGCAGCTGCTGCGCCTGGAGGACGCCAAGGTGGTGGTGCACGGCAGCTCCTGGCAAGAGGCCAACGAACTGGCACTGACCCTGGTCGGCGCTGGCGATGCCTTTATTCATCCGTTCGATGACCCGTTGCTGTGGGCCGGGCATGCCAGCCTGGTCGACGAGGTGGCAGCAGCCGGGGTCAAGCCCGATGCGGTGGTGCTGTCAGTGGGCGGTGGCGGGTTGCTTAGCGGAGTGGTCGAGGGGCTACAGCGCAATGGCTGGGGAGATGTGCCGGTGCTGGCGGTGGAAACCACCGGCGCTGCCTCGCTGCACGCTGCCATGCAAGCCGGGCACACGGTCGAACTGCAGCGCATTGCCTCGATCGCCAGCTCGCT
Organism: Pseudomonas sp. BN607; assembly: GCF_029871175.1. Lineage (NCBI taxonomy): Bacteria > Pseudomonadati > Pseudomonadota > Gammaproteobacteria > Pseudomonadales > Pseudomonadaceae > Pseudomonas > Pseudomonas sp. BN607. The sequence goes on from NZ_SSOE01000060.1 coordinate 143,485, forward strand.
CGGTGCCAAGCGGGTGGCTGAACAGGCGCTGGCCTGCACGCTTGCGCATCCGGTGCACAGCCATCTGGTCAGTGACCGGGCGGCGCTGGAGGCCTGCGAGCGGTTCCTGCTCGACCATCGGCTGCTGGTGGAGCCCGCATGTGGGGCGGCATTGGCGTTAGCCTATGATTCAAGCGCACTGGCCGACTTGCAGAATGTGCTGGTTGTGGTGTGTGGCGGGGCTACGGCGACGCTGGAGCAGATCCAGGCTTGGTTGCAACACGCCGATTGAGGTTACCTGTACCGACCTCTCGCTGCGGTTCGACGCCGCGAGGGTCATTCAGTCCCTCTCCAGCGCCGTTTCCTTGTGCATCGCCAGGTGCCCGGTCTTGCTGCTTTTCACCTCATACTGCGGCTCATCCTGCGAACAGTGCCGGTGCCGCCCGCAAAACTCGACGTCACGGGTATGCACCTTGACCACCGTGCCGTGGATGATCCCGGCCTCGGAATTCCAGCGCACGTTGTCGCCTGGCTTGTACACGTTGCTCATCGGATTCTCCTCACGGTACACGGTTGCTGATTACGATAGTCACATGCCGCTGTTCTACTGAGCCCGCCGCAACCGGAAAATCCCCTCGCAATGACGTCAACCCTGACGAAATGCATATCCCACCCTTTCGGTCTGCGGCAAGTGAAGGCACAATGCGTGTCCTTTTTTTGGCCGGCCTGGCCGGGGGCCTTTAAATGATCAAGACGCCGTACTACCTCATCGATAAAACCAAGCTGCTCAGCAACATGGAGAAGATCGCCTACGTGCGCGAACACTCCGGTGCCAAGGCCCTGCTTGCCCTGAAGTGCTTCGCCACCTGGTCGGTATTCGACCTGATGCAGCAGTACATGGACGGCACGACTTCGTCCTCCCTCTTCGAGCTCAAGCTCGGCCGCCAGAAGTTCGCCGGCGAAACCCACGCCTACAGCGTGGCCTGGGCCGACGACGAGGTCGAGGAAATGCTCGAGAACTGCGACAAGATCATCTTCAACTCGATCGGCCAGCTGCAACGCTTTGCCGAACAGTCCGAAGGCAAGGTGCGGGGCCTGCGCGTCAACCCGCAAGTCAGCAGCTCCGACTACCTGCTGGCCGACCCGGCGCGCCCGTTCAGCCGCCTGGGCGAATGGGACCCGGCCAAGATCGAGCAAGTGATCGAGCAGATCTCCGGCTTCATGTTCCACAACAACTGCGAGAACGGTGACTTCGGCCTGTTCGACAAGATGCTCAGCCACATCGAAGAGCGCTTCGGCCACCTGCTGCACAAGGTCGAATGGGTCAGCCTGGGTGGGGGTATCCACTTCACCGGTGAAGACTATGCGGTCGATGCTTTCTGCGCGCGCCTCAAGGCCTTCTCGCAAACCTACGGCGTGCAGGTGTACCTGGAGCCTGGCGAAGCCGCCATCACCAACAGCGCCTCGCTGGAAGTGACCGTGCTCGACACCCTGTACAACGGCAAGCACCTGGCCGTGGTCGACAGCTCGATCGAAGCGCACCTGCTCGACCTGCTGATCTACCGCCTCAACGCCAAGATGGCCCCCAACGACGGCGAGCACACCTACATGGTCTGCGGCAAGTCGTGCCTGGCCGGTGACATCTTCGGCGAGTACCAATTCGATCGTCCGCTGGCCATTGGCGACCGCCTGTCGTTCATCGACACGGCCGGTTACACCATGGTCAAGAAAAACTGGTTCAACGGTCTGAAAATGCCATCCATCGTGGTCAAGCAACTCGACGGCAGCGTCGAAGTGGTTCGCGAGTTCGGTTTCGAAGACTACGTTTCCAGCCTGTCGTAAGACCGGCTTTCAGAGTAAGGAGCGAAAGGTAAATTGAAGAAGAACGTTCTTATCATTGGTGCAGGAGGTGTCGCCAAGGTGGTGGCCCACAAGTGCGCGCAGCATAACGACGAACTGGGTCGTATCGCTATCGCGTCACGGAACATCTCCAAATGCCAGGCCATCATCGACAGCGTCAAGGCCAAGGGTAGCCTCAAGGTACCCGCCGACATCCAGGCCTTCTCGCTCAACGCCCTCGATGTCGAGGCAACCAAGGCCCTGATCCGCGAGACCGAATCGCAGATCGTGATCAATGTGGGTTCCGCCTTCCTCAACATGTCGGTGCTGCGTGCCTGCATCGATACCGGTGTCGCCTACCTGGACACCGCCATCCACGAAGAGCCGGGCAAGATCTGCGAGACCCCGCCGTGGTACGGCAACTACGAGTGGAAACACCTCGAAGAGTGCCAGGCAAAGAACATTACCGCCATTCTCGGCGTCGGTTTCGACCCGGGTGTGGTGAACAGCTACGCCAAACTTGCGCAGCAGCAGTATTTCGACAGCATTGATTCGATCGACATTCTCGACGTCAATGCCGGTTCGCATGGCAAATACTTTGCCACCAACTTCGACCCGGAAATCAACTTCCGCGAGTTTACCGGGCAAGTGTGGAGCTGGCAGAACAGCCAGTGGACCAGCAACACCATGTTCGAAGTCAAGCGTACCGACGACCTGCCCGTGGTAGGTTCGCAAAACCTGTACCTGACCGGCCACGATGAAGTTCACTCGATTTCGAAGAACCTCAACGTGCCGAACGTGCGCTTCTGGATGAGCTTCGGCGAGCACTACATCAACGTGTTCACCGTGCTGAAAAACCTCGGCCTGCTCAGTGAGCAGCCGGTGAAAACCGCCGAAGGCCTGGAAGTGGTACCGCTGAAAGTGGTCAAGGCCGTGCTGCCGGACCCAGCCTCGCTGGCCCCTGGCTACACCGGCAAGACCTGCATCGGTGACTTGGTCAAAGGCACCAAGGATGGCCAGCCGCGCGAAGTGTTCATCTACAACGTGGCCGACCACGAAGAAGCCTACGCCGAGACTGACAGCCAGGGTATTTCCTACACCGCCGGTGTACCGCCAGTGGCTGCCGCCCTGCTGGTTGCCCGGGGCGAATGGGATGCCAAGCGCATGGTCAACGTCGAGGAACTGCCAGCCGAGCCGTTCCTCAAGGCGTTGGACGTGATGGGCCTGCCGACCCGCGTCAAGGATGAAAAAGGTGATCGTCCTTGGGACGCTGAAGCCTAAGCAGTCACGCAGACGGGGCGCCAACCAGGCGCCCCGTCTGTTTTTCAGGCCCGCGAACAAGCAAGCCAGCAAGCGCTACTTACGGGCCTCCAGAATCAGGTTGAACGGCGTTTGCGTCGCCCGCCGGAAGCTGCGGAACCCCGCCTCCTCGAAGACTGCCCGCAACCGCCCCTCCCCGGCCTGTGCCCCCAAACCCAGACCCACCTCTTGCGACAACGAATTCGGCGTGCAGATAAACGTCGACGCTGCATAGAACAAGCGCCCGACCGGCGTCAGGTTGCCCTCCAGCGAATCCTCGGCGTAAGGCTCCACCAGCATCACCGTACCGTCGTCTTTCAACGCGCGGTAAGCATGTTTCGCGGCCCCCACCGGGTCGCCCATGTCGTGCAGGCAATCGAAGAAACACACCAGGTCATGGTCATGCCCCGGATAATCCTTGGCGCTGGCCTGCTGAAAGCTCACCCGCCCTGCCAACCCTGCATCGCGAGCACGTTCGCTGGCCGTGGTAACGGATGGCCCATGGTAGTCGTAGCCCACGAAGGTGGACGCCGGAAACGCCTGGGCCATGACCAGGGTCGAGGCGCCATGGCCGCAACCCACGTCCGCCACCTTGGCGCCCGCCTGCAGTTTGGCCACCACGCCCTCGAGTGCCGGGAGCCATTCAGCCACCAGGAAGGTGCGGTAACCCGGTCGAAAGAACCGTTCGGTGCCGCTGAACATGCACGGGTGATGGTCGCCCCAGGCCAACCCGCCGTCACCACGCATGGCTGCAACCAGCTTGTCCTTGTCATGGAACAGCGCCGCCACCACTGCCGCGCCGCCGGCCATGTAGGCTGGCGAATCCTCCAGTGCCAGGGCCATGGCCTGCTCTTCCGGCAGCACGAAGCGGCCTTGGTCATGCACCATGTAGCCCGATGCCGCCTGGGCGTTCAGCCATTCGCGCACCAGCCGCGGGTGGCAGCCGGTCTTCTGCGCCAGTGCCTCGGGGGTAGTCGGCTGGCTGTCAGCCAATGGCCCGGTACAGCCCCAGTTCATCGCCGAGAATGACATTGGCCAGGGTCGCCGCCGCGCCCATGTCGCCCACCAGCTTGCCCATGAAATCGTGAAGCCTTGCCTCGTCCATGACCTGTCCTCCTCTGCAAGAAGGCCATCGCCAGCGCTGAGGGTCCGCTCCGGGTGACGGTGGTCGGTTCAAGGGTTTCGGCTCGCTGTACGAACGGTTACCTGCAAGCCATAAGTAAGTTTAGATGGTCTGCCTGTAGGCAAAGCAATCCAGGCTGAATAGCCAGCGAAATCAGCCAGCAGGTAACAATTCCTAAACACCGATGTGACATTTTTTTTCAGCTTTCTAATCAAGGAGCGGTGAAATGAAGGTCACGGTTTTCGGTACCGGTTATGTCGGCCTCACCCAGGCTGTGTGCCTGGCCCAAGTGGGGCACTCGGTGTTGTGCATGGATGTCGATGCCGAGCGGGTCGCCGCCCTCGGCGCCGGACACTGCCCGATCTTCGAGCCCGGCCTTGCGCCCATGCTGGAGAACAACCTGGCCTGCGGTCGCCTGCGCTTCACCACGGATGCCGGCCAGGCTGCCAACTATGCCAGGTTACAGTTCATTGCAGTCGGCACCCCGCCACAAGCCGATGGCAGTGCCGACCTGAAGCACGTGTTCGCCGTGGTCGACAGCATCCTCCAGCATGCTGACGGCCCCAAGGTCATCGTCAACAAGTCCACCGTGCCGGTGGGTACGGTACATCGCCTCAAAGCGCGCATCGCCCAAGCCGTGGCCGATGGCAGCCGCTTCCAGGTGGTCAGCAACCCGGAATTCCTCAAGGAAGGGTCGGCAGTGGCCGACTGCATGCGCCCCGAGCGCATCATCATCGGCGGCGCGGGCCCTGCCGAACTGGAGTTGCTGCGCGAGTTGTACCTGCCCTTCAGCCGTAACCGCGAAAAATTCATGGTCATGGATGCGCGCAGCGCCGAGCTGACCAAGTACGCGGCCAACTGCATGCTGGCGACCAAGATTTCCTTTATCAACGAAATTGCCAACCTCGCCGAATATCTGGGCGCCGATATCGAAATGGTGCGCCGTGGCATCGGTTCAGACTCGCGCATCGGCTACGACTTTATCTACGCCGGCTGCGGCTTTGGCGGTTCGTGCTTCCCCAAAGACCTGCAAGCCCTGCGCCGCAGTGCCGAGGCCGAAGGCTTCGAGCCACAGTTGCTACGCGCGGTGGAATCGGTCAACGAGCAGCAGAAGAACCGGCTGTTCAGCAAAATCCAGCGCCACTATCGCGAGGGCCTGCAGGGCAAGGTATTTGCCCTGTGGGGGTTGTCGTTCAAACCCAACACCAACGACATTCGTGAGGCCGCCAGCCGGGTTTTGCTGGAAGCGCTGTGGGCCGCTGGCGCCCGGGTGCAGGCCCATGATCCGCAGGCCATGGAAGAAATCCAGCGCCATTACGGGCCGCGGGCCGACCTGCAACTGGTGCCCTGCAAGGACGATGCACTAGAGGGTGCCGATGCCCTGGTAATCGTTACCGAATGGCAGGAATACCGCGTGCTCAACCTGGACAAGGTGCCGCAACAGCTGACCGACCGGGTGGTGTTCGACGGGCGCAATCTGTTCGAACCTGAACACATGGCCGCCGCCGGCCTGACTTACTACGGCATCGGCCGCGGCCAGGTGCAGGCACCGGGGGCGCCCGCGAAGGACCGCCCGCAGGCCTGCTAAGGCTTCACAACGCTCTCGGGAGGGTTCAGCTGCAGCACCTCGTTGGTATAGGCCCACTCCTTCTGCACCTGGTCCGGGTGGTCGTTCAGGCGCATGCCGTAGGACGGAATGATCTGTTTGATCTTTGCCTGCCACGCGGGCGAGGCCACCTTGTCCTTGAACACCTTGTTCAACACATCGAGCATGATCGGCGGGGCGGTCGAGGCCCCCGGCGAGGCGCCCAGCAAGCCAGCGATGCTGCCGTCTCTGGACGTTACCACTTCGGTACCGAGCTTGAGCACACCACCCAAGGCCTCATCCTTCTTGATGATCTGCACCCGCTGGCCGGCCTGCCACAGCCGCCAGTCTTCCTGCTTCGCTGCGGGGAAATAGGTGCGCAGCGCCTCGAAACGGTCGTTGTCGGATTGCAGCACCTGGCCAATCAGGTACTGCACCAGGTCGAACTCGCGCACCCCAACCCGTACCATCGGCCAGGCGTTGTGCACACTGGTGCTGGCGAGCAGGTCAAGCAGCGAGCCCTGTTTAAGGAACTTGGTCGAAAAGGTGGCAAACGGGCCAAACAGGATCATGCGCTTGCCGTCGAGCACCCGGGTGTCCAGGTGCGGCACCGACATCGGCGGCGCACCGGTGGCGGCTATGCCGTAGGCCTTGGCCATGTGGCGCTGGGCGATGGCCGGGTTGTCGGTGACCAGGAACGACCCCCCCACCGGGAAGCCGGCATAGTCCTTGGCTTCGTCTATCCCCGATTTCTGCAGCAGCGGTAATGCCGCACCACCAGCGCCAATGAACAGGAATTTGGCGTCGGTGGCCGCCTTGCTACCGTCCTTCAGGTTCTTGTACTCGACATGCCAGGAGCCATCGTCGTTGCGGGTGATGTCCTGCACCTCGGTCGACAGCTTGAGGTCGAAATTCGGCCGGGTCTGCAGGTAGCCCACATACTGCCGGGTGATCTCGCCAAAGTTGACGTCGGTACCGATCGGCGTCCAGGTCACGGCCAGCTTCTGGTTGGGATCGCGGCCTTCCATCATCAGCGGTACCCACTTGCGGATCTGCTCATGGTCTTCGGAATACTGCATGGGCTTGAACAGCGGGCTGGCTTGCAGCGCCTCGTAGCGCTTTTTAAGGAAACGAATGTTGTCATCGCCCCAGACAAAGCTCATGTGCGGGGTGGTATTGATGAACGAATGCGGATTTTTCAGCACACCCTGCTTGACCTGCCAGGCGAGAAACTGGCGCGTTACCTGGAACGACTCGTTGATTTCCACCGCCTTGCTGATGTCGATCTTGCCGTCTTTTTCCGGGGTGTAGTTCAACTCTGCCAGGGCCGAGTGGCCGGTGCCGGCGTTGTTCCAGCCGTTGGAACTCTCCTCGGCAACCTTGTCCAGACGCTCGACCATTTCCATCGACCAGCCCGGCTCCAGCTCATTGAGCCACACGGCCAAGGTAGAACTCATGATGCCGCCGCCCACCAGCAGCACATCGACCTTCCTGGTTTCCGCCGCTTGAGCATTGAGCATGCCGATGGCCAGGGCCAGCCCGGCCATCGCCAGTTTTGGCTTGATGGTGATCTTCATAACCTCTCCCGCGCCTCGTTGCTGTCCGTGGTTCAGCCACAAGCTTAGCCGACGCATTTAGTCGGGTATGACGACGCAAACACTTGCAATCGACCACATCTCAAAATACTGTATGAATACTCAGTATCGCAGGTCAGCCACCATGCAACTCATCGCCAAACTCGGGATTCTTGCCGACGCAGCCAAGTACGACGCCTCCTGCGCCAGCAGTGGTGCGCCCAAGCGCAATTCGCGCGGCGCTGACGGCCTGGGTGCCACCAACGGCATGGGTATCTGTCACAGCTATACCCCGGACGGCCGCTGTGTATCGCTGCTCAAGGTCCTGCTGACCAACTTCTGCCTGTACGACTGCCAGTACTGCGTCAACCGCCGCTCCAGCAACGTGCCGCGCGCACGCTTCAGCCCCGAGGAAGTGGTGCGTCTGACCCTGGACTTCTACCGGCGCAACTGCATCAGCGGCCTGTTCCTCAGCTCTGGCATCATCCGCTCGGCGGACTACACCATGGAGCAATTGATCCGCGTCGCCCGGCTGCTGCGCGAGGAGCACAACTTTCGCGGCTACATCCACCTCAAGACCATCCCCGATGCCGACCCGCTGCTGATCGAAGAGGCCGGCCGCCTGGCCGATCGGCTCAGCGTCAATATCGAACTGCCGACCGACGCCAGCCTCAAGCGACTGGCACCCGAGAAACAGGCGCACACCATTCGCCAGGCCATGGGTGTGATCCACCAAGGCCAGCAAGCCGTGGCCAACGAGCCGAAGGCGCCACGCTTCACCCCGGCGGGGCAAAGCACTCAGGTCATCGTCGGTGCCGACAGCACCGACGACAGCACCTTGCTGCGCAATGCCGAGTCGCTGTACCAGGGCTATGGCCTGAAGCGCGTGTACTATTCAGCCTTCAGCCCGATCCCCGACAGCCCGGGCAGCGTGCCGCTGGCCGCACCACCGTTGCTGCGCGAACATCGGCTGTACCAGGCTGACTTCCTGCTGCGCGGGTATGGCTACAAAGCCGGTGAACTGCTGGGCCAGAGCGGTAACCTGGCGCTGGACATCGACCCCAAGCTGGCTTGGGCGCTGGCCAACCGTGAAGTCTTCCCACTGGACGTGAACCGCGCCGAGCCAGCGCTTTTGGCACGCATCCCGGGTATCGGTCTGCGCAGCGTACAGCGCCTGGTGGCCCTGCGGCGGGAGCGGCGGATCCGCTATGACGACCTGATTCAGTTGCGCTGCGTGCTGGACAAGGCGCGCCCGTTCATCGTCACCAGCGACTACCGCCCAGCACAAGCCGAATTGCGCAGCAGCCTGCTGAGGGCGCGCTTGCGTGAGCCGCAGGCACCGGTACAGATGGGGTTGTGGGGGTGATTGCGCTCGATTGCGACGACCTGTTTGCCACCTGGCGCGACCAGGCCCGGGGGTTGTTGGGGCATGGCATCGACCCATCGCAAGTCACCTGGTCGCAAGGCCCCATGGCGGACCTGCTGGCCGTGCCGGCAACGCCGCCTGAGGGGCCTGGGCCTTTCCGGGCCAAAGTCCCGGCAGCACTGCTGAGCCAGTTGGAGCAGGCCTCGCGCTACCGTGGCGAACAACGCTGGAATTTGCTGTACGAAGTGCTGTGGCGCGTGGCCCATGGCGACCGCACGGCCATGCTGGCTGGCGACCGCCTGGGCAGTGAGCTGCAACGGCGTATCAAGCAGGTGACACGTGAAGCGCATCACCTGCATGCCTTTGTACGCTTCGTGCCGCTGCCTGACGACCTGGTTGAACATTTACAGCTTGATCTGGTGGCGTATCACGAGCCGGCACATGACATTTTGCAAAGTGCCAGCCCGCACTTTGCTGACCGCCTGGGGCGGTTACGCTGGTTGATCGCCACGCCACAGGATGGCATTCGCTTCGACGGTACCGGGTTCGACTACCAGCGGCAATGCCCCGAAACCTGGCGGCTTTGGGCCCGCAACGCCGAAGACCCGGGCGCGGAGCTATGGCGCACCTACTATCGCCACACTTTCAACCCTGCCCGCCTGAACCCCGATGCCTTGCGCCTGCACATGCCCGGGCGGTTCTGGCGACACTTGCCGGAGGGCATGCTGATTCCCCAGCTCGAAGGCCTGGCACGCCAAGGCAAGCAACGAGACGGCCAGGCCCTGGAAGTGGCCACTCAGGCCGGAAAAAAAATCAGCAAACCCACACCGTCGGCGTGAGGCAACGTGGGGGCCAGCCGAGCAAGGCGCTGTGCTGAGGGTCAGGTGAAGAGCCTGGCCAGGCAGCCGAGCTTCTTCTTGTACGACCGTCGCGCCTCCAGCGCCTGCTCCATGCTCACTTTCAGGAACCGCGCCTGCTGGTTGGGTTGCATCTGCCCGATCAGGTCCAGATCGGCGCTGATGACTGTTCCAATCATGGCGTAGCCACCCCCCGACACGGCATCGCGGTGCAGGATGATCGGCTCCAGCCCGGCCGGTACCTGGATCGAGCCAATCGGGTAGCAGCTGTCCACAATGTTCGATGGGTCGGAGCCTGCACCGAACGGCTGCTCCCGCGGCTGGAAGCCCAAGGCGCTGCCGCCCTTGTAGCGGTAGCCGATACGGTCGGCTTCAGAGCCGACGGTCCACGCTTCGGTGAAAAAGCTTTGCGCTGCAGATTTAGTCAGGCGGTGGAAGTACAAGCCCGGCACCACCCGTAACACCACCTCACCGCCCAAGGCCTGGCGCAGCGCCATCGGCAGGCTTGCGCCAGCCCGGCTCTTGCCGCTGGGCACCCCGACCGGCAACAGGTCACCGGCCATCAACTTGCGGCCCTGAAAGCCACCCAAGGCCCCCAACGCATAGGTCGAACGGCTACCCAGCACCTCCGGCACAGCAATACCGCCAGCCACTGCCAGGTAAGCCCGGGCGCCTGCCGTGGGGAAGCCAAAACGCAGCACTTGCCCGGCGCGCACGGCAAACGCCGTGTCCGGGCGCTGCTCGCGGCCATCCAGCAGCACCGGCATCTGTGCACCGCACACCGCCACCAGCGTATTCTGCTGGAACTCCAGTTCCGGCCCCACCAGCGCACACTCCAACCCCGCGGCGCCCGCCGGGTTGCCCACCAGGTGGTTGGCGGCGCTCAGGGCGTACTGGTCGAGGGCACCGGAGGGCGGTATGCCCAGGTGGTAGTAACCTTCGCGGCCAAGGTCCTGCACGGAAGTCGCCAGGCCCGGTTTGAGTACCTTGATCATGCCAGCACCTCCTGCAGCGATTTCGGGTAGCCGACCGGGTCGGCGAGAAAGGCGTCCAGGGAAAACTCCACGGGACGAATGCGCAGGTCGAAACGGCCCTCCTCCACATCCGCCACCGCCTGGTCATAGGCACGGCGGTCAATGGGTTTGAACTGCACGATGTCACCGGGGCGGAAGAACACCATGTGCTCCTTGAGGTAGTTCAAGGTCTGCTGCGGATCGTAGATGGGTGCCGGGGTTACGCCGAACATCTGGTAGCCGCCAGCCCCGCGCACCGAGTAGATGCAGCCGAAGCAACCGCCATGGCCGAGGGTGAGCTTGGGCGTGTCGGTACGCGGTCGCAGGTACTTGGGCACCTGCAACTGGCGCTGGCGCTCGACCATCTGGAACATGAACGGCAGCCCGGCGACGAAGCCGACCATCGACACGAACCACGGCGCACCGCTGTGCGCGGCAATGAATGCGTCGACATCGGCCAGGCCATTGATGCGTGCGGCATACTCCAGGTCGGTACTGGCCGGGTCTTGGTGGCGATCACGAAAACGCATCAGCGTTTCATGGGTCCAGGGGTCGTTGTACAGCACCGGAATCTCGATGATCCGCGTGTGCAACGAACGTTCGGCCACCGCCTGCGCTTCGGCGCCGCGCACGGCTTCGAGCAGGGTTTCAGGGGCAATGCGGTCGGGGTCGAAACGAATCTGGAACGACGCGTTGGCCAGGCACACGTCCAGTACACCCTCCAGCGCCAGGCGTTCTACCGCGCGGGTGACGGCCATGCCCTTGAAAAAGGCTTCCAGCGACATGCTTTCGCTGACCTCGGCAAACAGATGCTCGTCGGCGCCGAAGCTGTAGCGGATCGGGGTGGTAGCAAGCGATTCGGCCATGACTGTTCCTTTTCTTGGAATCTTTATAGAAAGGCAGGCAAAAACAACATACACAGGCTCCGGGCTCAATTGGCCGGATGCCTCACTCAACGTGGCGCACGTACCGCGATACCGGCCGTGTCCAGTGCCTTGCGCGTGGCCTCGACCAAGTCGAGCGCCCCGGGGGTGTCACTGTGCAGGCAGATGGAGTCGAATTCGATGGCCAGGTCCTGGCCTTCGACAGTGCGCACCACGCCTTGCCGGCAAGCGCGCAGAACACGCTCGGCAACCGCTTGTGGCTGGTAGCCCCGCACGTTGCGGGTGAACACGATCGAGCCGCTCAGGTCGTACTCGCGGTCGGCGTAGAACTCGCGAACCACCGGTTGGCCGAGGGCCTGGGCAATGCGGCAGATCACCGAGCCTGGCATGCAGAACAGCAGCAGTTCCGGCTCGATCGCCCGTAGGTTTTCCACCAGCAAGCGAGCGGCTTCTTCGTCACGCGCCAGGTGCATGTACAGCGCCCCGTGCGGTTTGATGTGCTGCAGGCGCACGCCTTGGGCACGGGCTATTTCGCGCAGCGCGCCCAGTTGGTAGAGCACGTCGTCGACCAGTTCCTGTGCTGGCGCATTGATGTGCCGGCGGCCAAAGCCGACCAGGTCACGAAAGCCCGGGTGGGCACCCACGGCAACGCCCAGTGCCTTGGCACGCTCGACAGTGCGGCGCATGGTGCCGGGGTCGCCGGCATGGAAACCGGTGGCGATGTTGGCGCTGCTGATGTAACCCATCAGCTCATGGTCGACGCCATCGCCAATGGTCCAAGGGCCAAAGCCCTCGCCCATGTCCGAGTTGAAGTCTACTGCTTGCATGACGGCGTCTCCTGGCACTTGTGACGGCATGCAAGCCACGTTAGATTCTCCGCACCCCCTTGGGAAGATCTATAAACAGATAGGGTGCCTTCTGAAAAACAGATACCCCCGGAGTTCACTGTGTCGTTGACCCTGCGCCAGGTGCGCTACTTCGTCGCCACCGCCGAAATTGGCCAGATTTCCCAGGCGGCGATCCACCTCAACATCTCCCAGTCGGCGGTCACCACGGCCATCAAGGAGCTGGAAGCGATGCTCGGCGTGCTGCTGTTCCAGCGCTCGCCCCAAGGCATGAGCCTGACCGAGGCTGGCCGGCATTTCCTGAACCGCGCCTATGTCATCCTGCGCAGCGTCGACGATGCCCTCAACAGCCCGCTACCAGACGTGCGCGCCAGCGGCCTGCTGCGCCTGGCGGCCAGTTACACGGTGATCGGCTACTTTTTGCCGCACCACTTGCAGCGCCTGGAACACTGGCACCCGGATGTGACCCTGGAGCTGTACGAGCAGGAGCGCAGTGCCATTGAGCAAGGGCTGCTGGAGGGGCGGTTCGACATGGCTGTGGTGCTCACCGCCAATCTCACCCACCCGGACATCGTTTCGGAAACACTGTTCAACTCCGAGCGCCGGCTGTGGCTGCCCGGGCATCATCCCCTGTGCGAGCGCTCAGCGGTGAGCCTGGCCGATGTGGCAGGTGAACCGTTCATCCTGTTGACCGTGGATGAGGCCGAGCAAAGTGCCATGCGTTACTGGGAACAGGCCGGGCAGCGGCCGAGCGTGCGGGTGCGGACCAGTTCGGTGGAAGCCGTGCGCAGCATGGTGGCCAACGGCAGTGGCGTGGCGATCCTTTCAGACCTGGTGCACCGCCCGTGGTCGCTGGAGGGCAAACGCATCGAGACAGTGACCATCAGCGACCCGGTGACGCCGATGAGCGTGGGCTTGGCCTGGCACCGGGAACGGGCGTTCAGCCCGGCGATGCAAGCGGTGCGCAATTACTTCCATGATGCGTTTCTGGCACCGCAGCAGTTGTCGGCCCGGCGCTGAGCCTGCCGGGCCTGTCATCAGCGTTTCAGGCAGGTATCGATGTTCCAGCCATACAACCACTGCACGGCATCGTAGAACTGCTCCTGCGAACGGCCTGCCCACAGCTGGTTGCGCACCAGCCGCTCGACACCCTTGGCATGGTAAAGCCGCCCCATTTCCCGCGCCGACCACAGCACCCGTGCGGTACGGGGGATGCGGATCGATTCGTACAGGCGGAACGCCGCCTGCAAGTCATGCTCACAGGCCTTCACCGCCTCCCCTAGCACCACGGCGTCCTCCAACGCCATGCACGCCCCCTGGGCCAGGTACTGGGTCATCGGGTGAGCAGCATCGCCCAGCAGGGTCGCCCGCCCTTCTCCCCACTGCTCCACCGGGTCGCGGTCGGCGGTGGCCCAGCGGCGCCAGGAGGTTGGCCGGTCGAGCATCTGCCGGGGCCGCGGGTGAATGCCCTCGAAATAGGACAGTACCTCTTCCTTGCTGCCGTCGGTCACACCCCACTGCTCCTCGTTACGGCTATGGAAAGTCACCACGAGGTTGTACTGCTGGCCGCCGCGCAGTGGGTAGTGCACCAGGTGGCAGCGCGGGCCGGCCCACAGCATTGGCGCGTTGACGCGCAGATCTTCGGGCATGTTCTGCACATCCACCACGGCGCGGTACACCACATGCCCGGTGACCCTCGCCGGGTCGCCAACCATGCGTTCGCGGATCACTGACTTTACCCCGTCACAGCCAATCACCGCGTCGGCCTGGTAGCGGTTGCCCTTGCTGTCGGTCAGGGTCACACCATGGTCGTCCATCTCCATGCCAACGATAAGCGTCGAGGTTTGGAAACGGATCAGCGGGTTCTGCTGCACGGCTTCAAGGATCGACAGGTGAATGTCGGCACGATGAATCACACCATACGGGTTGCCGAAACGCTGGCGAAAACGCTCGCCGACTTCAACCCGCCCCACCTCATGGGCATCGATGGCGTCCATCATGATCAGGTGGTCGGTAAACACCGAGCGATTGCGCGCAGCATCACCGACGCCCAGCGCATCCAGCGCGGCATAGGCGTTAGGGCCCAGCTGGATACCGGCGCCGATTTCACCGATGTGCTCGGCCTGTTCCAGCAGCAGCACCTGGATACCTTGGGCAGTCAGGGCCTGGGCGGCAGCAAGGCCACCGATGCCCCCGCCGACGATGATGATTTTTTGTTGTTGGGCAGTCATGGTTGGGGTCTCCGTACAGGCTGCGGTTCTTATTGGATGAAATCAGCTTGGCGGCCGGGCGCAGCACGCTGGAAGGCTGGTTGCGCCTGGCAGTGGTCGTATACCGCCATCACTCGCGGGTAAGCGTGCAGGTCACAGCCCATGCGTTCAGCGTTCGCCACTTGCGGCACCAGGCAGCAGTCGGCCAGGGTCGGCTGTGCACCGAAGCAGTAGGGGCCTTGGCCATGGCGTTGCAGGAGGGCTTCGAGAGCGCCAAGCCCCTCGGCCACCCAGTGCGCGTACCACCGGTCCTTTTCCTCAGGCCCTACGTTCAGCACACCTTGCAGGTAACCAAGCACGCGCAGGTTGTTGAGCGGGTGGATGTCGGATGCGATCAGTTGCGCCACCTCCAGCACCCGGGCACGCAGCAAGGGGTCGCCGGGCAGCAACGGCGCCTGCGGATAGCGCGCGTCGAGGTAGTCGATGATTGCCAGCGACTGGGTCAGGGTGACGCCATCGTTATCCACCAGCACCGGCACGCCACCCAGGGGGCTGAGCGCACGGTGCGGCGCCTGGCGTTGTTCTCCGGCACGCAGGTTGACGCCGTGGTAAGCCACTTTCAGGCCTTTCAGGGCCAGGGCAATGCGCACACGGTAGGAGGTGGAACTGTTGAAAAAGCTGTAGAGATGCATGGCAGTATTCCTGCGGGTTCAGGGCATGAGGTGGGTGTTGGCGTGCAACGCAGGGGCAGGTCGCACGCCCTTCAGGAAGATCGCCGCAGCGGCCAGTACCGCAGGCAGCATGAGCACGCTGAACAGCAGCTCGAAGGACAGCCCGGCATCCATCAGCAATGCACCGCCGAAGGTGCCGCACACCGAGCCGATTCGCCCTACCCCGTGTGCCCAGCTCACACCCGTGGCGCGGCTGCTGGTGGGGTAGAACGCTGCAGCCAGGGCATTGGCACCGACCTGCGAACCGCTGATGCAAAAGCCCATGCCGGCCACGCTCAGCCCCAGCAGTACGTAGTCGCCATGGCACTGACCAATGGCGAACAGGCACGCCGCGCCGCCGAGCAAGGCCAGCATCAGCACGTTATGTGGCTCGAAGCGGTCCATGGCCGCCCCCAGGCACAATGCGCCAACGGTGCCACCGACCTGGAACAGCGCGCTGATCAGCGCCGCCTGGCTCAGGCTCAGGCCGGTGTCACGCACCAGCAACGGCAGCCAGTTGGTCATGCCGTAGATGATCAGCAGGCTCATGAAAAACGCCAGCCAAAGCGCCAGGGTGCCGCGGCGCAACGGCGCGGCAAGAATCTGCCGCACCGGCGAATGGCCTTCTACCGCGTCATCGATGCGCAGGCCCTGGCAGCCCACGGGCAACACACCAATGCGCCGCACAATGGCAAGCGCCTTGCTATCGGCCGGATTACGGCGCGCCAGAAAACGCACGGACTCGGGCAGCGCAAACCACAATACCGGCAGCAACGCCAGCGGCAGCACCCCTCCCAGGGCCAGCACACTGCGCCAGCCGAAGACTGGCAACAACTGCGCAGCGACCACCCCGCCCAGGGCTGACCCGAGGGTGAAGCCGCAGAACATGCCGGTCACCATCAATGAGCGTCGGCGTTGCGGGCAGTATTCGGAGGTCAGGGTAATGGCGTTGGGTATCGCCCCGCCCAGGCCCAGCCCGGTAAGCAGGCGCAACAGTGCAAGGCTGTGCAGGTCCTGGGCGAATGCGGCAGCCAGGCTGAAGACGCCGAAGCAGGCCACCGACAGCACCAGCACGCGCTTGCGGCCAAAGCGGTCGGCCAAAGGCCCGGCCATGAACGCTCCCAGCATCAGCCCGACCAGTGCTGCACCCAGCACCGGCCCAAGCTCGGGGGCGCCGATTTGCCAGTGTTCGCGCAGCGCCGGGGCAATGAAGCCGATGGCGGCCGTGTCCAGGCCATCGATGGCGGTGACCAGAAAACACAGCAGCAAGACCCGCCACTGAAAGCGCGTCACCGGCTGGCTATCGATGAAGGCTTGTACATCCACGGTGTTGTTTTTATCGGTGGAAGACATGAGCGAAACCTCCGGGCCGGCGCCAGGCGCAGGCCACGTGTTGAACCGGGATGAAAGGCCAGCTGCGCTGGCCCACGGCAATCAGACGACGCGAACGCAGATTTCGCCCAGGCCTTCGACGCCACCCACCATCAGCTCGCCAGCGATCACCGGGCCCACGCCTTCGGGGGTACCGGTCATGATCAGATCACCCGGCTGCAGCTCGAAGAAGCGCGACAGGTAGGCGATGGTTTCCGGCACCGACCAGATCAGCTTGTCGATGTCGCTACGCTGGCGGTCCTGGCCTTCGACCTGCAGCCAGATGCCGGCCTGCGCCGGATGGCCAACCTGGCTGGCCGGGTGAAGCGGCCCGATGGGTGCTGAGGCGTCGAATGCCTTGCCGATCTCCCATGGGCGGCCCATTTCGCGCATCTTCATCTGCAGGTCGCGGCGGGTCATGTCCAGGCCCACTGCATAACCGAACACGTGTTCGTTGGCTTGCTCGGGCGCGATGTCGCGCCCGCCTTTACCGATGGCTGCGACCAGTTCGATTTCGTAGTGGTAATTGCTGGTTTGTGCCGGGTATGGCAGCTCCAGGGTCTGGCCGTCGGCCGTGGGTACCACGGCATCGGCCGGCTTGCAGAAGAAGAACGGCGGCTCGCGGTCCGGGTCAAAGCCCATTTCACGAGCGTGGGCAGCGTAGTTGCGGCCCACGCAGTAAACGCGGCGTACAGGAAAGCGCTGGTCGCTGCCGGCGATCGGCAGGCTGGTGGTGGCGGCAGGTGCAAACAGGTAAGTCATGGCAGGGCTCCTTGGATCAATGATGTTCGCGGGCTTCGCGCAGCAGCCCGAGGGCTTCCTGCACCGGCCGATCGGAATAGCTGAACAGCACACACGCGTCGTCCGCCTGCAGGCTCAGCGTTACCCAGCTCGGCACGACGAAGGTGTCCTTGGGCTCGAAATGGAAGGTCTGCCCACCGATGATGGCGCGCCCCCGTCCCTCGACCACCGAGTACACGGTGGCATCGGTGCAGCGGGCAGTCTTGCCGACGAACCCGCGTGGCAGCAGCTGCATGCAGGTACCGATGGTGGGCATGGCCCAGCCGCCAGTGGCCGGGTTGACATACCGCAGCTTCACGCCATCCCAGGCATCCACCTCGCCCTGCTGCTCGAGCGTGGCCAGCGCTTCGCGGGTACGCGTATACGGGTAGCTGAAAATCGGTGAGGTAGCGCCCTGCACCTCATGGCGCAGCGGCAGCATGTTGGCGCCGTAGCGGGCCAGGCTGTTGCCGTCCGGGCGACTGACCGGCTGCACGGCCTGCGGGTAGTTCTCGGCGAAACCGGCGCCATAGAAGCGCACGGTGGGGATGTCCAGGCCGTCGAGCCAGATCACCGGCTCGCCGCCTTCGGTTTCGCTGGGGTTGCCGTGGTCATGCCAGGTCCAGGACGGGGTGATGATGAAGTCGCCCGGGTGCATGGTGGTGCGCTCGCCGTCCACTGCGGTGTAGGCGCCCTTGCCTTCGACCACGAAACGCAGCGCCGACTGGCTGTGGCGGTGGCTGGGGGCAATCTCGCCCGGCAGGATCAGCTGCAGCCCGGCATACAGGCTGGGGGTGATCGAGGCCTGGCCGCGAATACCCGGGTTTTCCAGCACCAGCACCCGGCGCACCGCCTCTTCGGCGCTGATCAGCTGACCGGCCTCCATCAGGTACGGGCGCACTTCACTGAAGCGCCACAGCGCCGGCACGCAGGTGGTGGTGGGCTGCGGCGGTACCAGGTTGTGCAGCTGTTCCCACAGGGGGAACAGCGCCTGGCTGTCGATGCGTTGATAGAAGTCGGCGCGGGCCGTGCCGATGTTGTCGTTGTTATTCATCGCTTCACCTTCGGTGGGCTGGGAAGGGGCGATTGGCAGTGGCAGCGCCCCGTTGTGCGATCGATTAAACGCCCGCCAGGCATACAAAAAAAATGATATTTTCATATGCATCCATACCAAAAAGATGATGAGAGGCACGCCATGCACTGGACCCGCCGCCTGCGCCCAAGGCACCTGCAACTGCTGGTGACACTGGCCGAAACCGGTAACCTCAGCGACACCGCTCGGCAGGCCTACACCACCCAGCCTGGGCTGTCGAAGTTCCTCAAGGAGTTGGAGGAAGATGCCGGCGCCCTACTGTTCGAGCGCCATGCGCGGGGCCTGCGGCCGACCGCCGAAGGTACCCTGCTGGTCAACCATGCGCGGCGCATACTCAGCGAGATGGAGCGCGCACAAAGCAATCTGGATGCCTTGCGCGAAGGCAGCGCGCCCAACGTGGCGATAGGCACCTCACCGGCTTCGGCGCCAAGCCTGGTGCCTGACGCCATCCTTTACTTCCTGGAAAAACACCCGAAAGCGCAGGTATCGCTGCAGGAAAGCACGATGAACGTGCTGCTCGAACGCCTGCAACTGGGCCAACTGGATGTGGTGGTCGGGCGGGTCGACAACTACCAGCCCAGCCAGGCCCTGCATAGCGAGATGCTGTTTCGCGAACCCATGCAGGTAGTCGCCCGCCCCGACCACCCGCTGGCCGCGCGCAAGGGCCTGAGCTGGGATGACCTGTATGAGTACGATTGGCTGTTGTGGCCGCCTGCCACGCCGATCCGCAACCGACTGGACACGGCCCTGAGCAACGCCGGGCGCAAGCCGTTGCCGTGCCGCATCGAATCGTCGTCGCTGATGGCCAATTTGTGGTTGATGCAGAACAGCGACATGCTGTCGGTGGCGTCCGGGCGGGTGGCCGAGCATTTCCATGGGCGCGGGTTGTTGCGCCAGCTGGATTTCGAGCTCGAGGCCGAAGGCTCGATCGGTATGTGCTGGCGTGATGAACCGCATATCGAAGGGGCAGTGCTGGATTTGCTGGAGAGCCTGCGCGAAGCGGCCCGCAGCCCCATTCGCAAGCCTTGACCGGTGCTGGTTTCTGCGCGGGCCGAACGTTCAGGCCGCGACGCCGTCATAACCTGAGCCGGTGCCGACACGCAAAGAGGACGCGAAATGACCCAGCCCGACCCGTCGTACGTCAAATGGCTCGAAGACCGCGCCATGCTCAAGGCCTCCCAAGACCGGGCCAGCCTGTACTCAGGCCAGTCGCGACTGTGGCAACAACCCTATGCCGAAGCCCAGCCCCGCCGAGCCACGGAAATCGCCTCCGTCTGGCTCACCGTCTACCCCGACGCCATCATCGCCCCTGAGGGCTGCTCAGTCCTTGGCGCCCTGGCCCACGAAGCACTGTGGAAGCGCCTGTCGGAAATCGGCGTGCAGGGCCTGCACACCGGCCCGATCAAGCTGTCCGGCGGCATTCGCGGCCGCGAGCTTACCCCCAGCGTGGACGGCAACTTCGACCGTATCAGCTTCGACATCGACCCGCTTTACGGCAGCGAGCCGGAGCTGATCCAGATGAGCCGCATGGCCGCCGCGCACAATGCCGTGACCATCGACGACCTGATCCCCTCACACACCGGCAAAGGCGCCGACTTCCGCCTGGCCGAGATGGCCCACGCGCCCTACCCGGGGCTGTACCACATGGTCGAAATTCGCGAGGAAGACTGGCCGCTGCTGCCGGAAGTGCCGGCAGGCCGTGATGCCGTCAACCTGCTGCCCGCCCAGTGCGACGAACTCAAGGCCCGCCATTACATCGTCGGCCAACTGCAGCGGGTGATTTTCTTCGAGCCTGGGGTGAAGGAAACCGACTGGAGCGCCACACCACCCATCACCGGTGTCGACGGCAAGACCCGGCGCTGGGTGTACCTGCACTACTTCAAGGAAGGCCAGCCATCGCTGAATTGGCTGGACCCGACCTTTGCCGCCCAGCAGATGATCATTGGCGACGCCCTGCACGCGCTGGACTGCCTGGGCGCACGCGGCCTGCGCCTGGACGCCAACGGCTTTCTCGGCGTGGAAACCCGCGCCAGCGGTACCGCCTGGTCGGAAAGCCACCCGCTGTCGATCGTCGGCAACCAGTTGCTCGGCGGCATGATCCGCAAGGCCGGTGGCTTCAGTTTCCAGGAGCTGAACCTGACCCTCGACGACATCGCCCAGATGTCCAAGGGCGGTGCCGACCTGTCCTACGACTTCATCACCCGGCCGGCCTACCAGCATGCATTGCTGACCGGCGACACCGAGTTCCTGCGCCTGATGCTCAAGGAAATGCACGCCTTCGGCATTGACCCGGCCTCGCTGATCCATGCCCTGCAGAACCACGACGAGCTGACCGTGGAGCTGGTGCATTTCTGGACCCTGCATGCTCACGACATGTACCTGTACAAGGGCCAGACCCTGCCAGGCAGCATTCTGCGGGAACATATCCGCGAAGAAATCTACGAACGGCTGTCGGGCGAGCATGCTCCGTACAACCTGCGCTTCGTCACCAACGGCATCGCCTGCACCACCGCCAGCCTGGTTGCGGCGGCATTGGGTATTCGCGACCTGGAACAGATTGGCGCAGCGGACATCGAGCTGATCCAGAAGGTGCACCTGCTGCTGGTCATGTACAACGCCATGCAGCCCGGGGTGGTCGCGCTGTCTGGCTGGGACATGGTCGGCGCCCTGCCCTTGCCGGCCGAAGCCGTGGCCGAGCGCATGCTGGACGGCGATACCCGCTGGATTCACCGCGGTGGCTACGACCTGGCCGGGCTGGACCCGCAGGCCGAGACATCGGTGCGCGGCATGCCCCGCGCCCGGGCGCTGTATGGCAGCCTCGATAACCAGCTGGAGCACGCCGATTCGTTCGCCAGCAAGGTCAAGAAGCTGCTCGCGGTACGCCAGGCCTATGGCATCGCCACCAGCCGCCAGGTACTGGTGCCCGACGTGAGCAGCCCAGGTTTGCTGGTCATGGTGCATGAGCTGCCGGCGGGGCGCGGCATCCAGATCAGCGCCCTGAACTTTGGCCAGGACGTGATCGCCGAGGAGCTGCATCTGACCGGATTCACGCCGGGCCCGGTGGTGGACATGATCAACGAGACGGTCGAGGGCGACCTGACCGAAGATGGCCGGCTGATGGTGAACCTGGACCCGTACGAAGCGCTGTGCCTGCGCATCGTCAACAGCAGCGGCCATGTCTGACTGTCGGTAAGGCTGCTCCACGGTGTGGGAGCAGCCTGCCACTGCCTGCCCAAGCGATGAAGCCTTGCAGGCGCCCTGGCCCTGACCGGGTTGGAAATGGCTGCCCCAATCCCCCAACCTTGGGGAACGCTGCCCACCGGCAACACGCGGGCGGCAGCCCTGCCGAAAAACCGCACGCCCCGTTCTACAAGGCCTGCAACGCAATTATCAGGTTTTGGCACAGCTCTTGCCGACTACCTCCCAGACGCCCCAAGTCCATGGGCCCGTTTGCAGGAGGAATTGACTCATGCACCGACCGATACCCCACCCGCTGGCAGTGGCGATTTTCGCCGGCATGCTCCAGCTCCCGGCGCAGGCTGCCTTGAATGCTGTCGATCCAGGCGCCTATGTCCCCGCCAACGGTGGCTTTCCCGCCTGGTACCAGGACAGTCACGGTCGTACCCTCGACCTGTGCCTGACCAAAGCGGTCAGCTCACGTGTAGCCGGCGCACCCGGCGCCCCGTCGTACATGTGCACACTGTTGCCCACCCCCGGCGTGTTCGACGATACCCAACCCATCGTGTTCCCCACCAACTTCCCGGACGAAGCGTTCTGGTTCACTGCCGACGCCGCCATTGTCGATGCCACCCGCGGTATCGACCTCAGCTATGGCACGGCGATCGAAGCGGCATTTGCCGCCGAGGAACCGGTCGAAGGCGACCAGGTCAGCTTCGCCCGGGTACGCATCCGGGTAGATGTGCCGACCGCCGGTACCTACGTCATCACCCACCCGTACGGCGTCGAGGTATTTGACGTTCCCGCCGCCGGACGCCGGGCAATCAACATGACCCGCGACATCGGCATCGCCGGCGCCGGCGACTTCACCGGCGCCCTCAAGGGTGACGTCGGGCCGTTCCTGCGCAGTGTCAATGGCCCCTACACCGAAGGCAGCGAGCGCTTCATTGGAGACCCGAACCTGGAAGAAAGGGTCACAGGCAGCCCGTTCAACACCAACTATGTACGCATCGAAGGCCCGGGTGGCATCGACCTGCGCACCGAGCTGTTCTCGATCTCGGGCAAGCTCTCGACCGTCGCCCTGCCGACCCCGCTGATGCCACAGCGCAGTACGTATTCACGGCACAGCGAGGACGGCGACCTGCGCGCCCAGCAGGATATCTTCGTGATGGCCCCGCCGCCGCCCGCCAGCGTCACCCTGACCAGCCAGACACCCAACCTCAACCTCACCGAGGCCAACGGGACCGGCGCCTGGTACGCCCAGTCGGCGCTTAACCCCGCCGCTGGCACCCTCGTCACGCTGACTGCCGACAACAGCGTGGCCATCCCCACCAGCAGCCTGACCACCAGCAACCTGCCGCTGACCGACCTGGTCACCATCACCCAGGCCCAGTACCGCCTGTCCACCGGCGAACTGACCCTGGTCGCCAGCACCAGTGACGAAACCACCCCACCGGTCCTCACCGCTCATACCGGCAACGGCACGTTGATCGGCAACCTGGGCGGCAGCGGCGCGGTGAAGACGTTGAGCACGACCCTCTCGCCCATTCCGCCGGCCAAGGTGCAAGTCACCAGCGCCAACGGTGGTAGCGACACCGAAGACGTGGTGCTGGTGCCATGAACAGACAAAGGCTCAGCCTTCAAGGAGGCAGCATGAACACTTGGTCGCGCCGTGCGCTGTTGGCCGCCGGTTTCTCCCTCACCGTTACCAGCGCCGCGTTTGCCGCGCTGTCTGATGTCGACCCGGGGCCCTACACCTTCGCCACCGGTGGCTACCCGATGTGGTACAAGGACGGCCTGGACCAGTCCTTGGAGCTGTGCCAGTCACGCGCCACCAGCACCCGGGTGCCGGGCACTCCGGCTGCCCCGTCCTACATGTGCACCCTGCTGCCCGAACCCGGCATCTACGATGACGCGCTGCCCCTGGTGTTCCCCGACAACTGGCCGCCGGAGATGTTCTGGTTCCTGGCCGAAGCTACCATCCCCGCCGTCGGCAACAGTGGCTACGAGCTCGATGCCTACGTCGCCGGCCTGGAAGCGGCCTTCGCCGCCGAAAACCCGGTAGACGGCGACCAACAGAGCTTCGCGCGCATACGGATCCGGGTCTCGGTACCGGCTGCAGGCGTCTACACGATCACCCACCCCTATGGTGTGGAGACGGTCAACGTCGCCACGCCCGGGCGGCGTGCGATCAACATCACCCGCGACGTCGGCATCGGCGCTCCCGGCAACTTCACCGGGGCCCTCAACGGCGCCCTGGGGCCATGGCTGCGCGGCGTGGGCGGGCCCTACACCGAAGTCAACCCCGACACTGGTGCCAGCGAAACCTTCATCGGTGACCCGAACCGCCCTGAAGCCGTGGTCGGCAGCCCGTTCAACACCAACTTCATCCGCATCGACGGCCCTCCCGGGCGGATCGAGACAGCACTGTTCACAGTCTCGGGCAAAGTGCTGGACCAGCGCGCGCAAACGCCGGTATCCCTGGAACGTGCCACCTACTCGCGCAACGCAACCGGTACGCGTACCGAAGTGTTCGCCAAGGCCCCCAAAGAGGCCAGCCTGTGCATGCGCAACGGTATCGCCTTGGTCGGCACCCCACCTTCGCCCTGCCAATTCACCCTGACCGCCGACAACAACGGGCTGTTCTTCCACCAGCAACCCAGTACCGACGCACCGCCAACGGTGGTTGTGGTCACCGCCAGCAACACGGCCGGCGGCACCCAGCCGACCGCGCTGTCGAGCAAGCTCACCGACGTGGTCAAGGTCAGCACCGCACGCTACGACTGGGCCAACAAGCGCCTGCTGATCGAGGCCAGTTCCAGCGATGAAGTGGCGATCCCGGACCTGCTTGCCCAAGGCTATGGCCGCATGTCCAAGTCGGGCACGCTGCAAAGCCTGACCGTCAACGACGTGGCGCAGCCACCGGCCACCGTCACAGTCAAGTCCGCACGCGGCGGTAGCGATGTCGAGCCGGTGATCGTGGTCGGCAACGCACCGGTCGAGGCTGCCAACCAGCCACCGCTGGCCCAGGCCGATATCGGCAGCACCAGTGTCGGAGTACCGATTACCCTGAACCTGCTGCAGAACGACAGCGACCCGGACGGTAACGTACCGTTGACCATCAGCGACCTCACCCAACCAGGCACTGGCCTGGGCGGGGTGGTGCTCAACGGCACCACATCGATCACCTACACACCGCCACCCGGCGCCACGCAACCGCTGGTAGCCACCTTCAGCTACCAGGCGATGGATGCCAAAGGCCTGAAGTCGACACCGGCCACGGTCACCATCAACGTTGCGCCTAACCAGGCACCCACCGCCAACCCGGAGACCGTCGCTACCCTGGGCGTACCACTGACCATCAATGTGCTGGCCAACGATACCGACCCGGAAGGCAACCTGCCGTTGGCCGTGGCGGCCGTAACCCAGCCAGCCGCCGGCCGTGGCACGGTCAGTACCGACGGCGCCACCGTGACCTACACCCCTCCAGCCACCGTGACCACTGCCTTCAGCACCACGTTTACCTACCAGGTACGCGACTCGCTCGGCGCGCTGTCGACGCCGGGTACGGTCACCGTCAACGTGTCGCCACGGCCTGCCGCGGAAACCTTCACAGTCACGGCAGCCACGGTCACGGCGCGCTCCAACAACCGTTACAACTGGGACATCAGTGGCACCTCATCGGTGACTACCGGCAACGTCGTCACCGTGCGGGTCACCACCACCACCGGCGTGCAGACCCTGGGCACCACCACCGTCCCGGTCACCGGCCGCTGGCGCCTGGCGGTCAGTAACAGCACCACGATAATCCCGACCGCCGCGCCGACGGCGACCATCACCACCAGCACGGGGACCACCCGCACCGTCAACGTGGTCGTGCAGTAACGGCGGGGTAACGCGATGAAACGCTTGTATCCAGTGCTGCTCAGCCTGGCCCTGGTGGGCCAGGCCAGTTGGGCCGACGACCTGATGGACAATGCCGACCTTGCACCCGGCAACGACCTCGGCGAACCGCTGATCATCCGCCTGCTGCCGGTCGGCGCTGGCCAGGCCGCGGTGATCGAGCAGCAAGGATCGGGCAACCGCGCCGCCCTCGACCAGAACGGCCAGGCCTTGCTGGGCCGTATCGTCCAGGCCGGCGGTGCGCAGGAAGCCTACATCCTGCAAGAAGGTAGTGACCTGATGGCCAGCATCAGCCAGCAGGGCAATGGCAACAGCGCGTCGATCCGCCAGAGCGGCAGCAGCAACAGCGCTGCCATCGAGCAGATCGGCAACGACAACAGCGCCAGCATCGTGCAGTCCGGCTCGGGCCTCAACAGCTCCGTGACCCAGGCCGGCAATGGCCAGCATGTTCAGATCACCCAATTCCGATAGACCTGGAGGCACCACCATGTACAAGCTCGCTCCCTTAAGTGCCGCTATCGTCCTGGCCTTGGCAGGCCAGGCCATGGCTGCTGACAGCACCTCGTCACAGACCCAGGACGGCAAGGAAAACATCGCCGAGGTCAGCCAGACCGCTGCCCCCTTTGCTTCAGCCACCCAGAACCAGACAGGTAAAGGCCATAACCACCTCGCGGTGCAATCCGAGAGCACCAGCGACATCCAGCAAAGTGCCAATGGCTCGTACAACGCTGGGTACGCCGAGCAGCTGTTCGAAAACGGCAGCCAGATAACCCAGCAGGCCAGCGGTAACTACAACGATGCCTTCGCCAGCCAGTCGTTGGGCACCAGCAACGAGGCCCTGCAAACCCAGCAAGGCGCCGAGAACCGCTCGACCGTGTGGCAGGACAGCCAGGAAGGCAGCAAAGCCACCACCTGGCAATCCGGCCAACGTAACGAAGCCTTCGTCGAGCAGACATTCGGCGGTACCAATAACCGCAGCACCGTCAACCAGACCGGCCAGGACAACTACGCGGCGGCAGAGCACCTCAACTACATCGATGGCGATATCCAGGTGTACCAGGATGGCCGCGAAAACTGGGCCTACGGCGACCAGCGCGACGGCACCGGCGGCACCATCGGTATTGGCCAGTACGGGACTGGCAACTCGGTCGAAGTGTGGCAGGACAACCAGCTTGGCAGCCAGGCCTCGGTCATCCAATCAGGGCAGCTCAACGAGGGCTACATCGACCAGAGCTTCGGTACCGACAACAAGGTCAGCCTTTCGCAACAAGGCCGCGCCAACGCCAGCTGGTCGGACCAGTTCGAGACCAACAATTCGAACACCACCATTACCCAGACCGGCAACAACAACCTGCACTACACCTACCAGAATGGTGAGAACCTCAACCTGACCATCAACACCAAGGGCAATGGCAACACCATCACCGCCAGCAACTGGAAAGGCGCCAAGATGGGTGGCCAGTTCGGTACCAACCAGACCGCCACCATCAACCAGAACGGCAACGGCAACGGCGTGAACCTGACCCAGAACGGTGAAAACCATGTGGCCACGCTGAACCAGAAAGGTACCGGCAACCAGATGCAGACCAAGCAGGCCGACAGCAACAACGAGCTGTACTTCGAGCAGAACGGTACCGACAACATCCTGATCGCTGACCAGCGCGGCACCGATAACTATGCCTACGGCAATAGCCAGGGCACCGGTAACGCGATCAACCTCGACCAGTCGGGCTACAGCAACCAGAGCTATACCAACCAGCTGTACGGTAGCGGCAACGAAGCCACCATCAAGCAGACTGACAGCATCAACGTCGCTTACGTGACCCAGGGAGGTCAGGGCAACAAGGCGTTCGTCGACCAGAGCGGTATCGCGCAAACCGCCACTATCACCCAGCTGGGCAGCGCGAACATGGCCACTGTGACCCAGAAGTAAACCTTTCCCCCTTGAACCGCGGTGCTCCTCTCCCTGGTGCCGCGGTTCCTTTTTCTGGGGCTCGACAAACGACGGCCTGTTGAAGCAACCCGTGCTGCGAACGTGATGTAATTGTCGCTGATCCCGCAAATAGGCCAGCCGCGAAAAGCGCATTACAATTGGCCTACCTGAACCGATGCCCTGCCCATGATCCAGTCCGACCTCGACCTGTTCGGCCATCAGCCGCAACGCCTGGCCAGCCACACGGTGCTGCTGCCGGGGTTCGCCCTGGCCGAAATCGAGCCGGTGCTCGACGCCCTGCGCCCGGTGCTGCGCGCCGCCCCATTGCGCCACATGCACACCCCGGGAGGCTTGCGCATGGCGGTAGGCCTGACCAACTGCGGCGCACTGGGCTGGGTCAGTGACGAACAGGGCTATCGCTACAGCGCCAGCGACCCGCTCAGCGGCCAACCCTGGCCCGCCCTGCCCCAGGTTTTGCTCAGTCTGGCCGCCCGTGCCGCTGCTTTGGCGGGGTTCGATGGCTTCGTCCCGGACGCCTGCCTGGTCAACCATTACCTGCCCGGTACCCGTCTGAGCCTGCACCAGGACCGCGACGAGCAGGACTTTGGCCAGCCCATCGTTTCGGTGTCGCTGGGCCTGCCGGCGGTGTTCCTGCTCGGCGGGCTGCAGCGCGCCGACAAGACCCGACGCGTACCACTCAGCCACGGCGATGTACTGGTGTGGGGTGGCGAAGACCGCTTGCGCTTCCACGGCGTGCTACCGATCAAGCCAGGCGTGCATCCGCGACTGGGCGAACGGCGCATCAACCTGACCTTGCGCAAGGCCGGGCCCTGAACAAGGCCGGTCATGTGCCGCTCGGCGCAAATACGATGACCGCTGATGAAACACGTTGAACATCTTCGCCAGGCAAGCTTCAAATGATAAGCCGCGCCTTACTCTGCCTGGAGCCAGCCATGCCCAATCCGCCCAGTCTGTCGAACCGTCGCAACGGAGCCCCGCACTGATGAAGATGCCCGGCCGTGCACCCAATGCCTCGTTGCAACTCGATTACGTCCGCGACACCTTGTTCGGCCCGGTGGCGCAGAGCGTCGAATGCCAGTGCCAGCTTGCCCCGCTCAACCTGCAAGGCCGGCCGGCACTGCGCCTGCATATCTGTCCGCCGTTGCCCGACAAAGTCGACCGTGCCCACAGCATGGCGTTCATGTGGGATGGGCGCAGCTACCACGGTGTAGTCCGCGACAAAGGCAAATGTGGCGACGGCGGCCTGAACCTGCTGCTGGAGCTGCAGTAAGCCGATCAACGGCCACCATCCCGGCTGAACCGGCTGCGCGCCGCGTGTCTCCATAGCAAAAGGGCCAATACCTGCTGGAGTACGCCATGAACAGTCCGTTGCTCAAGCTCTTTACCCACCCGGCCGACGCTTGGCTGGAGATCCGCCGGGCCGAGGAAGATCACCCACAGCAATACCTGCCGCGCCTGCTGATGCTGGCGCTGATCCCTGCCGTATGCCTGTTTGTGGGCACCACCACCTTTGGCTGGAGCCTCGCGGCCGAGGAGCGGGTACGTCTGAGCATGGGCAGCGCCGCGCAACTGGCGGGGCTTTTGTATGCCTCCACGGTCATCGGCGTGATGCTGATGGGGGTGATCATCCGCGGGATGTCACGGGGGTTCGATGCGCAACCCAGCCTTAACCAGTGCATCGGCTTTGCCGCCTACTGCGCGACACCGTGGTTCTTTGCCGGGGTGGTCGGCCTGGTGCCGATTCGCTGGGTGGCGTTCAGTGCGCTGCTGGCCGCCTCGGCCTATGCCAGTGTTTTGCTGTATGGCGGGTTGCAGACGTTCCTGCGGCTGAAGAAGGAGCAGGCCATGCTATTCGCGACATGCGTCTGGGGCGTGGGCTTGCTGGTGATGGTGACCATTCTGGTCGCGATGATCCTGATCTGGTTCAATGGCCTGATGCCGGAATACGTACGCCCGGCCAGCCTGGGCTGACCGGGGCACGCGCGCGTTCAGGCAATCGCCTTGACCGGCGTCGGGCGGGTGTCACGCAGCGCATGCAGTTGCCCGACCAGGTTTACCACGTCACGGCAACTGTTGAGGTTTTGCAGCGGAATCCCGAGCGTCACACCCTCGTCAAGACTCTGGCCCTGGCCGAGGCGGATAGTCAGGGTGGTGCCGTCCGGGCAGCTGACTTCACAGCGATCCGGCAGGCAGGCCTGCTCGATCATCTGCCGCATCTCTAGCATCGAAACTCCAATCAACGACATGGTACGACCCTCTCTGTGGGATGGCCTGTTATGTGGAAGTACGCCTTTTTCGGGCGGGGCGCCAATTGATAATGCCCATGCCCTGTTGGACGTCCATGCGCCAGGGCAATGATCATGCGGGGAATCCTCTAGCACCTTAGTGGAAGATCGCTCGCCACGGCTGGGTGTTCGAATGGAATGGCGAACTTAGCGACGAGTGGTCCCAACAGGACTCAGCGATGCCCACAGGTGCTGTGCCGCGTAGGCCCGCCAGGGGCGCCACGCCAGTGACCGTTCGGCGAGTCGAGCCTGTTCACCTTCGAGCAGGCGCAATGCCTTGATCAGGGCCACGTCACCCAACGGCAAGGCATCGGCTGCGCCAGCCTGGCGCAGCGCCAGGTACTGTGCACTCCATGGGCCGATACCTTTCACCCTGCACAGGTTGCTCAGCAGGTCATTCAGCATTTGGCCGGGACGCAGCAGTCCTGGTGCAGCAAGCAAGGCATTGGCCAGGGTGCCTAGGGTCGCGGCGCGTGCCCTGGGCATACCCATGTTTTCGAACTGCGCAGTGGCCAAGGTTGCCAATGCCGGGAACACATGGCTCAGACCCGTCGCGGTAAAGCGCAGGGGCACGCCGTGGCGCTGTACCAGGCGGCCAGCCAGGGTCATGGCGCCGGCTACGCTGATCTGCTGGCCCAACACCGTACGCATGGCTTGTTCACACGCGTCCCACCCTTGTGGCACGCGCAGGCCTGGTCGGTAATCAAGCAAGGTTGCCATCAAAGGGTCCCGCGACAGATCGGCACGGATGCGCGCGGGGTCGGCGTCCAGGTCGAACACCCGCCTCAGCTTCGCGATCAGGCCTGGCAACGCCGATGATGGAACGCCTTCAAGGTGGATACGCAACTGGTCGCGCACAGGGGTGGCGTGCAGCACAGCGTGGCGGCCAGCGACGACCAGCGTGCGGCGATAGGTGCCGTCGTCGCAGGTCTCGATGCCAGGGATGCAGCGGGCGGCGAGAAAGGCCAGGGTCGAGGGCCAGTGGTATGGGGCACGGTAACGCAGCCACAGGGTGTGGTGGCTGAGGGTGGTGGACGACCGGCGTACGGCGTGCAGGGGTGATAGCTTGGGCATGGGCCGATCATGCCAGAAATCGCCGGGGGCCAGTTCCTGTTCAAGGGCGCAGGCGCGCGCCGGGTCCCAGACGCGATGCAAGGCCGCTGCCCCAGGTAAACGCGCATTCCTGTGGCAGCGGCCCAGCTTTCAACCCTGCATCTGCCCGAAGCGCCCGGCATGGAAGTCGTCGAACGACTCGGCGATTTCCGCCTGGCTGTTCATCACGAACGGGCCATAGCCAACGATCGGCTCATCGATCGGTTCACCGCTGAGCAGCAGCACACTGGCACCGTCCAGCGCTTCAACGCTAACGTTCTCACCTGCCCGGTCCAGCAACACCAGGCTGGACGGCCCGGCCTCGCGCTCGCCATTGACCCGCAAGTTGCCGCGCAACACCACCAACGCCGCATTGCGCCCGGCGGCCACCGGCAGTTGCAGGTTGGCGCCAGCGTTCAGCCGCAAGTCCCAGACATCCATGGGGGTAAAGGTTCGCGCCGGCCCTTGATGGCCACGGTAGTCACCGGCAATCACCCGCAGGCTACCAGCACCCGCGTCCAGTGCCACCACCGGGATATCATTGGCCAGTAACGTCTGGTAGCCGGCCGCTGCGCGCTTGTCCCGCGCCGGCAGGTTGACCCACAGCTGAACCATCTCCAGCGTACCGCCACTGTTGGCAAACCCCGGGGAATGGAACTCTTCATGGATGATGCCATTGGCAGCGGTCATCCACTGCACATCCCCAGGGCCGATCAAGCCACCCGCCCCCGTCGAGTCACGGTGCTCCAGTTCGCCCTGATAGACGATGGTCACTGTCTCGAAGCCGCGGTGCGGGTGCTGACCAACGCCGCGGCGGGCATGGGTTGGGGCGAAATCATGCGGGCCAGCATAGTCCAGCAGCAGAAACGGGCTGATGCGGCTGGCCAGGTTGTCGTATGTGAACAGGCTGCGCACCGGAAAACCATCGCCCACCCAATGGGCGTGAGGGCTGCTGTAGGTACCCAGGATCTTTTTCATGAGAAGGCTCCTCTTGGCTGGGATAACCTTATCAATGATGCCAATTTATCGATAGACAGAAGAAACAGGCCAGATCGTTCCATGGATGGAACAGTCAGTGCTGCAAGAAATTCAGCACCTGCTCGGCAGCCATCGCCGGGTCTTCCTGCATGAAACAGTGCCCACCGGCGACCTGTTGCGCACTGACATGACTGTTGAGTGCCGCCAACCGGTTCACCGAGCGCGGCACGAACGGGTAAGTATGCTCGCCATACAACACCCGCGTCGGCGTGCGGATTGCGCCAAGGCTGGCCCACATGCGCGTTGGGAACGAGCTGAAGATTTCCACCTCACGGCTGGGTCGACACTTGAGCACCACGGCTTCGCCACAGTCGCCGATGGCATGCTCCACGTAAGCCTGCAGCGCCGCATCGGTCCAGCCTTTGAAGATGCCACGGCCGTGCAGCGATGCCAGCGCCGCTTCACGGTCAGGCCAGTGACTGCGCCGGCCGGCAGCCTTGAGCGCCAGCGCATGGCGCTGGTGCAGGCCGACCAAGGCGGCCGCGCCCATCACCCCGAGCATGCGCCGGCTGAACAATACCGGGTCGAGCAGTACTGCACGGGCGAACAACTGCGGGTCGCTGGCCAGGATCAGCCCGGTCAGCACACCACCGAAACTGTGGCCAACGGCAAAACGCGGTACCTCGCCGTACTCGCCACGGCCGGCTTCAAACGCCTCCACGGCCAGCGCGGCGGTGCGGTTCCAACCCCGAAACACCCCGCCGTGGTCGCTGTCACCATGGCCTTGGACATCACACAGCCACAGGTCGAAATGCTCGCCCAGGCGCATCAGTAACGGTTGGTAGGCCAGGCAGCAGAAACCATTGCCATGCAGGAAATGCAGCAACGGCTTGCCACTGGCCGGCGTCCGCCAGCCACGCAGGGTGAAGCCTTCGGCGCATTCGTGGGACCAGGGAATCAACTGCATGGGTTCGCTGTACTCGCAGCACTAGGAGAACGCAGATTCTACAAACAGCAGCGGGTACAAAGAAATCACCAGCAGCAGGGCCATCAGGACATTGAACAGCATCAGCCAGCGGGGATTCTGCAACAGGTTGCGCAGGGCGCTGCCGAACATGACCCATATCCCCACACTCGGCAGGTTGACCAAGGCGAACAAGGCGGCGATCACGATCACGTTGGTGACATAGCCTTGCGCGGGGGTGTAGGTGGTGATCGCCCCGACCGCCATTACCCATGCCTTTGGGTTGACCCACTGGAATGCCGCCGCGCCCCAGAAGCCCAGTGGCTTGCGGGCGCTGGACGAGGCCGTGCCGACCGGCCCTGACGTAGCGATTTTCCACGCGAGGTACAGCAGGTACGCTGCGCCGGTGTAACGCAGCACCGTATAAAGCGCTGGCCAAGCCTTGAAAACCTCGCCCAGGCCCAGGCCCACGGCCAGGACCATCACCATGAAGCCGCAGCTGATGCCCAAGGCATGGGGGATCGAACGGCGCACGCCGAAGTTCACGCCCGAAGCCAGCAACATGGTGTTGTTGGGACCTGGAGTGATCGAAGACACGAACGCGAACAGCACGAAGGCGGTCAGCAGGTCGGCAGAGGCAAGCATGGCGGGGCATTCCACTTTCGTTATAGGTGCTGTCACACTAACGGAGTCGCCCCCCCTGCGACCGATACAGTTCTATTAAATTATGCAGATACACATCACTGTATCGTTATCGTGAATCAAGGAAGCCGTCCTCATGACCCTGACCATTCGCCCTGCCATCCGTACCGATGCCGAACAGATTCTGGCCTTCATCACCGAACTGGCCGACTACGAACGTGCCCGCCACGAGGTGGTCGCCACCCTGGCTGACATCGAGCACAGCCTGTTCGACGAGGGCAGCACGGTGCACAGCCTGATGTGCGAACGCGATGGCCGGGCAATCGGCTATGCCGTGTATTTCTATAGCTACTCGACCTGGCTCGGACGCAATGGCATCTACCTGGAAGACTTGTACATCACGCCCGAGCAGCGCGG
Organism: Pseudomonas sp. BN607; assembly: GCF_029871175.1. Taxonomy (NCBI): domain Bacteria; kingdom Pseudomonadati; phylum Pseudomonadota; class Gammaproteobacteria; order Pseudomonadales; family Pseudomonadaceae; genus Pseudomonas; species Pseudomonas sp. BN607. The sequence goes on from NZ_SSOE01000060.1 coordinate 177,425, forward strand.
TGACGGTGCTGGCCGGCAATTGCTGCAGCACATTGCCCGCGAGGCGGTGGCTAACAACTGTGGGCGGCTGGAGTGGAGCGTGCTGGACTGGAACGAGCCGGCGATCGGCTTCTATCAGAAGCTCGGGGCCGAGGCGCAGGATGAGTGGGTCCGCTACCGGTTGGAGGGGGAAAAACTGGCCACGTTCGCCCGGGGTTGATTGGCGAGGGTATAAAAACCCTGCCTGAAAGCGCTTCAGCTTGATCCACCCTTTCGCAGCACAAGGCCACGCCTGCAGGATCTGGCAATTGACGCCACGCCCGCCCCATGCTCTCCTTATGCCTCGCGTTCAGGTGCCCCTTTGGGGTGAAACGGGAAACCGGTGCGTCGCAGGCCCTCCAACAAGGCCGGACAATGCCGGTGCTGCCCCCGCAACGGTAAGCGAGTGAAACGTCTGTACCACTGTGCCTTGTAATGCGGCATGGGAAGGTGACGTTTTCAAGGAGCCCAGCTCTTCCTCGCAAGCCCGGAGACCGGCCTGGCGTTCATGAACACCCCGCGGTGGGCGGGCGCTGTTGCATTCCCCTGGGCGAGCGTGCCCGGGGCTGCCGCGCTTGCCCATTGCCCACAAAAAAGCAGAGGACCGCGTCATGCCCGTCACCAGCGCCAAGCCACACAGCCTTGCCACCCCCGTTACCCTCAGCCAGCGCGTAGTCATCGCTGTCGGCGCCAGCCTGCTGGGCCTGTGCCTGGTGTATTTCGCCGGTTTCTCGCACATCGAGGCCGTGCACAACGCCGCCCACGACACCCGCCACAGCGCCGCCTTCCCCTGCCACTGACTGAGTACGCCCGATGATCACGCGCATTGCCCGTACCGCGGGCTTCAGCGGGCTGCTTGCGGCCTTGTTGCTGACGCTGTTGCAAAGTTTCTGGGTCGCTCCGCTTATTCTCCAGGCGGAAACCTACGAGTCCTCGGCCCCGGCCGCCCACCACGAACATGGCAGCGAAGCACCTGCCCATGAACACAGCGCCGAAGCCTGGTCGCCGGAAGACGGCTGGCAGCGCGTACTGTCCACCACCGGCGGCAATCTGGTAGTCGCGGTCGGCTTCGCCTTGATCCTCGCCGCCCTGTACAGCCTGCGCGAGCCAAGGCGCATCGGCACTGGCGCCTGGTGGGGCCTGGCCGGATTCGCCGTGTTCTGCCTGGCCCCGACCTTGGGCTTGCCGCCGGAACTGCCAGGTACTGCGGCTGCCGACCTGGGGCAACGTCAGGCCTGGTGGATCGGCACCGCCAGTGCTACAGCCCTGGGCTTGGCGTTGCTGGTGTTCGCCCATCACTGGCTGCTGAAGGCGCTGGGTGCCGTATTGCTGGTCATTCCCCACGTCATCGGTGCACCACAACCCGAGGTGCACGAAAGCCTGGCCCCCGAAGCGCTGGAAACCCAGTTCAAGCTGGCCTCCTGGCTGACCAATGCCGCCTTCTGGGTGGCCCTGGGCCTGCTCAGCGCGTGGCTGTTCCGCCGCTCCAGCCAGGCCTGATGCAGACCTTCTACGCAGGCATCGGCTGTCGCCGGGGTTGCCCGGCGGATACCCTGCACCACCTGCTGCGCCAGGCGCTGGATCACCAGGGCCTGGCGTTGGCCGACCTGCGCGGCATCGCCAGCATCAGCCTGAAGGCCGACGAACCTGGCTTGCAGCTGCTGGCCGAACGCCTCGGCGTGCCTTTGGTGCTGTACCATGGCACGCAACTGCAAGCTTACGCGCCATTGCTCAGCCACCGTTCAGCCACGGCCCATGCCCACACTGGCTGCTGGGGTGTGGCCGAGAGCGCGGCACTGGCCCTGGCCAGCCAACGACTGGGCACCGCCAGCCTGCTGCTGCCCCGCCAGGTACTGGGCCAGGCGACCCTCGCCCTGGCCTGCTGAACGCTTCATTACCCTCTTCACTGCAAGGACTTTCCATGACCGTCTACTTCATCGGCGCCGGTCCCGGCGACCCGGAACTGATCACGGTCAAGGGCCAACGGCTGATTCGCCAATGCCCGGTGATCATCTACGCCGGCTCGCTGGTGCCTGCCGCCGTACTCGAAGGGCATCAGGCCGACACCGTGATCAATAGCGCCGAACTGCACCTGGAGCAGATCATTGCGGCCATGCACGACGCCCATGAGCGCGGCCAGGATGTGGCCCGGGTACACAGTGGCGACCCCAGCCTGTACGGCGCCATCGGCGAGCAGATCCGCCACCTGCAGGCACTGGGCATCGATTACCAGATCATTCCCGGGGTCACTGCCACAGCAGCCAGCGCCGCCCTGCTCGGCTGCGAACTGACCCTGCCGCAGGTCGCGCAAACGGTGATTCTCACCCGCTATGGCGACAGCTCCCCCATGCCGCCCGGCGAACAGCTGCACGACCTGGCGCGCCATGGCAGCACCCTGGCGATTCACCTTGGGGTCAAGCACCTCGCGCGCATCGTCGACGAGCTGTTGCCGCACTACGGCGCGCACTGCCCGGTCGCAGTGGTACACCGGGCCACCTGGCCAGACCAGGACTGGGTACGCGGCACGCTGGGCGATATTGCCGAGCGTGTAGCAGCCAAAGACTTTCGCCGTACGGCGCTGATCCTGGTGGGCCATGTACTGGGCGATACGCCGTTCGCCGAATCCGCCTTGTACCGCGCCGGGCACGCCCACCTGTATCGCCCAGGTGACTGAGCATTGCCAGCCAGACCGCGGGCATAGCAGACTGCGGGTTCCCGCCCGCGTACAGGAGCCATGCCCATGCTGGAATTACGCCCCAACTGTGAATGTTGCGATACCGACCTGCCGGGCGACAGCCCTGACGTGCTGATCTGCTCCTTCGAATGCACGTTCTGCCGTACCTGTGCCGAAACCCGTTTCCAGGGCCGCTGCCCGAACTGCAGCGGCCAGCTGGTGGCGCGCCCAACGCGGGTCGGGCAGGCACTGGCCAACAACCCTGCCTCCACCCTGCGCATCAACAAAGCACACTCAGCCTGCGCGTGATCGGCCACAAGAAAACGACATCACCGCTGCTACAGGGTGATGTTTCCCGTTTTTTGTAGGACTTTTCAACAACAGCCGCAGGTACTTTCAACACTTCTATACTCGGCATTACCAAACCTCGGGAATGGTCGTATCGTGCAGCGCTTCCGATAATCCTACTTGCAGACGTATTCCTGAGTGTTCCAGGAAACGGACCACATCCCGACAGGAGTTTTCTTCATGACAACCGTGCTGATCGTCGACGACCACCCCATCGTCCGGCTGTCTTTGCGCATGATGCTCGAACGCGAACGCTTTCATGTGGTTGGCGAGGTGGGCAATGGCAGTGAAGTGGCACAGGTAGCCCGCGAACTGCGCCCGGACGTCGTCATTCTCGACATTGGCCTGCCAGGGCTGGACGGCATGGAGGTCATCAAACGCCTGCAATGCCTGGAGCCTGTACCGAAGATCATGGTGCTCACCGGCCAGGCCACCGACCTGTACGTACGCCGTTGCCTGGATGCCGGCATCGGCGCCTTCGTCACCAAAGAAGAGGATCACGACGCCCTGCTGTTCGCCCTCAAGGCATTGGTCAAGGGCTATTCGACCTTTCCGCAAATGTCGGTCAACAGCAATTCGCTCGACAGCGAGCCGGTTCGCCTGGCCAGCCTGTCCAACCGTGAAATGGAAGTGTTGCGGCGCCTGGCACGTGGCGAGAACAACAAGAATATCGGCACCTGCATGAACCTCAGCGCCAAGACCATCAGCACCTACCGGGGCCGCATCATGGAAAAGCTCAAGACCGAATCACTGGTGGAAATGGTCGACCTGGCCAAGCGCAACAGCGTCTACTGAGTGCCTAAACGCATGAAGCGCCTGATGGCGAGCGCCCTGGTGACCATTGCCCTGGTCCATTGCAGCGCGTTGCTGGCCGATAGCGAACCCCGCCAGTTACTGGCGCGCTCAGTCAGTGCCGCAGCCCCGCTGGTGCTGTCCAGTGACGACCGCCACTGGCTACGACAACACCAACGGCTGGTACTGGGCAGTTCGCGCCCCGACTACCCACCGTTCGAAATCAACGTCAGCCAGCATGACTACGAGGGTTTGAGTGCCGATTATGCCGGCATCATCGGCGAACAACTGGGCATTGCCATCGAGGTACGTCGCTACAACAGCCGTCACGAAGCTATCACTGCGCTGCGCGAGGGGCGCATTGACCTGCTGGGCAGCTCCAACGCCTTCGAGGCAGCGGACGCCCAGCTCACCCTCAGCACGCCCTATGCCGACGACCTGCCGGTGATCATCACCCGTGAAGGGCGCAGCCTGAAGCACACACCCGACCTCGGTGGCCTGCGCCTGGCCATGGTCGATCACTACCTGCCGGCCAGCAGCGTGCGCAACCTGTACCCCAACGCGCAGCTGAGCCTGTACCGCTCGACCCTGGCCGGGCTCGCGGCTGTCGAGCTGGGCGAGGCAGACGCGTACCTGGGCGATGCCATCAGCACCGATTTCATCATCGGCAAGAGCTTTCAGGGTACGCTGAAGATCGATCACTTTTCCCCTGCATCCCCCGAACCCTTCGCCTTTGCCCTGGCCCGCGACAACCTGCGCTTGCGCCAGCTGGTCGACAAGGCGCTGGCGCGCATCAGCGAGAGCGAACGCTTGAACATCCTGCGCCGCTGGAGCAGCGGCAACACCAGCTTGCTGCTACAACGCCACTTGACCGCCCTCAGCAACGAAGAGGAAGCGTGGATTGCCGAGCACCCCGTCGTCAGCGTGTTGGTCAATACTTCGCTGGCGCCCCTGACGTTCAACGATGCCAAGCACCACCCCAGCGGTATAACCCTCGACCTGCTGAAGCAGATCGCCCTGCGTACCGGGTTGCAATTCAAGCCTGTCGAAAGCACTTCGGCCTCCGCCATGGTCGAGCGCCTGCGCAAAGGTGATGCGATGATGATCGGCGCCTTGGGCTACAGCGCAGACCGTTTGAAGCAACTGCGCTACACCCGGCCCTACCTGATCAGCCCACGAGTACTGGTCACACGCAGTGATCATCCCTCCCCCGCACAAACCAAGGCGCTGGACGGCCAGCGCATCGCCCTGGTTCGAGGATCGCCGCAACGGGCAGCCCTGCAACAACGCTACCCGCAAGCCCGCCTGGTGGAGGTGGACAACCCCCTCGGGCTGATGGAGGCGGTGGCCAATGACCGCGCCGACGTTGCCTTGAGCAGCCATATCAATGCTGCCTACTACATCAACCATGTGTTCAAGGACCGCCTGCGCATCGCCAGCGTACTTGACGACGAGCCGGCCATTGCCGCTTTCGCCGTGGCCGCCGACCAGCCGCAGCTACAGGCCATTCTCGACAAGGCGCTCTTGAGCATTCCGCCCGAAGAGCTCGACCAGCTGATCAACCGCTGGCGCACCAGCACCCTGGTCAGCGACAGCCCATGGCGCGATTACCGCACCCTGGCCCTGCAGGTGCTGGTGCTGTCGGCACTGCTGCTGGCCGGGGTGGTGTTCTGGAACAGCTACCTGCGCAAGCTGATCAACCAGCGCACCGAGGCCCAGCATGCGCTGCAGGCCCAGCTGGCGCTGAGCCGCGGGCTACTTGAGCAGCTGCGTCAAGCCAAGGACGACGCCGAACAGGCCAGCCAGACCAAAAGTACCTTCCTGGCCACCATGAGCCATGAAATACGCACCCCGATGAATGCCGTGATCGGTTTGCTGGAGCTGGCCCTGGAAGACTGTCGCAGCGGGCGCAGCGATACCCAGACCCTGCAGACCGCACACGATTCGGCCATCGGCCTACTTGAGCTGATTGGCGACATTCTCGATATTTCCCGCATCGAATCCGGCCACATTACCCTGCAGCCGGTGCCCACCGACCTGGTCGAACTGGTGCGCGCGACGCTGCGGGTGTTCGACGGTAATGCCCGGGCCAAGGGGCTGCACCTGCACAGCGAACTGCCGTCAGAACCGCTCTGGGTGCTGGCCGACCCGCTGCGGCTCAAGCAGGTCATGTCCAACCTGATCAGCAATGCCATCAAGTTCACCGACCGTGGTGAAGTGCAGGCCAGCCTGCTACTGCCCAAGGTCGCCGGGCACGACATGCTGGCCATCGAGATGAATGTGCGCGACACCGGTATCGGGATCAGCCCCGCCGACCAGGCGCGGTTGTTCAATGCCTTCGTCCAGGCTGAAGGGCCGAGGGCACGGCAAGGTGCTGGCCTGGGCCTGGTCATCAGCCGCACCCTGGCCGAATTGATGGGCGGCGTGTTGACCCTGCAGAGTGTCGAAGGCGTTGGTACCCGGGTACAGGTCAACCTGCAACTGCCCACCTGCGCTGCGCCGGCCCAAGCCACACAGATGCTGCCGCCGGAAACCCGCAGCGAACCGCTGAACATTCTGGTGGTCGACGACTATCCCGCCAACCTGCTTCTATTGGAGCGGCAACTGCACACCCTGGGGCACCACGTTACCCTGGCGGAGAACGGCGAAGTCGCCCTTGCCCACTGGCAGGCCGGGCGCTTCGACCTGGTGATAACCGATTGCAGCATGCCCGTCATGGACGGGCACGAACTCACGCGCTGCATTCGCGCCATGGAAAGCGAACGCGGCCTGTTACCGTGCTGGATCCTGGGTGTCACGGCCAACGCCCAGGCCGAGGAACGCGCCCGCTGCCTGGCCAGTGGCATGGATGAATGCCTGTTCAAACCGATCGGCCTGCGCACGCTCAAGACCCACCTGCCTCAGGCCCGCCCCCGGCAACACAAGGCGGTAGCAGGCCGTGGGGCGCTCAACCTGGCCGAACTGCGCCACCTGACTCAGGATGACGAGCAACTGACTCGGCACCTGCTGGAGCAACTGTCAGTGAGTGTTGGCGAAGACCTGGCCACGTTGCGCGCGTTGGGCCCGGATGCCTCGGATGAAGCCGTGCGTACCTTGGCCCATCGCATCAAGGGTGGCGCCAAGATGATCAGGGTGCGCACCGTGGTCAGGGATTGCGAAGCCATCGAACAGGCCCACACAGAGGGTCTATCGACGGTGGAACAGCGTGCGCACCTGGAGGCCAGCCTGCAGGTGCTGCTGGACGAGATGCGCGACGCGCTCAATGCAATTGCAGCGTCGAACTGATCTGGCTGATGGCATCTACCACGTGCCGTGAGCCCTGCTGGATTTCCATGATTACCGTCCCGGCCTCGTTGGCCAACGCCACCCCATGGCCGGTACGGTTCAGGCTCGACTGCATGCTGGCCACCGCCAGTAGCGACAGGTCGTGGTTCTGTCGCACCACATCGACGATTTCCAGCGTGGCCTTGCTGGTGCGCGCCGCCAGGTTGCGCACCTCGTCGGCGACCACGGCAAAGCCGCGCCCGTGCTCGCCGGCCCGGGCCGCCTCGATGGCCGCGTTCAGCGCCAGCAGGTTGGTCTGGTCGGCAATGCCGCGAATGGTCAGCACGATCTGACCGATCACATCCGACTGCTTGCTGACCGCATCGATGCTGCGCGCCGCGTCGTTCAGTTCCTGGGAAATCTGCTCGATCACCTGCACCGTCTGCTGTACCACCTCGGTCCCTTTGCGTGCGCAGGCGTCAGTCTGCACCGAACTGGCATGGGCGGCATCGGCAGCGCTTTGTTGGGTACAGATCTGGTGGGTGATATCGCTGGCGAACTTGACCACTTTGTAGAGGCGGCCCTTGCTGTCGAAGATCGGGTTGTAGGAGGCCTCGAGATAGACCGTCTGGCCCTGCTTGTTGACGCGTTCGAAACGGTGCGAGTGGTATTCGCCACGGTTGAGCGATGCCCAGAACTCCCGGTATTCGGCCGACTCGCGCTCATGCGCCAGGCAGAACAGCCCGTGGTGCCGGCCGACCACTTCATCGAGCCGGTAGCCCATGGTATCGAGGAAGTTCTGGTTGGCCTTGATCACGCGGCCTTGCGGCGTGAACTCGATCACCGCCATGGAGCGGCCGATGGCCTTGAGCAGGCTTTCACTTTCGTGTTCGAGCATCACCCGCTGGCTGATGTCGGCAGCCACCTTGATCACGCTGGTGACCTGGCGCTGGTCATCCAGCACAGGCATGTAGCTGGCTTCCAGCCAGACTTCGCGCCCGGCCTTGTCCACCCGCTCGAAGGTACCGCTGATGGCCTTGCCCTGCCCCAGCTCGCGCCACAGTTGCTGGTATTCGGCACTTTTGGCGTAGTCCGCCTCACAGAACAGCCGGTGATGCTTGCCCCGCAGCTCGTCGGCGCTGTAGCCCATGGCCTGGCAGAAGCGCTCGTTGGCATCGAGGATGGTGCCGTCGGGCGTGAACTCGATCATTGCCATGGAACGGCTGATGGCGGCCAGTTTGGCCTGTGCATTGGCCAACGCCTGATGACTGCGCTGGATCTCGACCAAATCTGCTTTGCGGTGGAAATCGAACATGACGCAGGGCTCCCTTATGCGCGGTTTTCTGAGCATAGATCGCCGCAGGCGCCGTGCAAGCACAGTGCTATCACTTTGTGACTACTACCTGTTCACCAAATCCGCAGGCCGTTGCGGTCGCTGTCGCTGCGACTTCGCAGGGCCTTCAGGAGCTTTCCCGCACCATCAGCTCAAAGCCCAGGTCCTGCTGCGCATTCGCCACCCGCTTGCCATCCAGCAACGCCAGCAGCGCCTGCGCCGCGCCCCGACCGACGGCAGCCCGCGGTGTGCGGATCGACGTCAGGCGCGGCACCATGTGGGCCGAAGCCGGCAGGTCGTTGAAGCCAACCATCGCCACCTGGCGTGGCACCTCCACCCCTTGGCGTAATGCCTGCAGCACTGCGCCCTGGGCCAGGTCGTCGTTACAGAAGAAGATACCGTCGACATCCGGGGCCTGCTGCAGCAACTGGCTGAACAACGTACTGCCCAACGCGATCGACGAAGGCTCCGGCGCCAGCACTTCCAGCTCGGCCGCCTGCAGGCCGGCCTCGGCCAGCGCCTGGCGAAAGCCCTCGGCCCGCTGCATCACCCGCGGGTCGAGCTGTGCAGCAATGAAGGCAAGGCGCTTGCGCCCGCGCTCGATCAAGTGCCTGGCAGCTGCGCGCCCGGCCTGCTGCTGCGAAAAGCCGACCGACAACGCCCCCGGCTCACCGTTGAGTTCCATCATGTGCACACACGGCACACCGCTGGCGGCCAACATCTGCCGGGCCGTATCGCTGCGATCGAAACCGGTCAGCAGCATGCCGCAAGGCTGATACGCCAGGTAGTTGCGGATCAGGTTCTCTTCTTCGGCAAGGTCGTAGTGATAGTTGCCGATCAGCACCTCAAACCCACGCGGGCGCATGACCTCGTGAATCGCCTCCAGGGTGTCGATGAACAACTGGTTGGACAGCGACGGGATCAGCACCACCACCGACTGGCTGCGTGCCGAGGCCAGCGCCCGGGCGGCATGGTTGGCCACGTAGCCAAGGTTTGCGGCTGCGGCAATGACTTTTTCGACAAGCTCCGGCGCCACTGTGCTGACCCCGCGCAGCGCGCGCGAAGCGGTAATCGGGGAAACCCCGGAAAGTCTGGCAACTTCTGCCAGCGTGGGACGACCTGTAGTTCGGGAGCCGGTGCGGGACATGGATGTTGTAATTTTACTACTTGCAAGGAGAGGGAACGGCCACTAAGGTAGCGCTGTCTCAGGACGCAGGCAATGTAATCTTTGGTAGCAGCCATCACGCGCTCGCCACCAGGCGTCCATACTGCGTAAGGACAAGACCAATAACACCGGGGAGGTGGCTGTACGTCTGAGACGAGACAGCGCTATCTCACCCCGCAGGAGGTACTGATGAATTCTCCCCTGTCCGCCATTGTGGTGATGGGCGTGGCCGGTTGCGGCAAAAGCTGCATCGGTGCCGCCATCGCTGCCAGAAGCGGCGGCCGCCTGATCGAAGGCGACGCTTTCCACCCTGCCGAAAACATTCGCAAGATGAGCGCTGGCATCCCGCTGGACGACAGCGACCGAGCCGGCTGGCTGGTGCGCCTTGGTAAAGAGCTGCAAACCACTACCCAGGCCGGGGAGCGTCCCATCCTGACCTGCTCGGCACTCAAGCGCCGCTATCGCGAAACCCTGCGCGAGGCGATGCCAGGGCTGGTGTTCGTGTTCCTCGAACTGACCCCTGCCGAGGCCGAAAAGCGCGTGCTCGCCCGCCCCGGCCACTTCATGCCGGCCAGCCTGATCGATAGCCAGTTCGCGGCCCTGGAATCACCACGTGGCGAACCGCTGACCCTGGCACTGGACGCCACCCAGCCCATCGATGCACTGGCCGAAGCGGTAGACCGCTGGCTAAAGCACTGCGGTGAGCAGGGCCTGGCGCAAACCGCCTGAACCTGGCGGTTTTCCCGGCTCACCAAAGACAGCGCTACCCCGACCCGCGAACGCGGGCAAAGTTCCACATAGCTCCGCCCAAAACAACGATAAGACCGAGGCCTTCAAACCATGTTCGGACTGGCTACTGATACCTTCCTGCTGCTCGACGCGCTGGTTACCATCGTCGGGCTGATCCTGCTGATCACCCATTTCAAGGTGCACCCCTTCGTCGCCCTCACCCTCGCGGCCGGTTTCCTGGGCCTGACTTCCGGCATGCCGGTGGCCAAGGTCATGAAATCGTTCCAGGACGGGTTTGGCGGCGTGCTTGGCTTTGTCGGCATCGTGCTCGCCCTGGGCACCATGCTTGGCAAACTGATGGCTGATTCCGGCGGGGCCGACCAGATCGCGCAAACCCTGATCCGCGCCTTCGGCAAGAAGAACGTGCATTGGGCGATGATGTTCGCCGCCTTCCTGGTGGGCATCCCGCTATTCTTCGAAATCGGTTTCGTCCTGTTGATTCCACTGGTGTTCATCGTCGCCCGGCGCTCCGGGGTGTCGCTGGTGAAGATAGGCATTCCGCTGCTGGCCGGCCTGTCGGTGGTACACGGCCTGGTGCCACCCCACCCAGGCCCACTGCTGGCAATCGGCATTTTCCACGCCGACATCGGCAAGACCATCTTCTACGGCCTGATCGTTGCGCTGCCTACCGCGATCATTGCCGGTCCGCTGTTCGGGAACTTCATCTCCCGCTATATCCCGGGCAACCCGTCCCAGGAACTGATGGACCAGATCGCCAAGGAATCCGATCAGGGCAACCTGCCGAGCTTCAGCATCACCCTGATCACGGTGCTGCTGCCGGTGGCGTTGATGCTGCTGAAAACCTTTGCCGACGTGGTGCTGCCTGCCGAGCACATCGTGCGCCAGTGGATGGACCTGATCGGCCACCCGATCACCGCCCTGCTCGCCGCCCTGCTGCTGGCCTTCTATACCTTTGGTTCCGCGCGCGGCTTCAACCGCCAGCAGATCATGAAAATGCTCGACCAGAGCCTGGCGCCTACCGCCGCCATCGTCCTGATCGTCGGTGCCGGCGGCGGTTTCAAGCAGATGCTGGTCGACACCGGGGTGGGTAATGTGATCGGGCAGATGGCCGTGCAGGCTGAAATTTCACCGATCATGCTGGCGTGGCTGGTGGCGGCGGTGATCCGCATCGCCACCGGCTCTGCCACGGTCGCCACCATTACCGGCGCGGGCATCGTCGCGCCGGTGATCGACCTGGTACCGGGGGTGAACCGTGAACTGCTGGTGCTGGCCACCGGTGCCGGCTCGCTGATCCTGTCGCATGTGAACGACGCCGGCTTCTGGCTGGTCAAGCAGTACTTCAACATGACCGTGGCGGAAACCTTCAAGACCTGGAGCATGATGGAGACCATTCTTTCCATCGTGGGGATCATCTTCATCATGCTGCTGTCGCTGGTGGTGTAACCGTTGATCGGGGTAATGGCACCATGACGTTCCGGCTAGGGCCGAAGGGAAATATGAGTCCTGACCGAAGCAAAGGAGCTTGCCATGCCCCGTTCCAGCATCCTGCTGATCGCCCTCCTCGCCTCGCCGTTGGCGCTGGCCGTCGGCACCGGCCCGACCTACCCCGACGACCCGCATAGCTCCGCGCCGCAACCTGGCGCGGATAGCACCCTCAACCCCATCGAAAAACCCATGCCGCGGGATACCGACCCGCGCATAAAGGGTAACGACCCGGACAGCCCACCTGCGGAGCAGACTGACGACCGCGATTTGCCCGGGATGGGCGGCAGTGGCTCGGAGGGGGCTCAGGGCCAAGGTGACACCGGCACAAACCCGGGTAATCGCCCCTGAAGCCATCGTTGCTACCCAGTCACCACTGGCGCTTGTCAGGCCGGGTCAGGCCCAGTTTCTCGATCCGGTACCGCAGCATGTCCCGCGACAGCCCGAGCATGCGCGCCGACTTGGTCACGTTCCAGTCGGTGCGGTCCAGGGTCTTGCACACCAGGTCGCGCTCCATGTCCGGCAGGCTGGTACCGGGCTCCGGTTCATGCCGGGGCATTTCGAACATGGCCGGCGCCGGTTGCTGCACCAAAGGCTCATCAACCAAGGCCATACACAGGTTGAGCTGATGCGCCTGCACCACCTCGCTGGGCGCCAGCAGCACTGTCTGCTCCAGCATGTTGCGCAGCTCGCGCACATTGCCAGGCCAGCTGTAACCGAGCATCAGGCTTTCCGCCTCGGCAGAAAAGCGCAGGTTGGGCTTGCCATAACGCCGGCCATGGTGGGCCAGGAAGTGACGCGCCAGCAGCAGTATGTCCTGCCCTCGCGCAGACAGGCGTGGCACTTTCACAGCAATGATGCGCAGGCGGAAAAACAGGTCGCGGCGGAACTTGCCCTGCTGCACCATCTGTTCCAGGTTACAGTTGGTGGCGCTGATCACCCGCAGATCGACCTTGCGCTCCTTCACCGCACCAATCCGGCGGATGCTGCGGTCTTCCAGCAGCTTCAGCAGCTTCGCCTGCAGCACCAGGTCCATCTCGCCGATCTCGTCGAGGAACAGGGTGCCGCCATCGGCAGCCTCTACCAGCCCGACACGGCGCTCCTTGGCATCGGTGAACGCGCCCTTCTCATGGCCGAACAGTTCGGCTTCCAGCAGGTTGGCAGGGATCGAGGCGCAGTTGAACTCGATGAACGGCCCCTTGCTGCGCGAGCCGTCAAAATGCAGCGCGCGCGCCACCAGTTCCTTGCCAGTGCCGGTTTCACCTTCGACCAGCACTGGCGGCAAGTCGTCGCTGGCCATACGCCGCTCGGCATCGAGCACCTGGCGCAGGGTGTGCTTGAGGGTAAGCATGGTGGGCGACTCGCCGATCATTGCCTGTAGCCCGGACTTTTGCGCTTCGCGCTCCTGGTAGAACGACAACGTGCGCTCCAGGCGCTCGGTCGCCAAGGCCTTGTCCAGGGTGAGCTTGAGCTCGGCCAGCACCACCGGCTTGGTCAGGTAGTGGAAGGCCCCCTCCTTCATGGCTTGCACGGCATCTTCGACATTGCCGTAGCCGGTCATCATGATCACTTTCAGGTCCGGCGCCTGGACAACCAGGTTGCGCAGCAGGTCGTGCCCGCTCATGCCCGGCAGCGAGTTGTCGGTCAGCACCGCGTCGGGCTGGACCCGGCTGATTTGCTCCAGGGCAAGCTCCGCGCTGTGGCACACGGTGACCTCGTAGCCCTTCAGGCTCAGGTACGTGCGAATGTTGTCGGCGAGGATTTCATCATCCTCGACTACCAGGATGTTGTGCTCCATAGTCCCCTCCCGCTGCGATATTGAATGTAAGGCTGACGCGGGTTCCTTCCTCTTCGCGGCTGCTCAGGCTGACCGAGCCGCCAAAACGTTCCATGATGCGCTTGACCAGGGCCAGGCCGACACCAAGGCCGCCCTGCTTGGTGGTGAAGAATGGCTTGAATACCTTCTGTTCCTGCTGTTTGCTCATGCCCTTGCCAGTGTCGGTGAGCACGAACTCGGCGCGCAGGCCCTCCTGCACGATGACCTGGGCATTGAGCATGCCGCCGGTGGGCATGGCCTCCAGGGCATTGGCGAACAGGCTGTTGAGAATCTGGGTAAGCTGCAGCGGCTGGCTGGCCACCCACTGCACGTCCGGCCCTTCGAAATGGAAGCGTACGCCGTTGCGCTCGATCTGCTGGGCGAAGGCCAGGTGGGTATCCTCGATGGCCGCCACCAGGTCCACTGGCTCGGGTTCGTCGCTGCTGGGGCGCAACGACACCAACAGGTCGCGCACCCAGCGTGACATACGGTCGACCTGGCTGATGATGTCGCTGATGTTCTTCTGCGCGGCGGGGTTGGCGATGTCCTGGGCCAGTTCGGCACTGGAGCGGATGTTGGCCAGCGGGTTGCGCAAACTGTGGGCCACCGCCGACGACATTTCGCCCAACGCCACGTAGGTTTCACTGGCCACCAGCCGATCCTGCTGCAGGCGCAGCATCTGCGCCGCCCGGCGCACGATCCAGAACAGCCCGAAGTAGATCAACGCGCCACCCACCAGGGTCGAGGCCCAGATCAGCACATAGCCGCGCTGAATGCGCCGAATCAGGTCCTGCGGCTCTTTGTAGATTTCCACCATGGCCAGCACCTGCTCGCCCTGGCTGTCGAACAGCGGGATGTAGTTCTCGATGAACAGATAGCGTGGATGACGCTGAAACTTTTGTTCCTCGCGGTCTTCCTCGGCCTTGTGATAGCTGGCCGATACAGCCTTGCGCGAGCGGAAGGCGCGGTCGAGGTCGTCATCGGCATCAATGCGCTTGCCGATCAGTTCGGAATTGGTGGACCAGACGATGGTGCGGTCGCGGGCGTAGACATTGGCCAGCAAGGTGTCCGGCAGGTGCTCGACATGGTCGAGGAACTCTATCCGCGTAGATTCAGCCAGTGCCGGGCTGAACTGCAGGTGCTGCAGGTCCAGGCGCGGGTCGAGCAATTCGCCCATGGTGGTACCCGGCGGCAACTGCGAATGGCGCACCTCGGCCTGGGCCATGGCCTGGATGAACTGTGCGGTGAGCATTGCGTCCCGCTGAACGCTGTCACGGACCACGAATCGAGTCGAGACATACCCCAGTCCACCCGCGACCGAGGCGATGATCAACAAGCTGATGACCGAAAACCAGCGCAACAGGTTGAATTCATGCAGGGGTAGAGCGAGACCGCTGGCGGTCGCACTGGCCTTGTCGGGCGCTTCGTTTTCCAGCATCTGCATCGCGTGGTTCCCGCGCAGGGCGTCCGTTCAGAAATGCATCGACCCGGGCATGGCGCCGTTGGATGACATTCCACCTCGGCAGCCATGGCTGCCATTTGTCGCGTGTGGTGCTCCACAGATACGAAGCAAAAACCCAGCCAATCGATTAAACAAAGAATAAATCTTTATAGATCAGCCGGTTATTGAAAATACTTCATCCCCAATAGCGGATATTCCCCCACTATTGGGTACCTTTTACCCATCTTAATTAAATCGTTTTATATCAGTGGCTTATGAGCACAAGTCAAATTAGATTATGAGCTGTCCGCCAAGCGAAAATTCAACGAAACCCGCGTGCCATGGCCTTCACTGCTGCTAAGCCGAACCGTACCGCCGAATCTCTCCATGATGCGCTTCACCAGCACCAGCCCCACCCCCAGCCCACCTTGTTTGGTGGTGAAGAACGGCCGGAAGGCCATGCGCAGTTGTTCTTCGTTCATGCCCTTGCCATTGTCGGACAAACGCAAGATCAGGCTGCGCCGTTTCTGCCGCACGACCTCGATGCGCAGTCGGCCACCTTGTTCCATCGATTCCAGGGCATTGGCGATCAGGCTGCTGAACACCTGGCGCAGTAGCGCTGGGTGCCCTAGCACCTGCACGGCCGGTAACGGTTGCAAGTCCAGGGTCACCCCGCCGCGGGCCAGCGGCACCGCGTAGGTTTGCAGGCTTTCCTGCACCGCCTGCGACAGGTCCACTGCCACCGCCTCATCGTTGAGCGGGCGCAGGGACTGCAGCATCTGGCGGATCCACTGCGACATGCGATCGACCTGGCTGATGATGTCATTGACCTGGCGTTGCGCCGGGCCTTCGTCAAATGCCTGGGCCAGCTCTGCACTGGAGCGGATGCTGGCCAGCGGGTTGCGCAGGCTATGGGCCACCGCAGATGACACTTCGCCCAGTGCCACGTAGGTTTCACTGTTGATCAGGCGCTTCTGCTGCACCGCCAGCAACCGGGCGGCGCGGTGCATGATGCCGTAGAGGCCGATATACACCAGCGCGGCGCCCACGGTGATCGCCATCCAGATCAGAACCAGGCCATGCTCGATGCGCACGATCAGGTCATGAGGCTCCTTGTAGATTTCGACCATGGCCGTGACCTGCTCGCCATCGGCATCGAACAGCGGAATGTAGTTCTCGATGAACAACTGCTCGGGTGGGGTCACGAACTTCTGCTCGGAGCGGGCCTGTTCGAAGTTGTGGTAGCTGGCCGACACCCGCATCTTGTACTGGAACGCCCGGTCCAGGTCGTCGTCGCCCTCGATCAGCCTGCCGATCAACGCCGGGTTGCTGGACCAGATCACCGTGCGGTCCGGGGCGTAGATGTTGGCCAGCAGCATGTCGGGCAGGTGGGCGATGTGGTCGAGGAACTCACCGCGGGCCTTGCGCCGGGCATCCGGGTCGACATCCGGGAGGTTGCTGCGATCGGTGCGCGGGTCCAGTAGCTCGCCCATGGTGCGCACGTTGGGGATAGACACATGGCGTACTTCGGCATCGGCAATGGAGGTGATGAATTGCGCGGTGAGCAAGGCGTCGCGTTCGACGCTTTCGTCGATGATGAAGCGGCTGGAAATCAGCCCCAGCCCCGCAGCTACCGACAGGATGATCGCCAGGCTGACCCAGGCGTACCAGCGCAGCAGGTTGAACGGCTTGCGCGGGGCGGCCAGCTCGCTACCGGCAGGCACTTCAATGGCGTCGGAACGAGGGGCGAGGTCCATGATGGACTCCACTGCTGGGCACCTTCAGATGGTTATAGCCCAGAGTTGGGGAAACCATAGTGCTAAATTGATAGCATCCGCCGAAGGGTCATTCCTGTCGTGAGCGCGGCCATGGGTTGTCGCTTACAACGGCGAATCATCCGCCAGCCCTTGCAACTTGCGATACTCCCGCAACACCGTGGGCACATAACGCCGGGTTTCGGCGAACGGTGGTACCGCGCCGCGCCGCAGCACGGCATCCGGGCCGGCGTTATAGGCCGCCACGGCCAGGGTGATGTCATTGTCGAAAAGCTTGAGCATCTGCTTGATGTAGCGTGCTCCGCCCTGCACGTTGTCTTCCGGGTCCAGGCGGTCTTCCACGCCCATTTCGCGCGCGGTATCCGGCATCAGCTGCATCAGCCCCACTGCCCCCGCCCGGGAACGCGCCTTGGGGTTGTAGCCGGACTCAGCCTTGATCAGCGCATGAAGCAGCGCCGGCGGTACATTGTGGATGCGGGCCGCCGTGGCGACCACTTCGGCGTACGGGCGCCCGGTGATCATCTGCGCCTTGGCCGGACCGGCCTGGGCCAGCGGTTCGCTGATCACCTTCTCGTAGTGGCGCCCGGGTCGATGAACGTTGGTCAATACGTAGCCGCCCTTGGCATCGATGGAGATGTACATATCGGCCTGGGCAGTACCTGCCGCCAGCCAGAACAAGCCAAGGATGAGTCCACGCATGTCGGCCGCCTCTTCGTCGTGGCCCCCGATGTGGGGGAAATCCCCCGGAAAACCCGAGGACACAGACCACGACGCAAGCACTGTGCCGCTTCCTGTGCCGCATGGCGCAAGGCCCCGAGGCAGACGTGCACGGCTGTTGCATGCTGCCTGGCAACCTGTGTTCCCATGCAGTGGAGGGCTTCACCATGCAGCGCAGATCCAACCCCCAACGTGGCTTCACCCTGCTTGAACTTTTGGTGGTACTGGTGGTGCTCGGCCTGCTGGCCGGCATCGTCGCGCCCAAGTATTTCAGTCAGCTGGGCCGCTCCGAGGCCAAGGTAGCGCGGGCGCAAATTGAGGGGCTGAGCAAGGCCCTGGACCTGTACCGCCTGGAGGTCGGCCACTACCCCAATAGCGAGCAAGGCTTGCAGGCTCTGGTGATTGCCCCCAATGGCGAACCTCGCTGGACCGGTCCCTACCTGCAAAAAGCCGTGCCACAAGACCCGTGGGGGCGCCCGTATATCTACCGGCAGCCTGGCGAGAACGGCGGTGAATACGACCTGCTGTCAATGGGCAAGGACGGCCAGCCGGGCGGTGACGGGGAAAATGCCGAAATCACCAGTTGGCAATAGGGAGAGCCGCCATGCGCTACAGCCTGAAGGCCCTGGGTAGGCAGGGCGTGGTGCAGTTGCAGATTGACGCCGAGGACGCTGACCAGGCGCGCCGCCTGGCCGAGGACCAAGGCCTGCGCGTACTTAGCCTGCGCGGCAGCGGCGGTGCCTTGCGGGGTATGGCCTGGCGGCGCGAAGCGGCGTTTGACCTGGTCCTGTTCAGCCAGGAACTGTCGACCTTGCTCAATGCCGGCCTGCCGCTGATCGATGCATTGGAGAGCCTGGCAGAGAAGGCACCGGCTTCAGCCGCGCGCAAAGTGCTGAGCGAACTGGTACGCCAATTGTACGAAGGCCGCTCGCTGTCACAGGCCTTGGGCCAACAACCCCGCGTGTTCCCGCCGCTGTACGTGGCACTGGTGCAGTCCAGCGAGCGCACCGGGGCGCTGGGTGATGCTCTCGCCCGCTACATCAGCTATCGCCAGCGCCTGGACCTGGTCCGGCAGAAGCTGGTGGGCGCTTCGGTATACCCCTTGCTGCTCTTGCTGGTAGGGGGTGGCGTGGTGCTGTTCCTGCTTGGCTACGTGGTGCCGCGGTTCAGCCAGGTATTCGAAGGCATGGGCACCGAGCTGCCCTGGCTGTCGCGGATGCTGATGCAGATCGGCCTGTTCCTGCATGCCGAGCAGTTGCCCCTGGCGTTGGCCACTGTCGCCGGGGTGACGGCGCTGTGGCTGCTGCGCCGGCACCCCCGGGTACGGCACTGGGCATCCTGCCAGCTGCGGCGTCTGCCGGCCCTGCACCAACGCCTGATGATGTATGAACTGGCGCGCTTCTACCGCTCGCTGGGTATCCTGCTGCAAGGTGGCATTCCCATCCTTACCGCCATGGGCATGGCCCGTGGCCTGCTCGGCAGCGCGGCAGCCCAGGGCCTGGAACAAGCCAGCCAGCGGGTCGGCGAAGGCCTGCCGCTGTCCGATGCACTGGAAGCCGGCCACCTGGTCACGCCGGTGTCACTGCGCTTGCTGCGGGCCGGCGAGCAGTCCGGCAACCTCGGTGAGATGCTGGAGCGCTGCGCCGACTTCCACGACCAGGAAATCGGCCGTTGGGTGGAATGGTTCGTCAAGCTGTTCGAGCCGTTGCTGATGACCTTCATCGGCTTGCTGATCGGCCTGATCGTGATCCTCATGTACATGCCCATCTTCGAGCTGGCCTCAAGCATTCACTGATCAGGTGACCACGTTCACCTGGCGGAGCGCCTTTGTGGCGCGACGGGCTGCTTTGCGGCCCTGAAATCCTCTACCATGCCGCCAATCGATGATGGATCCGCACATATCATTCAGCGTGATAATAACCTTCGTCCCGTTCGATTCGTGCCTCACGCGCAACACACTCACACTCCGCCCACTACTAATACATTGGCGGAGTTCTCCATGGAACAATCACTCAAACCCTTGCGCTTCCCCCTCGCTGCTTTGGCAGTGGTGGTGATCAGCGCTTGCGGTCGAACCCCCGACGCCGTGCAGGCTCCCGCCGCGCCCAAAGTCAGTGTGGCCAAGGTGATCGAGCAACCGATCAACGAATGGGACGAGTTCACCGGCCGCCTCGAAGCCCCTGAAACCGTCGAAGTGCGCCCACGGGTCTCCGGCCAGATCGACCAGGTCGCCTTCACCGAAGGCGCTCAGGTCAAGAAAGGCGACCTGCTGTTCCAGATCGACCCGCGCCCGTTCCAGGCTGAAGTCCGCCGCCTTGAAGCCCAGCTGCAACAGGCCAAGGCCACCGCCATCCGCAGCGCCAACGAAGCCCGCCGGGGTGAGCGCCTGCGTGACAGCAACGCCATCTCCGCCGAACTGGCCGAATCGCGCAGCAGTGCCGCCGCCGAAGCCCGTGCCGGGGTGGACGCAATCCAGGCCCAACTCGACCTGGCCCGCCTCAACCTCAGCTTCACCCGTGTGACCGCGCCCATCAGTGGCCGCGTCAGCCGTGCCGAGTTCACCGCCGGCAACATCGTCAGCGCCGATGTCACGCCGCTGACCAGCGTGGTCTCGACCGACAAGGTCTACGCCTACTTCGACGCCGACGAGCGCGTGTACCTCAAGTACACCCAGCTGGCCCGCGAAGGCCAGCGCGGCCAGACCACCCCGGTGTACCTGGGCCTGACCAACGAAACCGGCAACCCGCACCTGGGCCAGATGAACTTCGTCGACAACCAGGTGAACCCGCGCACCGGCACCATCCGCGGCCGTGCGGTGTTCGACAACCGCGACGGCCAGTTCACCCCGGGCCTGTACGCACGCCTGAAGCTGGTCGGCAGCGCCCAGTACGATGCCGTGCTGATCAACGACGAGGCTGTCGGCACCGACCTTGGCAAGAAGTTCGTGCTGGTCATGGACAAGGACAACAAGGCCGCCTACCGCGCCGTGGAACTGGGGCCCAAGCTGGAAGGCCTGCGGATCGTGCGCAGCGGCCTGGGCAAGGAAGACCGCATCGTGGTCAAGGGCCTGCAGCGGGTGCGGCCTGGCTCGGCGGTCACCCCCGAGGAAACCCCGATGGCCAGTGAGCAGACCCTCGCCGCCCTCGCCCAGCAGCGCCAGGCCCTGGAGGCCAGCACCCCGGCGCCGAAGGTGGCGGGCAACAACGTGAAAGTCGCCAGCGCCCAGGCGCCACGCGGTTAAGGGACCACACCGATGAACTTCTCGAAATTCTTCATTACCCGGCCGATCTTTGCCGCGGTGCTGTCCCTGGTACTGCTGATTGCGGGTTCTATCTCGCTGTTCCAGCTGCCGATCAGCGAATACCCCGAGGTGGTGCCGCCTACCGTGGTGGTGCGCGCCAATTTCCCTGGCGCCAACCCCAAGGTCATCGGCGAAACCGTCGCCGCCCCCCTGGAGCAAGCCATTACCGGCGTGGAGAACATGCTGTACATGTCCTCCCAGTCCACCGCTGATGGCAAGCTGACGCTGACCATCACCTTCGCCCTGGGTACCGACCTGGACAACGCGCAGGTGCAGGTGCAGAACCGCGTCACCCGCACCCAGCCCAAGCTGCCCGAGGAAGTGACCCGTATCGGTATCACCGTCGACAAGGCCTCGCCTGACCTGACCATGGTCGTGCACCTGACCTCGCCGGACAACCGCTACGACATGCTCTACCTGTCCAACTACGCCATTCTCAACATCAAGGACGAACTGGCGCGCCTCGGCGGCGTGGGCGATGTGCAACTGTTCGGCATGGGTGACTACTCGCTGCGCGTGTGGCTGGACCCGAACAAGACCGCTTCGCGCAACCTTACCGCCAGCGATGTCGTAGCCGCCATCCGGGAGCAGAACCGCCAGGTCGCCGCCGGCCAGCTCGGCGCACCGCCCGCCCCGGGTTCGACCAGCTTCCAGCTGTCGATCAATACCCAAGGGCGACTGGTCAACGAGGAAGAGTTCGAAAACATCATCATCCGTGCCGGTGCCGATGGCGAAATCACCCGCCTGAAGGACATTGCCCGGGTCGAGCTCGGCTCCAGCCAGTACGCCCTGCGCTCGCTGCTGAACAATCAGCCGGCGGTGGCCATTCCGATCTTCCAGCGCCCGGGCTCCAACGCCATCGAAATCTCCGACGAAGTGCGGGCGAAAATGGCCGAGCTGAAGAAGGACTTCCCCGAAGGCATGGACTACAGCATCGTCTATGACCCGACGGTGTTCGTCCGTGGCTCCATCGAGGCAGTGGTGCACACCCTGTTCGAAGCCTTGGTGCTGGTGGTCCTCGTGGTCATCCTGTTCCTGCAGACCTGGCGCGCTTCGATCATCCCGCTGATGGCCGTACCGGTATCGCTGATCGGAACCTTCGCTGTCATGCACCTGTTCGGCTTCTCGCTCAACGCGCTGTCGCTGTTCGGCCTGGTGCTGGCCATCGGTATCGTGGTGGACGATGCGATCGTCGTGGTGGAGAACGTCGAGCGCAACATCGGGCTGGGCCTGAAACCGCTGGAGGCGACGCAAAAGGCCATGGGTGAAGTGACCGGGCCGATCATCGCCACCGCCCTGGTACTGTGCGCCGTGTTCGTCCCTGCCGCGTTCATTTCCGGCCTGACCGGGCAGTTCTACAAGCAGTTTGCCCTGACCATCGCCATTTCCACGGTGATCTCGGCCTTCAACTCGCTCACCCTGTCGCCGGCACTGGCTGCCGTGCTGCTCAAGGACCACCACGCGCCCAAGGACCGTTTCTCGCGGTTCCTGGAAAAACTGCTGGGCAGCTGGCTGTTCAACCCGTTCAACCGCTTCTTTGACCGTGCGTCCAACCGCTACGTCGGTGGCGTGCGCCGGGTCATCCGCTCCAGTGGCATCGCCCTGTTCGTGTATGCCGGGCTGATGGGCCTGACCTACCTGGGCTTCTCGTCCACACCGACCGGCTTCGTGCCAGCGCAGGACAAGCAGTACCTGGTGGCGTTTGCCCAACTGCCGGATGCCGCCAGCCTCGACCGCACCGAGGCGGTGATCAAGCGCATGAGCGAAATCGCCCTGAAACAGCCTGGCGTGGCCGACTCGGTGGCCTTCCCTGGCCTGTCGATCAACGGGTTCACCAACAGCCCCAACAGCGGCATCGTGTTCACCCCGCTCAAGCCGTTCGACGAGCGCAAGGACCCGAGCCAGTCAGCCGCCGCCATCGCTGCCTCGCTGAACGCCCAGTTCGCCGACATCCAGGACGCCTACATCGCGATCTTCCCGCCACCGCCGGTACAAGGCCTGGGCACCATCGGCGGCTTCCGCCTGCAGATCGAAGACCGTGGCAACCTGGGCTATGAAGCGCTGTACAAGGAAACCCAGAACATCATCGCCAAGAGCCATAACGTGCCAGAGCTGGCGGGCCTGTTCACCAGCTACCAGGTCAACGTGCCGCAGGTCGATGCCGCCATCGACCGGGAAAAGGCCAAGACCCATGGCGTGGCGATCAACGATATTTTCGACACCCTGCAGGTCTACCTGGGCTCGCTGTACACCAACGATTTCAACCGCTTTGGCCGCACCTATCAGGTCAACGTCCAGGCTGAGCAGCAATTCCGCCTGGATGCCGAGCAGATCGGCCAGTTGAAGGTGCGCAACAACCTGGGCGAGATGATCCCGCTGGCGACCTTCCTCAAGGTCAGCGACACCTCCGGGCCGGACCGCGTCATGCACTACAACGGCTTCATCACCGCCGAGATCAACGGCGCTGCTGCCCCGGGCTACAGCTCCGGCCAAGCCGAAGCGGCGATCGAGAAGCTGCTGAAAGAGGAACTGCCCAACGGCATGACCTTCGAGTGGACCGACCTGACCTACCAGCAGATCCTCTCGGGCAACACCGCGCTGTTCGTGTTCCCCCTGTGCGTGCTGCTGGCCTTCCTGGTACTGGCCGCCCAGTACGAAAGCTGGAGCCTGCCACTGGCGGTGATCCTGATCGTGCCGATGACCCTGCTGTCGGCGATCACCGGGGTGATCGTGTCGGGTGGAGACAACAACATCTTCACCCAGATCGGCCTGATCGTCCTGGTCGGCCTGGCGTGCAAGAACGCCATCCTGATCGTCGAGTTCGCCAAGGATGAACAGGCCAAGGGCCTGGACCCGCTGGCGGCGGTACTGGAAGCCTGCCGCCTGCGTCTGCGGCCGATCCTGATGACCTCCATCGCCTTCATCATGGGTGTGGTGCCGCTGGTCTTCAGCTCCGGTGCAGGCTCCGAAATGCGTCACGCCATGGGTGTGGCGGTGTTCTCCGGGATGATTGGCGTGACCGTGTTCGGCCTGTTCCTGACCCCGGTGTTCTTCTTCCTGATTCGCCGTTTCGTCGAGCGTCGCCAGGCCCGCAAGGCCGCGCACGCCCAAGTGTTGGAGAACCATGCATGAACCTGCTCAAACCGCTGACCCCAAGCCTGCTGGCACTGGCCCTGGCGGCCTGTGCGGTGGGCCCGGACTACCAGGCCCCGGCCACCGAGCCTGCCCAACTGAGTAGCGACGCGCAGGCCAAGGCCTACGACCTTAGCCGTTTCGAGACCCTGTGGTGGAAGCAGTTCGACGACCCCGTGCTGAACCAGCTGGTGCAGGCGTCGCTGGACGGCAACCGTGACTTGCGCGTGGCTTTTGCTCGCCTGAAGTCGGCTCGCTCGATTCGGGAAGATGCCGAGAACGACCCGTTCCCAGTGGTTACCAGCAGGGCCAGCAGCGACATCGGCAAGGGCCAGATCCCCGGCCAGACCACCGAACGGGTCAATAGCGAGCGCTACGACCTGGGCCTGGACATGGCCTGGGAGCTTGACCTGTTCGGGCGCATTCAGCGCCAGATCGAAGCCAGCGAAGCCCAGGAAGCGGTGGCCGCCGCCGACCTGCAGCAGTTGCAAGTCAGCCTGATCGCCGAGCTGGTGGATGCTTATGGGCAGCTGCGTGGCGCGCAATTGCGCGAGAAGATCGCCCTGGCCAACCTCAAGACCCAGCAGGAATCGCGCACCATCACCGAGACCCTGCGCGATGCCGGCGTGGGCAACGACCTCGACGTGGTGCGTGCCGATGCCCGCCTGGCCGGGGTCGAAGCCACAGTGCCGCAACTGCAGGCCGAACAGGCGCGGGCACGGCACCGTATCGCCACCTTGCTCGGTCAACGACCTGATGCGCTCAGCATAGACCTGTCGCCCAAAGCCTTGCCGGCCATCGCCAAAGCGTTGCCGGTAGGCGACCCGGGCGAGCTGCTGCGCCGGCGCCCGGACATCCGCAGCGCCGAACGCCAGCTGGCAGCCGCCACCGCCAACGTTGGCGTGGCCACTGCCGACCTGTTCCCCCGCGTGAGCCTCAGCGGCTTCCTCGGCTTTACTGCCGCACGGGGCTCGCAGATCGGCTCGTCGGCGGCCAATGCCTGGGCACTGGGGCCGAGCATTACCTGGGCGGCCTTCGACCTGGGTAGCGTGCGCGCCCGTCTACGCGGTGCCAAGGCTGATGCCGAAGGGGCATTGGCCAACTACGAGCAACAGGTATTACTGGCCCTGGAAGAATCGGCCAACGCGTTCAGTGATTACGACAAAACCCAACAGCGACTGCTCTCGCTGATGCGCCAGAGTGACGCCAGCCGCAAGGCGGCGGAGCTGGCTTCGATTCGTTATCGCGAGGGCACGGTGGACTACCTGGTGCTGCTCGATGCCGAGCGTGAGCGGCTAAGCGCTGAAGATGCACAGGCCCAGGGCGAGGTCGAGCTGTACCGCGGCATTGTCTCGATCTACAAGGCCCTGGGTGGCGGCTGGCAACCGGAGACGGTGGCCAGCGCACCCTGATCCCACTGCTTCAACGACTCCTTTGGTTGGCTCCTCCCCCAACCGTTTGCCCCGCAGGCTCTGGTTTGCGGGGCTTTTTTATGCCTCGGCAGTTGCAGCACAGGGCAATCGCCAGCCGTGCACGCAACGCCACCGCACAGACTCCCTGATGACAACTGGCCCCCTCGGTTGCATTTACCCCCTGCCTGCCCCAAGCTCTGCCCTTCCCGCCGCCACGGACCGCCCGATGCCCAGACGCAACCGCTACCTGATCGCCGTGCTGCTGTTGATCCTGGTATCGGCCCTGTTCGGCTACCTGTGGCGCGATGCTCCGCCCGCCCAGCCGACCTTGCCCGCGCACAGCTATGCCAAGGCCCTACGCCAGGCCCACGAGGGCCAGCCCGGCGCTGCCCGGGTGTTGTACCAGCAACTGCAACGTAACGACCTGCCCGCCATTCGTCGGGCGGCGCTGTACGCCGAGCTGCCCAACTACCCCTCGCCGCAGGCATTGAAACTCGCCCGCCAGGATCTGGAACATGCCGACCCGCTGGTGCGCCGTGCGGCCATCACCAGCATCCGCCGCCTGCTGCCGGCGGCGCAACGCAGCCTGGTGCTCGGCCCGCTGCTGGACGACGATGAGCAAAGCGTACGCTTTGGCGCAGTAGATG
Organism: Pseudomonas sp. BN607; assembly: GCF_029871175.1. Lineage (NCBI taxonomy): Bacteria > Pseudomonadati > Pseudomonadota > Gammaproteobacteria > Pseudomonadales > Pseudomonadaceae > Pseudomonas > Pseudomonas sp. BN607. The sequence continues at coordinate 203,492 of NZ_SSOE01000060.1, forward strand.
CCCTGCTCGGGCTTGCCCCGGACGACATCGGCCAGTACTTCGGCCCGCTGCAGGCAGCACTGGAACAGTACCAGCAGGCTCTCGAGCAACAACCCGAGGATGCCGACGCCCAGGTGCACCTGGCGCGCCTGTACCTGCACGAAAGCGACTACACCCAGGCCGCTGCGGCCCTGCAGCGAGCACTGGCGGTCGCCCCCGGCAACCTCGACGCCCTGGCCACCCAGGTACGCTTGCTGGAGCGCCAGGGGCATCACGATGCCTCGCGCCAGGTCTTGGGCAAAGCCTTGGCGCTGAGCCCCGACTCCGCCTTTCTACAGTATGAACTGGGGCGCTGGCTGAACCGCCATGAACAGCGCGAATACGCCTTGCTGGCCCTTTCCCGCGCCGTCGAGCTAGACCCTGACAACACCGACTACCGCTATACACTGGCGCTCACCCTGCATGACCTGGACCAACTCGATGCCGCCCAGAAACAGCTGGAAACCGTGCTCAACCGGCAGCCGGCCAATCGCCGGGCGCGGGTATTGCTGATCCAGTACTGGAAAGAGTCTGGCCAATTACAGAACGTACAGGTGCTACTCGCCGAGCTGGAGCGGCAGAACCCTGACGACCCCGTGCTGCAACAGGGCCTGTAGGCATTCTCTGAACATTGTTGAACCCTGGGTTTACGCCAGGGTCCAGTGGTTATCAGCCCACCTTGCAGGAGAGTCGTTGTGGCGAGTTCGTTGGCGCTGGATGAACGTGCCTTGATCCTGGCACCCCCGCCGTTAGCTGCGGAGACCTCGCGCCTGCTCGCCTCGGCCGGCATCGATACCCTGTGCGCGGTCGACTTGGACAACCTGCAGGCGCGCCTGAGCGAGGGTGCGGGGCTGGCGATCATTGCCGAGCAGGTGTTCAACCAGGGCCCCAGCGCGTTGCTGCAGGCATTCATCGATCAGCAGCCGAACTGGTCGGATCTACCGATCGTGCTGCTCACCCAAAGTGCCTGGTCAGCGGCTGGCGCCGGTAATCACCCGGTCGGCAACCTGGTATTGCTGGTCGCACCCTTTGAAAACGCCCAGCTGTTGCACATGACCCGATCCGCCCTGCGCAACCGCCGCAGGCAGTACCGGGCGCGTGATCAGCTCCAATGCTTGCAGCAGCGCCTGGACGCCCAGCTTTCAAAGCCCTGCGAGGAGCAGGAGCGCAGGGTGTTCGCCGCCCATCAGACCCGCAAGATGGAAGCCATCGGCCAACTGGCGGGTGGGGTGGCCCATGACTTCAATAACCTGCTCACCAGCATCGGCGGCAGTTTCGAGCTGATCGAGCGACGCCTGAGTCAGGGCCGCGCCGACAGCTTGGACGGAGTCTTGCGCATGGGCCGCGAGGCGGTGTCACGCGCCGCCCAGTTGACTCATCGCCTGCTGGCCTTTTCTTCCCGGCAATCGTTGCGCAACCAGCGCATCGACCTGCGTGGTGTGCTCAAGGCCAAGCGCCTGAAGGCCAGCCTGAACCCCAGGATAACCCTGCAGGTGCAGCTCGCCAGGGGCCTGTGGCCGGTGGAAGCCGACGACCAGCAATTGCAGGAAGCCCTGGACAACCTGCTGCTCAACGCCTGCGAAGCCATGCCCAGCGGCGGCCTGCTGCGTATCGAGGCAAGCAACCAGCACATCGACAGCAGGCAATGGGCAGGGGGCGCGTTGTGCCCCGGGGACTACCTGCGCCTGAGCATCATCGACGACGGCCAAGGCATGGCCCAAAGCACACTGGAACACGCTTTCGAACCGTTCTTCAGTACCAAGGCAACGGGCCAGGGCATCGGCCTGGGTCTGTCGATGGTGTACGGTTTCAGCAAGCAGTCCCATGGGCATGTCACGCTGCGTAGCCAGATTGGCCAGGGAACGCGGGTAGACCTGTACCTGCCGCGGCATGTCGGGCAGGCTCAGGAAACCGCCTTGCCGCCCTCCCCCAGACAAGCAAGCAGGGGCCATCGGGTACTGCTGGTGGAGGACGACCCGCATGTGCGCCAGTTGCTGTGCCAGACCCTGCGCGACCACGGCTTTTCATGCCACAGCGCAGCGAATGCCAGCGACGGGCTCGCGGTGCTGCGCTCGTCGCAGCCAGTGGACCTGTTGGTCAGCGATGTCGGCTTGCCCGGCATGAACGGCCGCCAACTGGCCGAGATCGCGCGCACGCTGCGCCCAGGCTTGCCAGTGTTGTTCATCACCGGCTACGCGGAAACGGCAATGGCCCGGGAAGGCTTTCTGGGCGCAGGCATGCACCTGATCTGCAAACCCTTCGAACTGCAACAGCTGCAGGCGCAGGTGACGGAGATTCTCGGCAAGCCCTGAAGGGCGCTACTCTTCGAGCATTCGCAGCGCCTCATCGGCAAGGTCTGCCAGCGAAAAAGGCTTGTTCAGCAATGCAGTGCCCGGCTGTTCGAGCAACTGAGCTTCGATCGGATGTTCGGCATACCCGGTAATGAACATGATCTTCTGCAGTGGCAGCTGCATGCGCATGGCCTTGGCCACCTGCCGGCCGCTGAAGCCGCCCGGCAAGCCGATGTCGGTAATCACCAGGTCGAACGGGCCATCATGGCGGAACCGCTCCAACGCGCTATTGGCATCGTTCACGTCGACAACCTGAAAGCCGCGCTCGGTCAGGTATTCGCGCATGACAGCCCGCAAGTTACGTTCGTCATCGACCAGCAACAACCGCTCGCCCCGGGCGGCGCGCTGCAACCGTTGCACGGGCTTTGGTTCCTCGGCCAACGGCTCGGGCCAGCGCGGGAAGAGCATGGAAACCTTGGTCCCCAGGTTCGCGGTCGATTCAATCCACGCGTACCCACCCGACTGACGGACAAAGCCATACACCATCGACAAGCCCAGCCCGAAACCCCGCCCGATGGGCTTGGTGGTGAAAAATGGCTCGAACGCTCTGGCAATGTCCGCAGCCGGCATGCCGTGGCCATCATCCTCGACATGCAGGGCCAGGTAATCGCCTGGCGGCAGACCGTCCTGATCCGGAAAACTGTCGGTCAGCCGTTCATTGACCGTGCGGATCGTGACATTACCGCGTTCCCGGCAGGCTTCACGGGCGTTGGCACACAGGTTGATCAGCGCATTTTCAAGCTGCGGTACGTCCAGGTTCACCGCCCACGGCGCGATATCCAGCTGCCAGTGCAGACGCATTTCTGCGCCCAGTGTCTTGCACAGCAGCGGCTCGCTCAGGCGCAGCTGCCGATTGAAATCCAGCGGCTTCGGCGCGAGCGGTTGGTGGCGGGAGAACGCCAGCAAGCGATGGGTCAGCTCCATGGCCCGCAGCACCGAATCCCGGGCTACGTCCACATAGGCCTCCAACCGCTCCAGCCGCCCCTCCTGAAGGCGCCGCTGCAACAGTTCCAGGCTCCCCCCGATACCGGACAGCAGGTTGTTCATCTCATGGCCCATGCCGCCGGCCAGCTGGCCGACCACCTCCATGCGCTCATTGCTGCGCATCAGCGCCTCAGACTGACGCGCGGCCAGCTCGCGCTCATCGGTGATGTCCCGGCCAACGGCTGTCATCAGGTGCCCATCGAATCGCGCACTCCAGCTGAACCAGTGGTAATGCCCGTCGCGGTGACGCAGGCGGGTTTCGACCAGGTCGGCATCGCAGTATTGCAGCAGCCCGGAAATAGCCACGTGAACTTCCGCGGCATCGGCCGGATGCACCAAGTCCAACACCGGCATCCCTTGCACCTGTGCTTCGGTCCAACCCAGGATGCGCGACCAGGCGGGGTTGACAGCCTGAACCTTCAGGTCAGCGCTGACAGTCATCATGGGATCGCGCGCCAACCGCCAGATCTGCTCGCGCTCCGCCACATGTCGCTCGATCTGCCGCTCGAAGCCTTGCACCTGTTCACGCCAGCGGTGGTGTGCCTCGACGCTGGCAGTGCTCTCGATCACCGTGTGCAAAAAACCCGCGACGCTGCCCTGCTCATCGTGCAAGGGCGCGTAGCCGAACGCGCACCAGAGCGGCTCGGCGTGCTCGCCACACGTGATGCGCAGGGGCGGGTCCTCGACGTAACTCGCACGCCCTTCGAGAGCCTGGAACACCCATGGCCCCACTGCCGACCACACGTCGCTCCACAGCGCATCGAAGGCCATGCCCAGGCCGTCCCTGGGCCCGGCCCGCAGTGCCCGGTAGGCATCATTGTGCACCACGCACAGGTCGCTCCCCCAAACCACGGCACAGGGGAACGGTGAAAGGTGCATCATGTCGACGGCAATTCGCAGTGAAGCCGGCCAGCGTACCAGCGGCCCGAGGGACGTGCGCCCCCAGTCGAACTGCGCAATCCGCTCCGCCATACGCTCGCGCCCAAGTACAGCTGGCGGCGGCGAGCCGACCTGCGTCTCAGGCCCGGATGGTGTTCCATGTGCGACCAATATCGTGCTCCTGCAAGGCTCTGGGTTGGCCACGGTGCTGGCAGGCTATCCAAGGCCTGCCCTGTGGGCCTTGTTCAAGTTAGCACAGCACGCGTTGCCATCCATGGCGGACTTGCAGCCGGCAGCTATGCTCATTAGGTTTTCCCTAGGGCCGGGAAGCAACGGCCTCTTCAGGTTGCCGACAGGAGCGTGGTCATGAGCAAGAAAATGCTGGTGGTACTGACCAATACAGCCAAGTATCCAACCCTCAAGCGGGCGACCGGATTATGGCTGGGTGAGGCCGTGCACTTTGTCGAGCAGGTCGAAGAGGCCGGCTATAGCGTCGATTATGTCAGCCCGTTGGGCGGGTATGTTCCCATCGACCCGCACAGCCTGCAAATGGCACCCGACCTGGACTGGCAATGGTACGACGACAAGCAGTTCATGACGCGACTGGGTAGCACCCTCAGCCCCGGCCTGGTCAAGGCCGAGGACTACAGTGTCATCTACTACACCGGCGGGCATGGGGTGATGTATGACTTCGTCGACAATCAGCCCCTGCAGGAACTGGCGCGCAAGATCTACGAGAACAAGGGCATTGTGGCAGCGGTATGCCACGGCGTGGTCGGCTTGCTGAACATCAAGCTCAGCGATAACAGCTTGCTGCTGAAGGACCGGCAGGTGACCGGCTTTTCCAATACCGAAGAAAAATTGGTCGAGCTGGACAAGACAGTGCCATTCCTGACGGAAAACGAACTCGTTGGCCGCGGCGGAACATACAGCAAGCATGATGATCCCTGGCAGCCCTTCGTGGTTGCCGATGACCGGCTGATCACCGGGCAAAACCCTGCCTCTACGTCCGCTCTGGCGAAGGCAGTGCTCGCCAGGCTCAGAGCCAGCTAATGGCCTACCCCAGATTTCCGGTTTTCCTGTAGCGCACGTTACCTTCGGCCTACAGTTGATCGGCCGTTGAACACATAGGCTCTGGGCTCGGCTGTTCACCTCGAACAGCGTTGTAGCGGAGCGATTGGCCTATGTCGAAGATTGTGCACGCCGGGCGCAGCCTGCTGGAGGTGCTGCTGCTCATGGCGGTGGGGCTGGTGCCTGTGGTGTCCGGGTTGCTGGTGATGGTTTTCCAACTGGAGTCCAAACTCGCGGAAAACGCGGCAATTTCAGTACAGGAAGCGGTCTACAGCGTCGACCAGGCATTGGACCGATTGCAGGAAGCTGCGGTGCTGGCCCTGCCACTTGCCGGCCAATCCTGCGGCACCGTCAAAAGCACCTTGCAGGACCAGGTCGCCAGTCGCTCGATGCTGAGGTCACTGACCTTGCTAGAGGACAACCAGGCCTATTGCAGCACCACCTCGGACTCGCTGGCGCACTTGTCGTCCTTCGCCTTGTCGGGTCGGCAGGTGGAAATTTCCTATGGGCCAGCTGACAAACGCCGCAGACTGCTGGTCAACTTCTATTTGCCTGGCAACAACCGGGGCGTCATCGCGACCGCCTACGCCTCCCAGCTTCGTAACGAGCTCGACGGTTTCCAGGACGGCTTGACGCTGTTGCTGGAATTTGGCGACCGCTACATCTGGAGCGAAGGTGACAGTCGCACCGGCCAGCGCCCCTCGCACTCCGAGTTTTCGGTCAGCGCGGTATCAGCGAAGTACGGATACAGGGTAAAGGGCGGCTATGCCGAAGGGTTCACCACCCTGGAAATTCGCCAATCGATGCTGCAGACCCTCCCTTCGCTGATACTGGTAGGTATCCTGACCGGGGCCATGGTCTTCCTTGCCCTGTTCAGGGCGCGTGCCATCAGGCGCAGCAACGCCGCCGACGCGACATGACGGCGTCGGCAGCGCAAGGCCGTCAGTCGGTGCTCAACACACCGCGACGCACCTGGTCACGCTCGATGGACTCGAACAGCGCCTTGAAGTTGCCTTCACCAAAGCCGTCATCCCCCTTGCGCTGAATGAACTCGAAGAATACCGGCCCAAGCAGCGTTTCCGAGAAAATCTGCAGCAGCAGGCGTTTGTCTCCAGGCTGCGAGGCCCCATCCAGCAGGATGCCACGCGCTTGCAGCTGGTCGACCGGTTCGCCGTGGCCTGGCAGGCGTTCTTCGAGCATTTCGTAGTAGGTTTGCGGTGGCGCAGTCATGAAGCGCATGCCAAGGCCCTTCAACGCATCCCAGGTCTTGAGCAGGTCATCGGTCAGGAAGGCGACGTGCTGAATACCCTCGCCGTTGAACTGCATCAGGAACTCTTCGATCTGCCCCGCACCCTTGGACGACTCTTCGTTGAGTGGGATGCGGATCATGCCGTCTGGGGCAGTCATCGCCTTGGACGTCAGGCCGGTGTACTCACCCTTGATATCGAAATAGCGGATTTCACGGAAGTTGAACAGTTTTTCATAGAAGCCGGCCCAGTAAGCCATGCGCCCGCGATAAACGTTATGGGTGAGGTGGTCGATGATCTTCAGGCCAGCACCTACCGGATTGCGGTCCACGCCTTCGATGAAATTGAAGTCGATGTCATAGATCGAGCTGCCTTCCTCGAAACGGTCGATCAGGTAAAGCGGCGCACCACCGATACCCTTGATCGCCGGCAGGCGCAGCTCCATCGGGCCGGTTTCGATTTCCACCGGCTGGGCGCCCAGCTCCAGGGCACGGGCATACGCTTCGTGGGCATTGCGCACGCGGAACGCCATGCCACAGACCGACGGGCCGTGTTCGGCGGCGAAGTACGAGGCGATGCTCTTGGGTTCGTTGTTCAGGATCAGGTTGATGCCGCCCTGGCGATACAGGTGCACATCCTTGGAACGGTGGGTAGCCACCTTGGTGAAGCCAAGGATCTGGAACACTGGCTCGAGCACGCCGGGGGTCGGCGACGCCAGTTCAATGAATTCGAAGCCCATCAGGCCCATTGGATTGTCGAAGATATCAGCCATGTTCGTGTCCTCATCTGCAGCGAAAATAGTATTGATTGCGTGGGATGTGGAACAGAAACGGCGGTGAGCACGGGATGCCCCGCACGCTGCGGGCGAGGAAGTCACCTATGATCAGCTTGAACCCATGGTGTGTCATATGGACCCATTCTCGGCGGGCTTGATCCTTCGGAAGTGAAGAACCTTATTGTTGTATTCGTAAACGGATTCTACATTGCGTAAAATTGTTTGTCGCGGTTTAGTTGCTCGCACACAGCGACAAGCGGCTATTCTCTCGTTGTCCCTTATCGTAGCCAGGTCCGCATGCCCCTTAACGCCAAACGCCGCGCCACGCTCAGCTGGCGCACCCTGCTACCCTGGGTCGTCGGTGTGCTGCCGCTGATGTGCGGCCTGATCGTGATGAACTGGCAGGTCGAACGGGAGATGCAAACAAGCAGCCAGGCTACCGCTCGCCAGGTCGTGGCGCATGTCGAACGCATCCTCGACAGCCTTTCCAAGGCTGCCAATGTTCTGCTGCCGCTGGCCCGCAGCCCTTGCGACGAGGTGCAGCTCAGGCTGCGCGCCGAGGTCACGCGCAACGCGTTCGTGCGTTCGACCAACCTGTTCCGGGGTAACAGCCTGTATTGCACATCCCTTTTCGGCGCCTTTGATGAGCCGGTCAACCCGACCGACTACGTCGACGGCAAGCTGTGGCTGATGGACGGCAATTCAGTCACCCCTGGGCACGCACTGCTGGTGTACCGTGCCAGCGCCGGCGACCAGGGGGCAATCAGTACGGTGGATGGCGACCACCTGCTGACAGCACTGCGCCTGATCGGCCCCGACGTTAACCTGCACATCCGCGTAGGTAACGCCTGGATGGGCAAGGATGGCATCGTCCACAAGGGCCTGCCGCCCCCCGCCGCCAATGCAAACGTGCTGCTTGGCTCGACGCGTTACCCGTTCAGCGTGCAGGGCGGCTATGACGCCAGCTACCAAGGCCAGTTGTGGCGCAGCCACTACCCTGCCCTGGTTGCCTTGCTGATTGTATTGGGCGTGGTTGCGGCCCTGGTATGCCGCTGGCAGGTTCGCCGCGCCAGCTCACCCCGTGCCGAACTGCGCCGGGCGCTGGAGGCCGATGAGTTCCTGCCGTACTTCCAGCCAGTGGTGCGCAAGGGCGATTTCCGTTGGGCCGGCGCCGAAGTGCTGATGCGCTGGAACCACCCCCAGGAAGGGCTGGTGCGCCCCGATCTGTTCATCCCTTACGCTGAACACAGCGGGCAGATTGTCGCCATGACCCGCGCCTTGATGATGCACACGGCACAGAGCCTCGCACCGTACGCCGGGCTGCTCGAGGACGGCTTCCACATAGGCGTCAACATCACCGCCGACCACTGCCGCGACCTGAACCTGCTGAATGATTGCCGTACTTTCCTGCAGCACTTCCCGCCGGGCCGGGTAGTGCTGACCTTGGAACTGACCGAGCGCAAGCTGATCGAGCCCACGCCAATAGCCCTGGAGCTGTTCGAGAAGCTCGCTGCCATGGGCGTCAAGATCGCCCTGGACGACTTCGGCACCGGCCAGTCCAGCCTCAACTACCTGCGCCAGTTCAAGGTCGACTACCTGAAGATCGATCAGAGCTTCGTGGCCATGATCGGGGCCGATGCGCTGTCTGTGCACATTCTGGAGACCATCATCGAGCTGTCCGCCAAGCTGGGCCTGGGCATCGTGGCCGAAGGCGTGGAAACCGAAGCCCAACGCGACTACCTGGCCCGCCATGAGGTGGACTTCCAGCAGGGCTACCTGTTCGCCAGGCCCATGCCCGCCGCGCAGTTTCTCGAGGCGCTGGCCGCCCGCCCAGGCGCAGCGCTGTTGCCGCAAGCCGCGCCCCCTGAGATCATGCGCGGCTGATCCACCCGCTCAACTCCCGTATTCGAGGCACTCGTGTCAAAAGGCATTGTTTCATCGGTCATGGCGTCCTGTCTGTTCGCTGTGATGTACTTCTATACCTCCCTGCTCAAGCCACTCGATGGCGAAGAAATCTTCGGCTGGCGCACCCTCTTGACGCTGCCCTGCCTTACCCTGTTCATGCTCGTCTCGAAAGATTGGAAACGCGTCGCCGAGCTACTGGGGCGGGTTAGGCGCACGCCGGTGTTGTTGCTGGGGATGGTCGGCACTTCGTGGCTGATGGGCGTGCAGCTGTGGCTGTTTCTCTGGGCGCCCCTGCACGGGCGCAGCCTGGAAGTGTCGATGGGCTATTTCCTGCTGCCGCTGGCCATGGTCCTGACCGGGCGGCTGGTGTATGGCGAGCGCCTGTCGCGCCTGCAAAAGGTGGCCGTGGGCTGCGCCGCACTGGGCGTGGGGCACGAGTTGTACCAGAACGGCAGCTTTGCCTGGGAAACCTTGTTGGTGACGATCGGCTACCCGATCTACTTCGTGCTGCGGCGGCGTTGCCGCACCGACCACCTGGGTGGCCTGTGGTGCGACATGTGCCTGCTGCTGCCGTGGGCGCTGTACTTCGTCACCCAGGGCCCGCTTTCCGGTGCCGACCTGCAGGCACACCCTGGACTCTATGCGCTGATCCCGATCCTTGGCGCGATCAGCGCCTCGGCCCTGATCGCCTACGTGCTGGCCAGCCGCATGCTGCCATTCAGCCTGTTCGGCCTGCTCAGCTACGTCGAGCCCGTGCTGCTGGTGGGCGTGGCGTTGCTGCTGGGCGAAACCATCGGCCCGGACCAGTGGCTGACCTACCTGCCGATCTGGGCCGCAGTGCTGGTGCTAATCCTCGAGGGCTTCAGGCACCTGCTGCGTCAGCGTCGCCGGTCGGTATAAGGCGCACCTGGCGCACCCGTCGCTCTTCAATCGCCTCCACGGTCAGCGTCCAGCCATTCCAGGCCAGCTGGTCGCCGACCATCGGCAGCCGATCGAGAAGGCTCATCACCAACCCCGCAAGGGTCTGGTAGTCCTCGGTAGCACGGGCACAGAAGCCAGTACGTGCCTGCACCTGGCTCAGGTTCAATGCGCCACTGACCACAAAGCCAGCGCCCTCCTGGACAATGCCTGGGCCTTCCACTTCGCTGGCATCCGGCAGTTCACCGGCAATCGACTCGAGGATGTCGGTCATGGTCAGCAGGCCGGTGAAGTCACCAAATTCGTTGACCACAAAGGCGATGTGGGTCGACTGGCCGCGCATCTGCTCCAGCGCGTTGAGAATGCTGAAGCTCTCCAGCAGGTTCAGCGGCACCCGAGCCATGTCCTCCAGGTCGGGCTGACTGCCCGACAGCAATTCCTTGAGCAGCTCCTTCTTGTGCACGAAGCCCAACGGTTCATCGACCCGGCCATCGCGAATCAGCGGCAGGCGCGAATACGGCGAATTGGCCAAGGCCTGGGTGATGGCCTCTGCCGGCTGTGCGAGGTCGATCAGGTCAACCTCGGCACGTGCGGTCATCACCGTTCGAATTGGCCGCTCGGCCAGGTTCAGCACGCCACTGATCATTACCCGTTCACGGCGGTCGAACAGCACCTGCTCCCCGCCACCTTCGACCAGGTCGGCGATTTCCTCGCCGACCTCGTCAGCCTCGACCCGACGGCCGCCCAGCAGGCGCAGCACGGCATGTGCAGTGCGTTCACGCAACGGCTTGTGCTGTTGCAGGCTGCGCTTGCGACGGGCGCGCGCCAGCTGGTTGAACAGCTCGATGAGGATCGAGAAGCCGATGGCCGCGTACAGGTAACCTTTCGGGATATGGAAGCCCAGGCCTTCCGCCGTCAGGCTGAAACCGATCATCATCAGGAACCCCAGGCACAGCATGATCACTGTGGGGTGGGCGTTGACGAAGCGGGTCAGCGGCTTGCTGGCAACGATCATGATACCAATCGAGAAGATCACCGCGATCATCATCACGGACAGCTCATCGACCATGCCCACCGCCGTGATCACGGCATCCAGCGAGAACACTGCATCCAGTACCACGATTTGGGCAACGATCGGCCAGAACGCGGCATGGCGCAGGGTACCACTGGCCTGGGTCACGTGACCTTCCAGGCGTTCGTGCAATTCCATGGTGGCCTTGAACAACAGGAACACGCCGCCGAACAGCATGATCAGGTCACGGCCGGAGAAACTCTTGCCCAACACCTCGAACAGCGGCGCGGTCAGGGTGACCATCCAGGAAATACTGGCCAACAGGCCCAGGCGCATGATCAGCGCCAGGCTCAAGCCAATCACCCGCGCGCGGTCGCGTTGGTGTGGCGGCAACTTGTCGGCGAGGATGGCGATAAACACCAGGTTGTCGATACCCAGCACCAGCTCGAGGACGATAAGCGTCAGCAGGCCCAGCCAGGCCGTGGGGTCGGCTAGCCATTCCATTAGCGGGTACTCACGAGGGAAACGTCACGGGGACGGGGGAAGGATGGCCAGAAAAGCCGAAGACTGGGGGGCTCCGCGAAGGTGCTCATATAGACCTTGATAACAGATTGGGACAGTGATGCTACAAGGACAGCAGGTTGCTGTTGTAGCGCAAAACTATTACAAAACCTGTACCCCTCCATCGCCACCCCTCATTCATCGTCGCAGCGTTGCTGCCCGTTACGATTCAGAAGGTCAATCGTGACACTTCTTCCGTGCCTGCCTGTGTCACGCCATGGGGCCCTGCCGCCTCACTGAAACAAGACTGAGACAAACTGGCACTGACGGCGGGCGGAAGCAGGTACTTTTGTTCAATACATCAAAGCGCCAGGCACGCGAGGATGACGGCTCCCCACATCACCCGGATCTTCCTCATGAGCCTATCCCTGTCCATGGCCGCCTTCGCCCTTGCGGCCTCTATCTCCCCCGGCCCGGTCAACATCGTCGCCCTTGGCAGCGGTGCCCGCCATGGCCTGCGCGCCAGCATGGCGCATGTAGCCGGTGCCACGCTGGGTTTCTGCCTGCTGCTGGTGCTGGTTGGGCTGGGCCTGCATCAACTGCTGCTGCGCTGGCCTTTGCTGGGCCTGATGTTGCACTGGGGCGGGGTGGCGTTTCTGCTGTATATGGCGTGGAAGCTGGCCAGTGACGACGGTAACCTGAACAACGCACAGCCCGGCCGACCCTCTTCAGCCTGGCACGGCGCAGCAATGCAGTGGCTCAACCCCAAAGCCTGGTTGGCAGCCGTTGCCGGGGTGGGCGCCTACACCGGCGGTGAACAGCACTTGCTGTGGCTGTTTACCTGGATCTATGGCCCAATCTGTTTCATCTCGGTGGCCTCCTGGGCCTGGGCCGGCAGCGTGATTCGCCAGTACCTGCACAACCCACATCACCTGCGCATGCTCAATCGGAGCCTGGCCGTGTTACTGGTCGCCAGCGCGGTTTACCTGGTGCTTTAAGGCATGCACGGCTTCTGCAGGAGCGCCCAAGCTAGCAACGGCATTTCTGTAATGCCCGGGTGTCGCCGCAAGGTGCTGTTTGAATGCCCGCTGCAGGTGTGCCTGATCAGCGAACCCCGCCTCCTGCGCAACCTCAGCAATCGCCCGGCCCTGGCGCAACTGCGCCCGGGCCAACTGCACGCGCTGGTCCAGCAGGTAGCCATGCGGCGTCAGGCCGAAGCGTTGGCGAAAAGCACGAATCAGGTAGGAACGGGACAGGCCACAGGCCATGCAGATGTCCTCGAGGCTGAGTGGGTCACTGCGATGGGCGCGTATGAAAGCTGCCGCTGCATCCAGCCGCGGGTTGCCCTCATCATGCACCGGGGCAACATCGTCCAGTAACGCCGGCATCCCCCTGAACAGGGCCGCTAGACGGGACTCGCGATCATGCAGGCTGGGATCGAACAGGTCGGCAAAGGCCTGCAACAAGCGCTGGTACAACACCGCCGAGGTGCTGTAGGTCTGCCTCGGCAGGGCGAACCCCTGCGCCTGCAACCACGGCAAGTCGACAAACAGCATCAGGTAGGACCACGGCTCCCCGGCAACAGGGTTGCAGGTATGTACGACGCCTGGATTCATCAGCACAGTGATGCCCGCCGCCACCTCGACGCGCTGGTCACCATTCAGGTAGGTGCTGCGCCCACCCGTGATCACCCCGATTGAAAAGGACTCATGGGAGTGCGCGGCGTAGCAGACTTGCCGCCCGTCCCCTACCCTTCGGGCTTCGACAAACGGCAACGCAGGGTCGCGCCAGAACCGTGATACCTCGATCATCCCATGCCCCGCCCGCCGCAACCATGAGCGTGGATACTACACACTTACCGCGGGAACAGGTCCAACGTGCGCTCCACTTCACCGATATCCATCCGAAAGCCATCCCCTTCCGGTATACCCACCACGAAGCCGAAATGCTGGTTGTCCCGATCCGTCAGGTACTTGTAGTAGCTGACGAAGCGATTCGGCGGCTGCAAGGTCAGCAGGCAGCCGCCGGGCTGTAGCACGTTCACGCCATGCACCAACTGGCTACCCTCCACCCCGACGACCACCTTGGCCCCGGCGCAGGCTGCAACAATACTCGGCACATCGGATTTCAACGGGTTGACGATGCGAAAACCACGGGTAACGCGCAAGTGCTCGGCAAGCTCGAGCTCGTTGCGCAGCAGCCGCAGGTCACCATCACCACCGCGCAGCAGGAACACCCCGGGGTGTGGCGCATGCGGCACATGCGACAGCAGCTTGTCACCCATGGCCCGGTAACGGGCATGCCGGCTGCGGTTGTTGCTCTGGTCATCGAACAGCACCAGCTCGCGGAAGAACGCACTGCGCAGGCGCAGCGGTTTCATGTCCAGCCAGTCCTCATAGGCCGGCGCCTGGGTAAACAGCGGGTACCTGGCCGAGGGTGCGGTGGTCACGGGTATGCCTTCGTTACAGGCCAGTGCATAAGTGGGGCAATCCTCCATCAGCCAAGTGCCGAACCACGAGTTGCCATTTTGCGTGCAGTAGATCGCCGCGCGGTCGATCTCGTTGTCGACCACAATGCTCGGAAAGGTACTCGGCTTCAGCGATAGCCAGTGACTGGCCTTGCCCTTGTACAGCGCCCCATCGACCAGCCACACATCTTTGATCAGGTAGCCGCGAGTAGCCCCTTGCAGCGTGCTGATGCCGCCTTCCATGGTGCGCGCAGGGTGCACGTAGGGGTAGAAACGCTTGCCTTCCCAGCCTGTCACCCGCTCCAGCTGGCCAGGCAAATAGATGGCCGGCGGCGACACGGTGGTCTCGCCCGGGGCAATGTCCCAGCTTTTGCTGGCGATGCTCTTGAGATCGATGGCCGTGTTCTTGCCCAGCCGCTTGCGCGCCATGTAGCGGTAGGCGGCCAAGGTCCAGGTGTGCCGCCTGGCGGCGGACGATGCACTGAACTGCGAAATGTCGCCTCCCATGAAGCGCTCCCCCTTGATGACGAGGTGTGAAGCCTGGCGCCTGGCACCAGATCAAGGCCTCCCTGGCAACGACTCAACTGCAGGTGACCCGCTCCATCGTGGGCGGCGACTGCAGACTGGCGTAACGACTGCGCAGGTTCTCGACGAACGGCTCACCTGCACCGTTACCTCCGTAGAGGTAGATCTTGTGCAAGCCGCCGAAGACCATTTCGTGGTATCGGCTGGCCACTTCCTCGTCGCTCGGCCCCTCGGGCAAGCCCAGGTGCAACGTGAGCTTGTCGCCTTCCACCGCGAACATCGGCGTGTCCCAGAGAAACTTCGCCGTGCCGGTTTTGGGCAGGCGAACAAACAGATAGGCATGGTTACCCAGCGAGTCGATATCGCCGCCGCGGCGGCGCTTCCATTTCAGCAGACCATCGTCCGGGCGGGCCAGGCAGAGGCCGATATCGTAATAGTCAAAACCCTGCTGCAGCGCCCATTCGAGGGCCATGTAGGTGGTAATCGAATTCACCTCGCGCAGCTTTTTGGCATCGCTGAACACCGCTTCGCAGTAGCCGAAACGCAATGTGCTCCAGTAACGCTTGCCAGCACGCACGACTTCGCAGCCGAGGTGGCAACCGATCACCTCGCCATCGACGGTAATCAGGTCGAGCCGACCAACCTGCCTGGCGATGCGGAACACTTCTTCCGTGGGAAACTGTGCGGCATGGATGCCCTGCCTGGCGCTGGCGTAAGGGCGCAGCAGGGCGCGGTCCGCCATGGCGATCTCTTCGTCCGAGAGGGCTTGGCGCATCTGGTACAGCGGGCGGTTCTTGCGAATGCTGCGCCGCAGTTCGCTGTCGTAACGCGCGGTGATGTCCTCCAGCGAACGCCCCAGTGGTACCACCGCACTCAGATAATGGGGCACTGACAACGCGCCGGTCGTGGGCATTTCGCTGATCAGCACCCTGTGATCGGCTGGCGCCGTGGAGCTTGCGCTGTCAACGATCGACGCACTCCCCTGACCCTTGCCGCCAATCAGCAGCTTGGCCATTTCCCGTTGCTGTTTCCTGCCGATATAGACAATTTCGTAGGGGCTTTCCTGTTGCAGCCGGAACCTCGCCACTTCCCAGCGCCATAAACAGGCACGCGCCATCAGTTCACGCACTTTGCTGGCCAGCTGCCTGATTTCGTATCGCATAGAGGGCGAGATGAATTTTCGCGCCACTGCAGTCAAGGTCGCTTTCATTTATTCCTCAACGTCCTTTTAAAGCCCTAAGGTCTACCGGAAAAAGAGAAAAACTCAGCAAGCGCACTTAACGCTTTGATAATGATCAACTAACCCAACACTTTCATCTCACATCCAGTAACAATTTAAGATGCCCGCAAACCCTTTGGCAAGCACACTTCACGGCCATTTTGAATACGTTTAATGGCGTCAAATTCCCTTCAACAATGTGTGCCTGGATAAGTTATTGCTATAAACATGCCGCCCCCACAGCACCCTATTACAATTTCGCTATTTGCCCATTCATTTTGATTGCCCTTTTGCATAACGCACAGGCATGCATGGTGAACTCCCCGGAGGCACGGGGCGCGATCCTGAGCCAGACTGGTGTTTTTTCCGCAGGCGGTGCATGCTCCAGGCTGAAGCGATTCACCTGGCCGTAAACCCGCCCTGTAATGTGAGGTGCAGTACCCATGGACCGTCTGCTCGATTCACTTTTCCCAAGCGCCGGGGACATCCCGGAAATCTGGCGCCTGGGGGCCCCGCTGGAACAACGCGACTACCTGGTAAACGGAGAGCTCAGGCGCTGGGACGGCCCCTTGGCCACGGTACGCAGCCCGGTCTGGCTCAAGGGCGGCAGCGAAGAACACCAGGTGGTACTGGGCAGTGCCCCGCTGCTCGATGCCGACACTGCGCTGACCGCGCTGGATGCCGCCGTGCAAGCCTACGACAAGGGCCGCGGCGCCTGGCCGAACATGCGCGTGGCAGAGCGTATCCAGCACGTTGAAACCTTTCTTGCCCGCATGCGTGAACAGCGCCAGGCTGTAGTCAAGCTGCTGATGTGGGAGATTGGCAAGAACCTGAAGGACTCGGAAAAGGAATTCGACCGCACCTGCGACTACATCGTCGACACCATAAACGCGCTCAAGGACCTCGACCGCCGCTCCAGCCGTTTCGAACTGGAACAGGGTACGCTTGGCCAGATTCGCCGCGCGCCATTGGGCGTGGCACTGTGCATGGGGCCGTACAACTACCCGCTCAACGAAACCTTCACCACCTTGATTCCGGCGCTGATCATGGGCAACACCGTGGTGTTCAAGCCGGCCAAGTTCGGCGTGTTGCTGATCCGCCCGTTGCTGGAAGCATTCCGCGACAGCTTCCCCCCGGGGGTGATCAACGTCATCTACGGCCGTGGCCGCGAAACCGTGAGCGCACTGATGGCCAGCGGCAAGGTGGATGTATTCGCCTTCATTGGCACGCACAAGGCGGCCAGTGACCTGAAAAAACTGCACCCGCGCCCGCATCGCCTGCGCGCTGCGCTGGGCCTGGATGCGAAGAACCCAGGCATCGTGCTGCCTCAGGTCGACCTCGACAACGCCGTGGAAGAAGCCGTTACCGGGGCGCTGTCGTTCAATGGGCAGCGCTGCACGGCACTGAAGATCCTGTTCGTCCACGAAGACGTGGTCGAGGCGTTCCTCGACAAATTCCAGCGCAAACTCGCCGCGCTCAAACCGGGCATGCCGTGGGAACCTGGCGTGGCGCTGACACCGCTGCCCGAACCCGGCAAGGTCGACTACCTCGACGGCCTGGTCACCGATGCAACGGCCAAAGGTGCTCGCGTACTGAACGAGGGTGGCGGGAGCAGCCGCGGCTCGTTCTTCTACCCGGCGTTGCTGTACCCGGTGAATCACAACATGCGCGTGTACCATGAAGAGCAGTTCGGCCCCCTGGTGCCGGTGGTGCCCTATCGCGATCTGCAGACGGTGATCGATTATGTGCTGGACTCCGACTACGGCCAGCAACTGAGCCTGTTCGGCAACGACCCGGCAACCATCGGTAGCCTGGTCGACATCTTTGCCAACCAGGTCGGGCGCATCAACATCAATGCCCAATGCCAACGTGGCCCGGACACTTACCCGTTCAACGGCCGCAAGAACAGCGCCGAAGGCACCCTTTCGGTACATGACGCACTGCGCGTGTTCTCGATCCGCACCCTGGTCGCCACACGCTTCCAGGAGGCCAACAAGCAGCTGATCAGCGAGATCATCCGCAACCGTGAATCGACCTTCCTGACGACCGACTACATCTTCTGAACGCCGCGCTTATAGAGAATCGATCTAGCACCGCTGTCGATTTTCCCTCTGCGCAAACGACTCTAAGCAACAGGGCGCCGGCCGGCGCCCTCTGCACAGGAGCGTCGAACATGGCAGCCAAACCCATTCCCGAGGGCCAGCATAGCCTGACCCCATACCTGGCCATCAATGATGCCGCCAAGGCCATCGAGTTCTACAAGCAGGCCTTTGGCGCGCAAGAGGTGTTCCGCCTTGACGGCCCCGGCGGGCGGGTGGGCCACGCCGAGCTGAAAATAGGCGATTCATCGCTGATGCTGGGCGACCCCTGCGACATGGAGGGGGGCCTCACCGCCAGCCAGAAGCTCAGTGGCGCAGGCGTGGGCCTGCACCTGTATGTCGAAGATTGCGACAAAGTCTATGCCCAGGCGCTGGCCGCTGGCGGTACCCAGTTGCACCCCCTTACCGACCAGTTCTATGGCGACCGTAGCGGCACCCTGAAGGACCCGTTCGGCAATATCTGGTTCGTTTCCACCCACAAGGAGGACCTGACGCACGAGGAAATCCGCGCCCGTGCCGCGAAGATGTTTGGCGGCAACTGAGCGGCAAGTTGAAAGCGGCGCCACTTTGCTTGAAGCTTGGGGCTCGTAGCTTGGAGCTGCTTCATGCGAATCATCGACAAAACCGCCGCCCAGGTGCGCAGCCTGACCCCCGCCGAAGAGGAGCTGCTGGTCGGTTTCGCCACCGGCAGCCTGCTCGGCCCGCGCCTGCTGCAGGCCAACCAACTGCTGATGAAGGTGCGCAACGCCAACCAGTGGCTGGCCTGCGACTGCCGCAGCGACGCCTTGCCGGTGCTTAACGTCACCCTGAACGGCAACACTGGCACGCTGTTTCTCAAGAACAACCCGGGCACCGCCGAGCACGCCCTTGGCTGCCCGTTCACCAAGGACGAACGGGAAGCCGCCGAGCGCGAGAGCGACCCCACGCCACCTGCTGCCTGGCTGCCGCCCGACACGCCGCTGCGCCTGATCAGCGACTTTCGTTCCGACAGTACCACTGCTGGCGGCGATGGCAGTGAACGACGCGAGCAGCAGCGGCTGCTGTCGCTGCTGCTGACCTGGATCGAAACCAGCGGCCTGAACCTGTATGCCACGCACCTGAAGAAGGACCTGACCGGGCAGTTCGCCGAACTGCGCAGTGTCGCCAGCCGCTACCCATTGCTGGAGCGGGTGCCCGCCAGCAACTACCTGGAAACCCGCCTGGACATGAAGCACATGATGATGCTCAAGGCCCGCCTGCGCGAAGCCAAGGTGTTCGGCAACCACCGCCGTCACGGCCTGCTGCTGGACTGCGTCGACCAGATCAAGGGGCGCAAGCTGTTCAACAACCGCAGCGACGACGGTTTCGATTTCCAGGGGCACCACCTGTACTGGGGCGGCAACCGCACCACTGGGCCACTGCTGGCGCTGATGCTGTACTCACCGACCAGTGCGGGCAGCCATTTTTATGAGCTGATCCATGTGGCCAGCGTGCCGGTACTGTCACGCGCCCACCTGTTCCCGGTGTACCGCGATGAAGAACGCGAACCACTCAAGGCCTTGGTGTCATTGGTCGACTGGATGGCAAGCAAGGGCGTGAAAGTGCAGATGCGCCGGCCGGTCATTGGGGGCCAGGTGGCAGATGAGCTGGTCATGACCTCGGATCAGGACCGGGTACTGTCGATATCACTGCTGGAGCAGCCGATCGGCCCCGAGCCGGATACCGAAAACTTCAAGCGCTACGCCGACTTCAAAAGCCTGGAAACCTTCCGCAAATTCGTCGCCGGCTTTTTCATGCGCGAACGTTGAACACCTGGCTGCAAAAAACCGTGGTGCTGCCCTGGCTTTTCAACCCCGGCGAGCTCAAAGCTCCAGCCCACCGGCAAGCAAGGCACTCAGCACCGCGGCAATGTCAGCACCCTGTTCGTCCAGCACGCGCAACGGGATGCCCTGCAATTCGGCTTGTGAGCCTGCCAGCCCCTCGCCTATCAACGCCAGCGGGCAAGCGATCTCCATCTGCAAGGCCCGCAGTTGCCGGCCCAGGGCCGCGCTTACCGGGGCCTGTACGGCAACCACCAGCGCCGCAGGCTGCATAGCCGCACACACCAGCGCCAGCTCTGCCAGTGGTTGCCCGCAGCCGAGCACGTCGATGCGCTGTTGCTCGCTGCTCAACAACAGGCCGGTACACAGCAGTTGCGATTCGGCGTGCCCCTCGGTGCCTGCCAGCAACACGCGCGGCGCATCGGCCTGGTTCATTTGCAGGCGCAACAACAGGCGGGCGCGCAGAAAAGTATCGAAGAACAGCCATTGGCTGCGTTGCCCAAAAGCACGGCCTGAAGCCAGTTCAAGCCAGGCCGGCATCAGTACGTCACGCAGCACGGTGGCCTTGGGCAGCAGCGTGAACAACTGGCCGTGCAGCACGTCCAGTGCTTGACCATCGAACGCCTTGGTTGCACGCAGTACGGCAGCGCGCCAGTCAGCGAAGGCCAAGCCCGAGTGCACCGGCGCCTTGCGCTGGCCGGCAAGCCGCTCACCCACCTTGCTGATCGGCAGCCCATTGGCGGTCCAGTGCAGGATGTCGCGTATCCGCTGCACATCCTCGGCCGTATACAGCCGGTGCCCACCCTCGGTGCGTTGCGGGTGGATCAACCCATGGCGCCGCTCCCAGGCACGCAGCGTGACCGGGTTGATGCCCGTGAGGGTCACAACATCGCGCATGGGCATCAGTTCGGGTGAGGAAAATTCAGTCATCAAGCGGGCCGTCCGGGAGGTGGCCCATTGTAAACCCATATCTACCCTTCTGCGCAGCGCCGACCTGGGTCATCATGCAACTAATCGCGCCCGAAGCCTTGCACATGGGGCTACGCTGCGCTTACCTGACACTACATTTTCGTAGGTGGGCCTGCATGATCAACGCAAAACTCCTCCAACTCATGGTCGAGCACTCCAACGACGGCATTGTCGTTGCCGAGCAGGAAGGCCAGGACAGTATCCTCATCTATGCCAACCCGGCCTTCGAGCGCCTGACCGGCTACAACGCCGAAGACATCCTGTACCAGGACTGCCGCTTTCTGCAGGGCGAGGACCACGATCAAGCGGGTGTCAGGCAGATCCGCGCGGCAATCCGTAAGGGTGAGCCTTGCCGCGAGGTGCTGCGCAACTACCGCAAGGACGGCAGCCTGTTCTGGAACGAGTTGTCCATCACCCCGGTGTATAACGAAGCGGACCAGCTCACCTATTACATCGGCATTCAACACGATGTTTCCAGGCAGATCACTGCCGAAGCACGCATTCTCGAGCTGGAAGCGGAGGTCGCTGACCTGCGTCGTCAGTTGCAAGAAAAAAACCGTTAAACAAAATCTGTACAAGAACATTGATCTTGTACAGCTTTATCCCTAGGCTTCAGCTATATCTGTACAACAACCCACTGTTGTACAGCATGGTCCGGAGCCAAGCATGTCATCTTACCTGCAGCAGTTCGCCGAACGCTTCGCCAGGCTCGATGGGGATAACCTCGACGCGCTGGAAACCCTGTACAGCGAAGACGTGGTCTTCCGCGACCCCCTGCATCAGATTCACGGCCTGGAGGCGCTGCAGGCCTACTTCGCCCAGCTGTACGCCAACGCACGGGACATCCGCTACACCTTCGACGCCGCCGACGAGGTGCTGCCTGGCCAGGGCTACCTGCGCTGGACCCTGCAATTTCGCCACCCACGGCTAGCCAGCGGCGGCCCGGTGACCGTGCAGGGCTGCAGCTATCTGCAATGGCGTGACCGCGTCCACGTTCACCAGGACTTTTTCGACGCAGGCGCCTTGCTGTACGAGCATGTACCGCTCATGGGTGGTGCCATTCGCTGGCTCAAGGGCAGGTTGGCATGAGCCGCTGTTGGCTGACCGGCGCCAGCAGCGGCATCGGTGCCGCACTTGCCCAAGCACTGCTGGAGCAAGGCCACCAGGTGGCGCTGGGTGGCCGCCGTCGGCAACCGCTGCAGGCCTTGGCCGAGCGGTTTCCCGGCCAGGTGCTGCTGGCCGACGGCGACCTCGACGACCCTGTGCAGGTGGCGCAGATAGCCGAGCGGATCCAGCAAGCCTGGGGCGCGCTGGATATGGCGGTGTTCAACGCAGGCACTTGTGAATACCTGGAACCTGGGCACTTCGACCCGGCATTGGTCGAACGCGTGGTGCGTACCAATTTATTGGGCGTCTGCCGGTGTTTGGCGGCCGCCCTGCCCTTGTTGCGCGCAGGTGTACGTCCGCACCTGGTGGTGGTCGGCAGCTCGGTGACCTGGTTCGCCCTGCCCAGGGCGGGTGCCTATGGCGCGTCAAAGGCCGCCGTGCGTTATCTGATGGAATCGCAGCGCATTGACCTGGCCCGCGAAGGCATCGACGTGACCCTGGTCAGCCCGGGTTTTGTCGACACCCCGCTAACCCGGCGCAATGATTTCCCGATGCCGCAAATGTGGTCGGCCGAGCGCGCCGCACGCCATATCGTCAGGCGGCTGCCTCGGCGCCCGCTGGAAATCAACTTCCCTGGCCTTTTCACCTGGTGCTTGCGCCTGCTTGGAGCGCTGCCGGCGCGCCTGCGCCTGGCGCTGGGCCAACGCCTGGCACGCCATGAACAGGAATGACCCATGCGTATAGCCATTATCGGAAGCGGCATTGCAGGCCTGACCTGCGCCTACCTGTTGTCTCGTCGGCACACGGTAACGGTGTTCGAGGCCGACAGCTGGATCGGTGGCCATACCCATACCGTCGACGTCACCCTGGGCGGCGAACGGTATGCCATAGACACCGGCTTCATCGTGTTCAACGACTGGACCTACCCCCATTTCATTCGCTTGCTGGACCAGCTCAACGTCGCCTCCCAGCCAACAGAGATGAGCTTTTCGGTGCATGACCCGATCAGCGGCCTGGAGTACAACGGTCACGACCTGGATACCCTGTTCGCCCAACGCAGCAATCTGCTGTCCCCGGGGTTCTGGGGGATGCTGCGCGAAATCCTGCATTTCAACCGCCAGGCGGTAGCCGACCTCGACGCCGGGCGCATCGACACCAACACCACGCTGGGCGCGTATTTGCAGGCAAAAGGCTATGGCCGGCGGTTCATCGAACACTACATCGTGCCCATGGGCTCGGCGATCTGGTCGATGTCGCGCGCGGACATGCTTGGCTTCCCGTTGCAGTTCTTCGTGCGGTTCTGCCGCAACCATGGCTTGCTGTCGGTGAACCGGCGCCCACAATGGCGGGTGATCCAGGGCGGTTCGCGCAGCTATGTCGGGCCCTTGAGCCAGCCCTTTGCCGAACGGGTGCGTCTGGACTGCAAGGTTTACCGGGTCGCTCGTGACGAAGGCGGTGTCACTGTCCACAGCGACGCCGGCACGGAGCGCTTCGACAAGGTCGTGTTCGCCTGCCATAGCGACCAGGCCCTGGCCCTGCTGGAAGCGCCGCGCCGGCAAGAGCGCGCCGTGCTGGGTGCCATCGGCTATGCCGACAACGATGTGGTGCTGCACACCGACACCCGCCTGCTGCCACGCCGGCGCAAAGCCTGGGCCAGCTGGAACTATCGCTTGGGCGACAACGGGCAGGCGCCGGCCGCGCTGACCTACAACATGAATATCCTGCAGGGCATACAGGCCCCCGTGACCTTCTGTGTCAGCCTGAACCAGACCGCGCTCATCGACCCGACCCAGATCATCGCCCGCTTCACCTACGCCCACCCGCAATACAGCCTTGCCGCATTTGCGGCGCAGCCGCGCCACGCGCAATTGCAGGGCTACATGCACAGTTATTTCTGCGGCGCCTACTGGGGCAATGGCTTCCACGAAGACGGCGTCGCCAGCGCGCTGCAGGTGGCCAGCCACTTTGGTGAACAACTATGAACAGCAGCCTGTGCCCGGGTTGGATCAGCCATCGGCGCCTTGGCCCGCGACCACATGCGTTTCGTTACCGGGTGGGCATGTTCTACCTGGACCTGGACGAACAAGGCTGGCTGCTGGGCCTGTCGCGCTGGTTGAGAAGGTCACGCCTGGCACCGTTGAGCTGGCGGGAGACCGACTACCTGCCGGCGCTGACCCGCCAAGGCCAACCGCTTGCCCAGGCCGCGCGGCTGCTGGTAGGCCAGGCCACTGGGCGCATGCCCGACGGGCCGGTACGCCTGCTGACCCAACTGCGTTGCTGGGGGCTGTCGTTCAACCCGGTGAGCTTCTATTTCTGCCACGACCGCGACGGGCACCTGCAGGCCATTCTGCTGGAGGTTCGCAACACCCCATGGCGCGAGCGGTTCCACTACGTGTTGCCGGTGCAAGGCGGGCTGGCGCAACACTTTTCCCTGACCAAGCGCTTCCATGTATCGCCGTTCATGCCGCTGGACATGGACTACCGCCTGCGCTTCCACCTCGACGAAACGCGGGTGCGCATCCACATGGAAAACTGGCGACGCGGCCACAAGGTATTCGAGGCCGACCTGGCCTTGCAGCGCCAGCCACTGGATCGCCCGGCGTTGCACCGCTACATCCTGGCATTTCCCTGGATGAGCCTGCGTACCGTGACCGGCATTTACTGGCAAGCCTTGCGCCTTTTCTGCAAGCGCACGCCCATCCACAACCACATCGCCAGCCAGGCTGACCTGGCCCTTGGCCAACCTTGCGAGGACTCTGATCATGTCGAATCCCACCCTGAGCGTTAGCAAGTCGGCAGGCCTTGCACCCTGGCTTGGCGGGCTGGCGCGCAACGCCGTGCTGGCGCAGTTGGCCAAGTTGCGCCATGGCCACCTGCGCTTGCTCTGTCACGGTCGGCAATGGGCGTTCGGCGATGCTGACAGTGCCCTGCAGGCAGAGGTGGAAATCCTTGATGACGCCGCCTGGGGCTTACTGGCGAGCAATGGCTCGATCGGTGCTGGCGAGGCCTATATCCATGGGTACTGGCGCAGCCCCGACCTGGGGCTGGTCACCCGCCTGTTCGTCGCCAACCTTGAAGTGCTCGATGCCCTGGAAGGCGGGCTGGCACGGCTCGGCCGCCCTGCCCTGCGGCTGCTGCACCGCTTCAACCGCAACAACCGGCGCGGTGCGCGACGCAACATCATGGCCCACTACGACCTGGGCAACACGTTGTTCGAGCACCTGCTGGACCCCACCATGATGTACTCGGCCGCCCAGTTCGAGCACCCCGGTCAAACGCTGGAAGCGGCACAGCGGCACAAGCTGGAGCGCACCTGCCAGAAACTCGACCTGAGCCCGAGCGACCACCTGCTGGAGATCGGCACTGGCTGGGGCAGCCTCGCAATCCATGCCGCAAGCCGCTTCGGCTGCCGCGTCACCACCACCACGCTGTCACAGGCGCAGTACAGCTATACACGTCAACGGGTCAAAGACCTTGGCCTGGAACAACAGGTCACGGTGCTGCAAGAGGACTACCGCGACCTGCGCGGCACATTCGACAAACTGGTTTCCATCGAGATGATCGAGGCGGTCGGCCACCGCTACCTGCCCACGTACTTTCGCCAGTGCGCAGGCTTGCTCAAGCCGGATGGCTTGATGCTGCTGCAAGCCATCACCATTCGTGACCAGCGCTATGACCAGGCGCGGCGCTCGGTGGACTTCATCCAGCGCTACATCTTCCCCGGCGGCGCCCTGCCATCGCTGAGCGTGTTGCTGGACACCGCCAGCCGCCAGACCGCGCTCAACCTCGTGCACCTGGAGGACTTCGGTGTCGACTACGCCCTGACCCTGCGGCACTGGCGCGACAACCTGAAGCAAGCGCGCGCACCGCTCGCGGCTCTGGGCTATGACGAGACATTCCAGCGCCTGTGGGAATTCTACCTGTGCTATTGCCAGGGCGGTTTTGAAGAGCGGGCCATCGGCGTGGCGCAGTTGTTGTGGGCGGCGCCGAACGCACGCCGCGCGCCGTTGCCCGAACACAAGTAATGGCTACCCGCTGGCAGGTTGCCAATGCGCTGTGGCTGCAGCTCGGCTGGTGGCTCTGCGTATTGGGTGCCAGCACCGCGTCACTGTTGCTGCTGGTGCCCTTGGGCCTGGTATTGCACCTGTGGGCGTGCCCACAGCCGCGTGCGGAAGCCAGGGCACTGGTGCGTGTGACCTTGGCGGGTTGTGTGCTGGACAGCGTGCTGGGGGCTGTGGGGGTGTTCGATTTTGCCGCATGGCCGCTGCCCTTGTGGCTGGCGCTGCTGTGGCTGGTGCTGGCCAGCGGCTTGCGCCACAGCCTGGCCTGGGCCGGATGGCCGTTCCTGCGCGGGGCGGCAATCGGTGCAGTGGGCGGCCCCCTGGCCTATCTGGGCGGGGCCAGGCTCGCCGATGTAGCCTTGCCCCACGGGCCTTTGGCGACCGGCCTGCTACTGGTGCCGATCTGGGCGTTGGCCTTGCCCTTGTTGGTTCGCCTGGCTGCGTGGCGCTGAACGCCTGCAACGCTGCGAGCAATAGCGCACCTGGTCCCAGCAGCGCGCCCAGCGCTTGCGCCAGGTGAACGGCCGGCCGCAGGTAGCGCAAACCTTGCTGGCATGCCCGTGCAGCCTCATGGTGTACCCTCTGGCAGGCGACGGAAGAACAGCGTGATCTGGCCGATCTCCACACCCAGTTTGCGCATGCTGGAGCGGTTGATCAGGGTGTCCTGATCCATCAGGTACATCCAGTCGTCCAGTTCGACTTCCCAATGGTTCCCGTCTACGGGCAGGTCCAGCCGGTAGCGCCAACGCAGCGCGTTGCCCGCCACTTCACCTTGCGCCTCGCCGATCACGTCCCCCGCCGTGCCACGCCAGCGACCGGGGCCATCCGGCACCAGGGTCCAGGTTCGCTGCTGGCGTGTGCCGTCGCTGTACACAAAATGCTCGTCGAGAATCAGCCGCTCACCTTCACGACGGCTGTCGATGCGCACGTGGAATCGCTTGACCACCTCCCCGGAACGCTTCTGGAACATGCCCCAGGCTTGGACAGGGCGGGAAAAGAAGTCCGCCAGGTCGAGCTTGGGTTGCTCGCCGGCGTAATGCTCGACCCCCACATTGCCGCAACTGCCCAAAAGCAGGCAGCCGGTTAGCAACAGCGCTTTGCCAAGGTTCATGATCACTGGCCTCCGTCGGTGTCGGCCAGCCCCAGCAGGCGCCGACGCAATTGTGGGTCCCTGGCATCCGGGCCAAGCCAGATGGCGAAGAATGCCCGGGCAAATACAGGGTCGGCGATTTCGCTGCTGAGCGTGCTGCCAACATAAAAGCGGCACCCCTGGCCCGGCAGGTAAACGCCCGTGATGCGCATACCGGGGCGTACATCCACGAATGCCCGCTCCAGCGCCTCGGTCCATTGCGCACTGCGTTGCGCAGTCATACTGGCCGGGTCAAGCCTGCGCATTTCCGCGAGACTGGCCTGCACCAACGTGTCCCTGGACAGTGACCGGTGGTACAGAAGCTCCAGCGCGAACGGTTGGTCCCAACCCTGCACAGGCGCATTTGCCCATAACCGGGCGGTGTACAAGCGTAAGCCCCACCAGCTGAACTCACCTTCGCCCAGCCGTTGTGCCGACGGTAAGTCCGACCGCCAGTCCGCCGCCGTTGCAGACAGGGCCGTCAGTAACAAGCACAGACAAGTCCAACGGGCTGGGTGCGCCATGCTGACCTCGGTGACTGCGGTAAATACTGTACAACAATATCAACTTGTACAGGTTTGTCACCAGAAATGTATAGATTAACCGCTCAGGTCAATGGTAAGCGCAAGGTGGCAGCCAGGCCCCCGCTCGGTCGATTCTGCAGGTGTACCTGCCCGCCCAGGCGGTCGATGATGGTGGCGACGATGGACAATCCTAGCCCTGCGCCATTGGGGCTGTTACGGCTGTAGAAACGCTCGAACACCCGAGAGACTTCCGAGGCCTGGATGCCCGGCCCCTCGTCTTCGACGATCAGCTCGAAACGGTTGTCCAGGCGCCTGAGCGACACACTGATGCGCCCTCCCGACGGCGAGTGTTCTACAGCGTTGGAAACCAGGTTCTGCAGCGCAATGGCCAACGCACCGGCATCGATGGCCAAGTGGTGATCGCCTTCGCCAATGTCCAGCGACGGCTCGAGGCCGCGGTCGAGTATCCACGGGGTCAACTCTGCCAGGGTGTCGGTGACCACCTCGGCCAGGTCGACCTTGGCCGCTGCCTGCTGGCCCAGCCGAGGTTCGACCCGGGCCAGGGTCAGCAATTGGTTCACCACCCGGGTCAGCCGGTCGACGCCCCCAATCAGAAAGCCCAGTGCCTTGTGCCGCTCGGCCTCGGTGCTGGCCTCCAGCGCGTTCTGCGCATGCAGGCGCAGTACCGCCAGCGGCGTACGCATTTCGTGGGCCGCATCAGCGATGAACCGGTGCTCGCGCCGCAACATGTCCTCGATTTGCGCCAGCAGGCGGTTGATGGCCGCCTGCATGGGCTCCAGCTCCGATGGCAACGGCGCCAGGCGCAAGGGCTCGAGCGAATCGGCGTGGCGTGCGCGGATGACCGTGGCCATGTTCTGCAACGGTCGCAAGCCCCAACCGATCGCCACCCATACCAGCAGCACCAAGGCCAGGCTGCCGAGCAAGAACGGAAACAGGGTGTGGCGCACGATCCGGTCGATCAAGTCGTAACGAACATCATCGCGTTCGCCCACCCAGATAACCCAGTGCTTCTCGGGTACCGGCAAGACGAAGCCACGCCATTGCCGGTCGCCGCTGGAAAAATCGTAGAACCCCGGCTCGCTCGGTGGCACCGCAAGCGCCGGTGCACTCGGGGTATGCACCAGCAAAGCGCCACCCTCGCCCCACACCTGGAACGCCAGCTTGCTCTCGTAGGGGTGGCCCACCCGGTGATGGCCCGCCTGGGCCAACGCATCGTTGAATGCCTTGTACATGGCTTCACGCGAGCCGCCTTGCACCGGCAGGCTCATCACCCCCAGCAGCAAGCGGGCGTTCTGTGCCAGGTGGGCGTCGTACACCTCGTTTATTTCATGGCGGCTGTCGTGGTAGTTGTACAGCGTCAGCAGCCCGGTACCCAGCAGGAGCAACAGCATCACGCGCCAGAGCGTGCGTCGACGCAGCGAGCTCATACCTTGCCCTCGACCAGGTAACCGATGCCTCGCACTGTACGGATAAGGCCGTTGTACAGTTTTTTGCGCAGGTGATAGATGTGCACTTCCAAGGTATTGCTTTCGGGCTCCTCATCCCAGCCATACAGCAGCTGGGTCAGGCGTTCACGGGTGAACACCTTGCCAGGCTGCGCCAGCAACTCATGCAGCAAGCGGTACTCCTTTGGGGTCAATGTCACTTCGACCCCCTGGTAGTGCACTTGCTGGGTAGCGGGGTCGAGCATGACGCCCGCATGCTCGATCAACACCTTGGCACGCCCGGCGCTACGCCTGAGCAAGGCACGCAACCGCGCCTTCAGCTCGTTCAGGTCGAACGGTTTCACCAGGTAGTCATCGGCGCCGGCATCCAGCCCGGCGATACGATCATCCAGGGCATCCCGCGCGGTGAGGATCAGCACCGGCAGGCTATTGCCAGCGCCCCTCACGCGCCGTAGGACCTCGATGCCATCCAGGCGTGGCAAGCCGAGGTCCAGAATTGCCAGGTCGAACGTTTCAAGTTGCAGGGCATGCAAGCCATCCTGGCCGTCTCGCAACCAGTCCAGCGTATACCCCTCCTGGCGCAAACCATCGCAGATCCCCTCGCCCAACGCGGTATCGTCCTCAACCAGCAGTAGCCGCATGTTCAGTCCTGTTTGTCCTTTATTGCCTTGAGTAAAGCATCGATATCCGCGCGCCGGCCCTGGTCCGCCAGTTCACGGCCCGGCCGCGGCGGTGCCTGCAAGGCTTTGTGCAAGGCCGCGGTGGCTTCAGGGTAGCGCTTTTGCCGGTACAGGTGGTCGGCCCAGAAGTAGTTGCTGTCGATGCCGTCTGGGTTCACCTTCAGGGCTTGGCGCAACAGCTCGTCGGCCTTGTCGGCATCACCAAAACCTATCGGCCAGCCTGGGACCTGGTCATAGAGCGTGCCAAGGCTGGTGTAGGCCGAGCCTTGCAGGGCATCAGGGTCCAGTTTCAGGGCTTGCTCCAGACTGGCCTTGGCCGCCTTGACCTTGCCCAGCGCGCCCAGGCCACCAACGGCACCTGCCCAGCTGCTGTTGATGATGCCCTCCCAGATCAACGGCTCGGGCGTGCCGGGGTGTTGCTTGACGAATGCCGCCGCATCGCCAGACAACCTTTCAAAAGCATCTGCCCGTTGCGCTTTCGGTGTCTGATACTGGATCTGCGCCCAACGCTGCTGCAGGTTGCTCAGCTGTTGGTTGCCGGCCGGGTCCAATGCCCAGCTGAAGGGGGTGAACGCCAGCAGGCTGACAATGACCAGGCGCTTCATTTGCTCGACTCCTTGGTATGGCCGCCAATGTAGCGGCGAATGACGGGCAGTTGCTTGCGCAAGGCGCGGTCGACCACCCCTGGCAGCATGCCGTTGATGCGCACGAAGAGCTTTTCCGGCCACCCCAGGTACAGCTCGTTGCGTTCCGACTGGACCGCCACGAGCACGGCACGGGCCACATCGGCAGGGTCGTCCATGCCGACCTTCAGGGCCTGGTTGAGTGCAGTCGCGGCGCTGCTGTTCATGTTGGTGCGGGTAGCACGAGGCGCGGCATACAGCACATTCACCGTGGTGTCGGCCAGCTCCCGGCGCAACGCCTCGGAAAAACCGCGCAGGGCAAACTTGCTGGCGCAGTAGGTGGCATAACCGGGGTAGCCGATCGAGCCATAGGTGGAGCCGACATTCACCACCAGCGCCTTGGGTTGCGCGCGCAGCATGGGCAGGCAGGCGCGGGTCAGTTGCAAAGGCGCCTTGATGTTGATGTCGAGCAACTCGTCCAGCGCATATTCGTCCAGCTGGTCGAGCAAAGCGAAGCGGTTCACTCCGGCAGCATTGATCAACACATTGACCCCGCCCATCTCATGGGCGCGGTGGACGACCTGATCACGCCCCGCCTGGGTGCGCAGGTCGGCCGTTTGCCAGCGCAAGCGATCCGGGTAGCGGTTCATCAGCCCTGCCAGCTTGCCCAGATGCCGGCTCACCGCCAGTACCCGGGCGCCGGCCGCGCACAGTTGCCCGGCCAGCTCCAGACCGATGCCGCCGCTGGCACCGGTCAGCACCACCACCGATTCAGACAAACGCATGCTGCACCTCGGTATGGTCCGCCCGAGGCAGGCCTTCGAACATGGCGGTATACAGCGGGTACACCACCTTGGCGGCGCGAATCACCGCCTGCTGATCATCTGCGTCCTCCAGCCGGTCCATCAGGCGCTTGTAGGTGACCATGTGGTCCTGGTCCAGCGCACCGTGGGAGCTGAGGTAGCTGAATGCCTGGTCGGGCAGCCCGAGGCTACCCTGGATCGCACCGGCAGCGTGGGTGGCCAAGGCAATGCTGGTGCCTTCCAGCACATTGACCATGCCGAACAACCCGACCGGGTTGCCGCGGGCGATCAGGTCGTACAGGTAGGCAACCATAAGTTCGATCGGCAAGGCGGGCCGACCATCCCGCACCGCCTCCCAATCACCGCCACAGGCCTTGATATCGTTGAGGATCCACTGCTCGTGGCCATATTCTTCATCGATGTATTCGCACACCGCGCCACGCAGCCACTCCAGCCGTGAGGGCAGGCGCGCGCCGCAAGCCATCATCAGCGGCACGGTGTGGCGTACATGGTGGTAGGCCTGGGTAAGGAAGGCGATATAGCTGGAGCGGCTGACCTGGCCAGCCAGCGCCTCGCGAATCACAGGCACCGCGAACAAAGCCTGGCGTTCGTGGCTGGTTTGCAACTGCAACGTATCGAAAAATGACATGACGGACCTCATAACGGGATTTCGGACAACAGAGAGTGGTAACGCTGCAGGATCGCCTCACGTCGTGGGCGGCCGTTGGCAGTCAGGGTGTGCCCGGTTGCCGTAAACGGCGCGGGTAATCGTCGCCAGGCATGCACCCTGGCGTAGTCGGGCAGGCGCGCATTGCATTGCTGCACGGCTTGCTCGATGGCCGCGTCCGTGGCGCCGGGGTCGAGTGGCCAGAGCAATGCCAGGTTGCGCGGCAGGCCTTCGCCGTGGACGAACGCCTGGGCGATTACCCCGCTCTGGGTCAGCTCGGCCTCTACCCATTCAGGGTTGACGTTGCGCCCGAAGCTGGTGATGAACTGGTGTTTCTTGCGCCCGTTCAGGTGCAGGTAGCCTTCATCATCGAAGAAACCCAGGTCGCCGGTGGCCCACCAGGCCTCCCTGGTCGGCGTCTCCCCCAGGTAGCCAAGCAGCAGGGAGCCGGCAACCAGCACCTCGCCATCCTCGGCAATGCGTACCTGCACATGGGGCAATGGCCGGCCAACGCTGCCTCGGCGCAGCGCACCGGGGCGGTTGAGCGACACCACCGAGGCACACTCCGACAGCCCATACCCTTCGAACACTGGCAAGCCGATGGCCTCGGCCCGCGCCAGCAGGCTGGGTGCCACCCGTGCGCCGCCCACCGCGACAAAACGCAGCGGGCCGACGCGCGTCAGCCCACGCTCGATCGCCGTCACCAGGCCCAACAGCAGCTGTGGAACCAGAATCAGGCTGTGCGCGCCGCTGAGCGCGATGGCACCCAGCAATCGCTTGAAATCAACCTGGCTGGCACCGCCCATGCCCAGCTGCGCCTGTGGGTAGAGCAACACGCTGGCCCCTGCCATCAAGGCGGCGTAGACACCCAGGTTTTCCAGCAATACGCCCAGCGGGAGCACCGCCAGGTAGCGCTGGGGCTGCGTGGGCCGGCTGGCCAGTTCCAGTTCATGGGCAACCCGCAGCACGGCATCCGCGCCCAGGCATACGCCTTTGGGGCTGCCCGTGCTGCCGGAGGTGTAGGTGATCTTGGCGGTACCTTGAGGCAGCGTGGCAGGGGGCTGTACTGCGCGGGCCCAGAAACCGTCCTGTTCGACAAAGCCCAGTTGGCTGAGCATGCCCTCCCAGGTCTGCGGGCAAAGCACCAGGCTGGCGCCACTCTGTTCGATGCAATGCTGCACCTGGGCTGTGCTGAAGAATGCTGGCACGGTCACGCAGGCGCGCCCCGAGACCAGGGCCGCCAAGTCCCAGAACAGCAGTTCGGGGCCGTTATCCAGCCCCAATAGCAACACGCCGGCCGGTCGTTGGCTCAACACCTCGGCACGCTGCCAAACCTCAGCCAGCAGTTGCTTGTAGCTGTAGCGGGCCGTGGCCCCTTCTATCGCCGGGGCGTCGCCCCGCTCACGCCCGTGCGCCAGCAACACCTGCCGGAAATGCTCAAGTTCATGCGGCATGCCCGGCCTCCTCGTCCAACGCCGGAAAGCCAAGGCGGCGGAACGCACCTGCGGTGCGCAGCAGGTCGAAGCCGTGATGGATTTCGCCAACGAACACTTGCGGATGTTGGGCGTAATAGCTGCCCCACTGCTCTGCAGGTTCGCCCAGGCGTGCCGGGTCGGCCTGCGCGAGCAAGGTGGGTACCAGCCCCAGGCGCTGGAAGCTGTTGATCAACGTAGAGGCACCGGTGAACGCCACCCACTGCAGCCCTCGCCTGGCAAGCAACCACGTCACGGCCGTTATCATGATGCGCGCGCTGCCAGCACTGAGTGACGCCAGGTTGCCCACCTCGACCATGCATTCACGTCCCAAGGGCTGGCTGGTGATGTGCGAAATTGCACTCTCCAGTGGCACGTCCAGGTAGCGCTCGAGAAACAGCGGGCCGCTGCTGGCGGGGCGTATTCCCGCTGCGGCAATCAGTTGGCCGTGGCTGTCCCGCAGGGCCAGCAACTCGGGCAGGTAGTGATGGACATCGGCATGGTGCACATCAGCGAAACAGCGGTGAATGAAGTGCTCGAGCTCATCACGGCCGGGCTCGCCCTGCAGGTGCAGGGACAGACAGGCGTGATGCTCCGCGTGGGTGCCAATGGGCAATGGGAGCAGGCTGCTCCACAGGGTATGGGTCATGAAACTCCCCCCGACTGGGTTAGTGAGGGTGAGTATCGGAGGCAAGTCTGAAGGGAATCTGAAGTTGCCTGAAAAAGTCGGTGTCGGCTCGCGAAGCGAATGACACCGTTGCGCAGGCCCGGTGTTGGCCTGGGTTTTCAGCCACTAAAGGTTTGCACCCTGTTACTTAAAGCGCCTCGTCCGAAAAACCCTAAACTTTTGCAGCGCCCGGAAATTTTCCCAAGTCACAACTGAACACAGACCTTCCTGTGTTTGACTTGAGGTAAGCGATCATGGCGAACAATCAAGACAAAGGCGGCCATCAAGGCGGTGCCGGCAAACCTGACATGGGCCAAGCCGGCCAGCAAGGAGGCCATGGATCGGGCGGTGCCGACGCTGGCAAGCACCAAGGCGGCCAGCAAACCGGGCAACGGCCTGAAGACAAGATGAACAAGGACTGGGACGCGTCCCAGGACAAAGGTCGCCAGGGTGGCCAGTCGGGCGACAATAGCCGCGACACGCAAACGGCTGACAAGACAGGCTCGATGGGCGGCAAGCAGGCCCGCGATGATCAGCAGGACATGGACAAGAACCGCTGATTGCATTGACTGAGCAGCCTTGCTGCGAAAGGGTCGTGACTGGCAAAGCACCGCTTTAGCCTTAGCGCCCACCGCTTTGCAGCACACGGCTGCTCCTGCCGCAGAACCTTGCCGGCCCTATCGTATGCTGGGGCCGGCCCTCCCCGCACTCATCCCGCGTCCCGCGTCCAAAGACAGCTGCATCCAGGCGCTATAACCGAAGTCGCTGCCGAAGCAGCACGGAACCTTCGTGGCTGTCAGTGCTCAGTTGTGCAAAGTGCTTGCGACACAAAGGATTGCCATGGAACACGTTGCATCCACTGCCCTCCCCGAAGTTCGCGTCGAACGGGAACTGAGCCCGCGAGCGGTGCTGACCGGCGCGGTACTGGGCATTTTGCTAACGCCGTCGAATGTCTATGCAGGGCTGAAGATCGGCTGGTCCTTCAACATGTCGATCATCGCCCTGCTGGTGGGCTTCGCGCTGTGGCAGAGCCTCGCTGGGCGCAGCAAGCACCGGCCCACATGGTCGCTGCATGAAAGCAACATCAACCAGACCGTGGCCTCGGCCGCAGCCTCCATCGTTTCCGGCGGGCTGGTGGCGCCGATCCCGGCCTATACCCTGCTCACCGGTCATCAGCTGGATCCGCTGCCGATGATGGCCTGGGTTTTCTCGGTGAGCTTCCTGGGCATCTGGATCGCCTGGTATCTGCGCCCCGCCTTGCTCAACGACCATGACCTGAAGTTCCCCGAGGGCATGGCGACCCTGGAAACGCTGCAGCAGATCTACCATCACGGCCAGGAGGCCATGACGCGGATCAAGGTGCTGTGCAGCGCCGCGTTGTTGTCAGGGCTGGTGAAATGGGTAGACGGTTTCGCCTGGGCAATACCCCGTTGGGCACCCACACCCATGCTTGAGCGCCTGACCTTTACTGTCGACCCCTCGCTGATGCTCATCGGCTTTGGCGGCATTATCGGTATCCGCGTGGGCCTGACATTGCTGCTGGGGGCCGCGCTGGCGTGGGGTGGGTTGGCACCGTGGCTGATCGATCATGCCCTGGTAGTACTGGCGCCCAACGCCAGCGGCCCGCAGTTCGCGGTACTGGTGGAATGGCTGTTGTGGCCGGGGGTCAGCCTGATGGTGTGTGCGACCCTGACAGCGCTTGCGCTGCGTCTGCTGCAAGTGACCCGCCGACCGCCCCACGACCGACGGGCTAACCAGGCACCACGGGCCAGGGGCCGGTGGTCACCGTGGCCGGCGTCGGGGTTGCTGGTTGCCAGCGCACTGGTAGTGAGCTTGCAGGTGCTGCTGTTCGGGATCGATGGGTGGATGGCGTTGTTGAGCATTCCGCTGGCGGTGTGCCTTGCCGTGGTCGCCGCACGCGTGGTCGGGGCCACCGGCATCGCGCCGATCGGCGCTATCGGCAAACTGTCGCAGCTGGGCTTCGGCCTGGTCGCCCCGGGCCAGGTAGCAATCAACCTGATGAGCGCCAACACCGCAGGCGGCGCGGCCGGGCAGTCCACCGACCTGATGAACGACTTCAAGGTCGGCCAGGCGATCGGCGCCACGCCACACAAACAGCTGATTGCACAGTGCATCGGGATTTTCATCGGCAGCGTGGTCGGCGTGCTGGTCTACCTCGTGCTGATACCCGACCCAAAGGCCCTGCTGCTCACCGAGCAATGGCCCGCGCCGGCGGTGGCGACCTGGAAAGCAGTGGCCGAAACCCTGACTCAGGGGCTTGGTGCACTGGCGCCCGAACTGCGCTGGGCCATTGCCGCCGGCAGTGCGGTGGGCGTCGTACTGGGCGCGCTGGACAGCCTGCTGCCGCGGCGCGCGGCGCGTTGGCTGCCAAGTACGGCCGCACTGGGCCTGGCGTTCATTCTGCCCGCGTCGATCAGCCTGATGATGGGCCTGGGCGCAGTCCTTACCTGGCTGGTCAGCTGCCGCTGGCCGAGTATCGCCGAGCGGTTTGCGATTACAGCGGCCGCTGGGCTGATTGCCGGTGAGAGCATCATGGGGGTCGGGGCATCGTTCTGGGAAATGCTGCGCGCGCTCTAGGGGTGCATCGTGCGGATGCAGCGGGTAACAACCGCGCACTGAAATGTGCACAAAATTCCCAGCCCCACCCTCATCAAGCCTTGCAGAAGCGGGCAGCAAAGCCAGACAGCCATGAAAACCGCCGAAATCCAAGGTTGGTACGAATCTTGTTTGTATACAAATACCAAGAATAAAAGTACACAACCATCATGGAGTTCCGATGGCGTCGATTTCGCGTTCCGATGTTAGCCAGCTTGATGTTCGCCCCGCCGATGAGGCCGAGGCCGCTCAGCTGGCGTTAAGCCCGCGCCTGTACAGCGCCGACCTGGCCCCAACCCGCGCGGCCAATCGAACCTGGGGCCGCTACAGCCTGTTCGCGCTGTGGACCAACGATGTTCACAACATGGCCAACTACTCCTTCGCCATCGGCCTGTTCGCCCTGGGCATGAGCGGTGCGCAGATCCTTGCCGCCTTTGCCCTCGGTGCGCTGGTGATCTATGGCTTGATGAACCTTTCTGGCTACATGGGCCAGAAAACCGGCCTGCCCTACCCGGTCATGTGCCGGATCAGCTTCGGCATCCATGGTGCACAGATCCCGGCACTGATCCGCGCGGTGATCGCCATCGCCTGGTTCGGCATCCAGACCTACCTCGCCTCGGTCGTATTGCGTGTCCTGCTCACCGCCATCGCGCCAGACCTCGCGGCGTACGATCAGAACTCGATCCTCGGCCTGTCGACACTGGGCTGGGTCACATTCCTCGGCATCTGGTGCGTGCAAGTGGCGATCTTCGCCTACGGCATGGAAATGGTCCGCCGCTTCGAATCCTTCGCCGGGCCTATCATCCTGGTCGCCTTCGCCGGTTTGGCAGGCTGGATGTACTGGCGCAGCGGCCTGTCGATTTCCTGGTCCAGCGGCAACGCCCCGAGTGGCGCTGCCATGTGGCTGAAGGTGTTCGGTGCAGCTGCGCTGTGGGTTTCGCTGTACGGCACCATGATCCTCAACTTCTGCGACTTCACCCGCAACTGCCCGGACCGCCGCACCATCAGCGTGGGCAACTTCTGGGGCCTGCCGGTGAACATGCTCGGGTTCGCGCTGATTGCCGTGGCACTGGCCGGCGCGCAGTTCAGCATCGACGGCAGGCTGGTACAGGGCCCGACCGAGATCGTCGCGGCCATTCCCAGCACCGCCGGGCTGGTGCTGGCGTGCCTGGCGTTCCTGATCGTCACCGTGGCGGTGAATATCATGGCCAACTTCGTTGCTCCGGCCTACGTGCTCACCAACCT
Source organism: Pseudomonas sp. BN607 (assembly GCF_029871175.1). NCBI lineage: Bacteria > Pseudomonadati > Pseudomonadota > Gammaproteobacteria > Pseudomonadales > Pseudomonadaceae > Pseudomonas > Pseudomonas sp. BN607. The sequence goes on from NZ_SSOE01000060.1 coordinate 241,291, forward strand.
GGCCCCGAACCTGCTCAACTTCCGCCGCGCCGGCCTGCTCAGTGCGTCCATTGCGGTACTGATCCTGCCTTGGCACCTGTACAACAGCCCGTCGGTGATCGTGTACTTCCTCGGCGGCCTGGGTGCCCTGCTCGGCCCGCTGTACGGCATCATCGTCACCGACTACTACCTGGTACGCCGCAGCCGGGTGAACCTGCCGCAGCTGTATAGCGAAAGCAAGCAGGCCACCTACCATTACAACGGTGGGGTCAACTTGCGCGCCGTAGCGGCATTCATCCCGGCGGCGCTGATCGCCATCGTGCTGGCGCTGGTACCGGCGTTCGAAACGCTGTCACAGTTCTCCTGGTTCTTCGGCGCCGGCCTGGGCGGCCTGATCCATTACGCCCTGGCCAACCGCAACGCCGGCTACCTCGAGGTCAGTGGCGAAAGCATTGCGGTGGAAAGCGCGCACCACTGAGGGGGCATCATGCGCCAGCCGCGTCTCTGCTGGCGCGGTGGCTGCCACCGGCTGTGCGTGGCCGCGCATAGGCGGCCTCGGGCCAAGCCGTGTTCATTTCCCGATAGCGTTGGGCTTGTGCGAGACAAGCCCTTCGCGCAGGCGGCCAAGCACACGTTGGCTGTTGTCCCCGCAGGGCATGTCGGCGGGCTTGTTTTCAATGCCGTCGATCACCATCAGCAACTGCGCCTTGTTGCGCGCCAGGCGTACCTGCAACGCCTCGATTTCCTCGACCTTGCGCTTCAGCCCGGACAGCAGCTGTTCATGGCGCCAACCGTTAGCGCTCATCGGCAGCAGGTGCCGGATCTCGTCCAGGGAAAACCCTGCAGCCTGGGCGCTGGTGATCATCTCCAGGGTCCACAGCGCATCCTCTGAATAGTCGCGGTAGCCGTTGGCCTTGCGTTCGACCGATTGAATCAGCCCGCTGGCCTCATAGAAACGGATTCGCGATGGGGCAAGCCCCGTGATTTTAGCTAGCTGTCCAATCCTCATACCGCACCTTCAGGAAGCATCGACCTTGAACCCACTTTAACGCCGCAGGCGCGAACAACCTATCGATTACTCGCGCCCGACGTTCAGGCGATGCTGCAACCTGGGCTGCGATGTCTACGGCTGCGGTGCTGGCTGCCCACGGCCGGACGGGGCCGACTGCAGGTAATCTTCGACCCACTTCACCCAGCAATCGGCACCGATCTTCACCAACGCATCGTTGAAGTCGTAGTGTGGATTATGCACCGAGCACCCATGGAACTCGCCCGTACCGTTGCCCAGCATGAAGTAACAGCCAGGCCGCGCCTGCAGCATGTAGGCGAAGTCCTCGGTGCCCATCACCTTCTTCGGCATCTTGTCCAGCAGCGCACCGTCGGCAAATAACGGCCGCAGGCTCTCACGCAGCCATGCGCTTTCGTGTTCGCTGTTGCACAACGCGGGTGCCAGCTGGGTGAATTCCACATCAATCTGCACGCCAAAGCTTTCGGCGTGGCCTTTGGCCAGGGCTTCGATACGGCTGTTGATTTTCTGCTGGGTCTCAGCCGTATCGGTGCGGACGCTCAGCAGCATGCAGGCTTCGTCGGGGATGATGTTGTAGACGGTACCGGCCTGGATCATGCCGATGCTGATGACCGCATACTCCTCGACGCTGAGGTTGCGCGACTTGATGGTCTGAATGCCACCGATCAGGCTGTTCAACGCCATCACCGGGTCGACCGAGAGCTCCGGCATCGCACCGTGGCCGCCCTTGCCGGTGATGCGCACGCTGACCCGTTCCGAAGACGCCATGGTGGGCCCGGCCTGCACCACGCAGGTACCCACTGGCATGCCGGGCATGTTGTGCAGCGCATACACCGAATCACACGGGAAGCGCTGGAAAAGGTCGTCGTCGATCATCGCCTTGGCCCCGGCCAGGCCCTCTTCGTCCGGCTGGAAGATCAGGTTCAAGGTGCCGTTGAAGTTACGCGTGGCCGCCAGCCGTGCGGCAGCGGCCAGCAAAATAGCGGTGTGCCCGTCATGACCACAGGCATGCATGCGGCCGGGGATCTTGCTGGCATGCGCGAAGGGGTTCTTTTCACTCATGGGCAGGGCGTCCATGTCGGCACGCAAGCCGATGCTGCGCGGGCTGTCGCCCACTTTAAGCACCCCGACTACACCGTGCCCGCCCACATTGCGATGCACTTCATAGCCCAAGGCCTGCAGCTTCTCGGCGACCAGGGCCGCGGTGTCCGGGGTTTCACCGCCCAACTCGGGCGCTGCGTGGATCTGCCGGCGCAGCATGACGAACTCGTCCAGCTCGGCGATCGGCTGCCGAGGTTGATTGCTCTGCACAATACCCATGTCATTCGCATCCTTTGTTTTCAGGGAAGTAGTTGAGGCAAGCCAGGCTGACAACGCCGCCAGCCACCAGGAACCAGGCCGGGGCCAAGGGAGTGCCCAGCGCCGCGATCAGCCAGGTTGCCACCAGCGGCGAGAAACCGCCGAACAGGGTCACCCCCAGGCTGTAGCTGACCGACGTGCCGAACGAGCGCCGGGCTTTCGGGAAACCCTCCATGATCAGTGCGAAGAACGCACCGGCACCGATGCAGGTCGGCAGGATCAGCAGCGCCACGCACATCATCGCCAGCGCCATGTGCTGCACATGGCCGAGCAGGTAGAACACCGGCAGGGTCAGCACCACCGGGGTGGCAACCGTCCACACCAGCAGGCGTTTGCGCAGCTGGTACTTGTCGGCGAACTTGCCCGCCAGCGGGCAGATGAGCGCCATGCAGCCGCTGCTGATACAGGCAATCGCCATCGCGCTGCCTGGCGGATAGTGCAAGGCTGTGGTCAGGTAGGTGGGCATGTAGAACACGAACAGGTACATGCCGATGGTTGAACTGGCCATAAGGCCGATGCCCTGGGCGATGCGCTTGATCAGTTCGGCGTCCAGCCCCTGTTGTGCCTGGTGTGCCGACGCCGCTTCATGGGTTTCCGGCAGGCGCGTGCGAATGTACCAGCCGACCGGGCCGATCAGCAGGCCGAAGATGAACGGGATCCGCCACCCCCAGCTGTCCAGGGCAGCGGGGTCGAGCAGTTGGCTGAGGGCCAGGCCAAAGCCGGCCCCCACCAAAGCGGCGTAGCCTTGGCTGGCGGCCTGCCAGCTGACGCTCTGGCAGCGTTTGCCGACCGTACTGGACTCCATCAGGAACACCGACGCGGTACCGATTTCCCCCCCGGCAGACATGCCCTGGATAAGCCGCCCGGCCACCAGCAACAGCGTGGCGAAAATGCCGATCTGCGAATACGTGGGGGCAAACGCGATCAATGCGGTACCCAGGGTCATCAGCCCGATGGTCAGGCTCAATGCCGCCTTGCGCCCATGCCGGTCGGCGTAGCGGCCAATGACCATCGCGCCGACCGGGCGCATCAGGAACCCGACACCGAAGGTTGCCAGCGACATCAGCAACGACGCCATCGGCGAGTCGGAGGGGAAGAAATGCTTGCCGATCAGCACAGCGAAAAAGCTGTAGATCGTGAAGTCATACATTTCCAGCGCGTTGCCCAACGAGCAGGCGATCAGGGTCTTGCGGGAGGAAGAGGCTTGCGCGGTCGAATGCGTGCCCGTCTGCAGGATCGGCGGTGCAGGTAGCGGTCTGGTCATTGTTATCTCCGTTGGCAAATCGCGGCATGCAGCGAATATCGGCCAATCAGGCCTTCAACACACTTGCAGTTTCGGCATATGGCTAACCAGTGGTTAATTGACCGATGCGGCCGCTGGCCAATTTGCCCTGAACTGGCGCACGGTTCGCCATGCCTCTGCGGCCTGCCCCGTAATCGCTCACAGATCCACAGCCACAAGGCGCCTTGCGGCAAGCGCGCAGCCTGTCTGGAACAGTCATGGTTGCCAGTCCGATTGCCGCGCAGGCCCCCAATTAACCAAACGGCATGGTCGGGCCAAATAGGCAATCACGCTGCAACGTGGAGTTCACCGACGCTACGGCCACCACATCACCGTGCTGGCCTGGAGTCGTGAATGATTACTCGCACTACGTCGTTGCTGTTGATGATCCAAGGGGCTTGTCTTGCCGCGCAGGCGCAGGCCGAGGGCTTTCCCACCCTAAACCGGATTGCCTCGGGGTTCGGCTATTACGGCGTGGACTACGGGTTCGATGACAAACTGAAGGTCTACGGTACCCTGGATGCCTTTGCCAGCTACCACAATTCGCAGCACCACTCGGGTTTCAAACTGGCCGGCGGCGGCGCCTGGACCAACAAACTCGGCCTCTATGCACGCAAGGCGCTGAACCCCGATACAGCACTGGAACTGGATGTCGAAGAGGGCTTCAACCTCAACGGCGAGGCCCTGGACGGCACCTGGGACAACATAGGCACCCTGCGCCTGGCGACAGTCGCCCTGCGCTCCCGGACCCTGGGCAAGCTGGAGTTCGGCAAGACCTACGGCATGAGCACGCCAACCTACGCTGACCCGTTCCTGGCAACCTACGGCTCGCCCTACACCTACCTGGCCATACCCGCCGCCGGCAAAGGGGCCTATTACCTCGACCTGCGCCCCAAGCACACCCTGGCCTACAGCAGCCCGAATCTCAATGGGTTCAGCCTGGGAACTGCCTTAACCTTCGGCTTCGACGACGTGGCAAGCCAGGGGCGCACCGTACGCGGCGGTGGTGCAAAGCTGCAGTACCGCAACAGCCGGGTGATGCTGCTGGCCTCGTACAACCTGTACTACAGCGACCCGTGGGACGACAACGGCAGGTCACGCCAGACCGCCAACCACTTCAAGAGCCTGTCGGCGTTCTACGACTTCGGCCCGCTGGCTACCAGCCTGACCTGGCAACGCCAGGACGTGGACCAGGCTGGCACGCCCAGCACCACGCTGTACACCTTCGGTGTAATGGCCCCGGTCGGTGAGCTGGACGTGCTACGCCTGGCGCTGATGCAACGCCAGGTCACGGCCGAGGACAAGGACGCATTCGGGGTAATGATCGGCTATGACCACTTCATTACCCCGCGCTGGGCCGTGTATGGCCGGCTGGGCATGATCGCCAACCAGCGGGCATCGTCGGTCACCTACGCCGGCACCCCGTTGGACCAGGTGGGCGACAACCCAACCAACCTCGCGCTAGGCATGTACTACCACTTCTGAGGCGACCGCGCGGGTTTGCCTCAGCACCTGCCCGCGCAAGCTGTGGAACAGCTCCTGGGCAGGTGCCGTGAGGCTGTGGCGGTCTATGCAGACCAGGTTGATCGGATAGTCCGGAATCAACTCCTGCACCGCCATGGCCACGTACTGCGAATCGAGGCCGAAGGTGAACCCCTGGTCTACTGCCAGCTCACTGATGGTCATCAACGACTCGGTATTCTTCAACAGCTTGAGCGCCATCATGATCGACGTGCACTCAACGGTGTTCTGCGGGACCCGCAGGCCGTTGGCTTCGAACAGCTGGTGAAATTGCGAAGCCTGGTCGGACAGCTCGTCCAGGCTGATCCAGTGCCCGTACTGCAAGGTCCGCAGCGATTTGGCGAACTTGTGCTGGTTCGATGCATGGCAGATCACCCGGCCCTTGATACTGCCCAGGGCTTCCCAATCCAGGCTCAGCCGGCTCAGCGGTTGCTGCGAGGTAATGGCAAAGTCCAGGCTGCCGTCGCGCAGGCGCTGCAGGATCTGGCTGGGCCGCAGGTCGGTGATGGTCAACTTCACGCGCGGGTACTTGCGCCGAAAGGCCAGGATGCTTTCATCGACACCGTCCAGCATCGCCGTCAGCGCGGTGACGCCGATCGTAACCGCCCCCAAGGCCGCATCCTGGATGCTTGCGGCTTCGATCTGCAGGCGGCGTATGCTCTCCACCACCAGGTTGGCATGGCGGATCACCCGCTTGCCCTCCTCGGTAAGGGCCATGCCCTTGTGCGAGCGCTGCAACAAGCTAAAGCCTACTTCCCGTTCCAGCTCCTTGATCGAGCGGCTCAGCGCCGGCTGGGTAATGTGCATGAGCTTGGAAGCTTCGAGGATACTGCCTGCGTTATGGATGGCGACCAGCGCCCGGAGTTGGTGAAGTTTCAACCGTCTGTACCTTATTCTTAGCGGGGGCGGTTCGAAATGGGCTTCGGTGGCCCGACACGGCCTGGGTGCAAGGGCCGGGGACGTGGAGCTAGCGCAATGCTGCCAGCAGGCTCGCCGCATCACTGACTTCGAACTTGCCAGGTGCTTCAAGCGCAACGTAAGTGACCACCTGATCGTCGACCACCATCGCATAGCGCAGCGAACGGCGGCCCATACCGCGCGCAGAAAGGTCCTGGAGCAGCCCCAACGCGTCGCTGAAATCGCCATTGCCGTCGCCAATCATGCCCACTGCATCGGCTACCTGCAGGCTGTTGCCCCAGGCGTTCATGACAAAGGCGTCGTTCACCGAGACACAGAGGATTTCGTCAATGCCAGCTGCCGACAACGCTTGCGCCGCAGCGACATAACCGGGGACGTGGCGTTCGGAGCAAGTAGGCGTGAACGCTCCCGGCAAACCGAAAATCAGTACTTTTTTCTGTTTGCACCGCTCGCGGATGGAAAAGGCCCTGGGCCCGATCGCGCAGGCCCCCGCGTCGTTGTTGTACTGGTAAAGGGTGACGTCGGGCAGCTGATCGCCAACTTTGATCATCGCGGTATCCTGGGTAAGTTGATGGCCGAGCGTCACATGATGCCGCAGGTCACCAAGGCAGGTACACAACGCTCTCGCCAGAACCGCTGCACCAGCCTGCAATTCACAGCAGCAGAATCGCCTGGTCATGGTCGATGGCGGGAACAGGCACCTGACCACGGGTAACCGCCAGCCATGCGCGCATGCGCTCGGTATCGAAAATCTGCCCTTCCTCCATCATCACCAGGATGAGCGATTGGGACATTCGGTAACACCCGCATCGGGCACAACGCCGCTCTTCCCATCCAAGGGTGCACTCAACGGATTCCGCCTGCCCTGCACAGATCAGACAACTCATGTAAGCCCCCTTTTATTGTTCTTCCATGGGAGGTGGGTACGAACGCATGAGCCCGTAATGGCTCTCGTTTGACATGAGATATTCATGCCAACTCAAAATTCCCTCCCTTTTATCAGGAAATAATTCGCGAAGGCTTCATGAGGAAAACTAAATGTTTTCTGAATCATCTTCAATTTCATTCATGCACTGACCCTGCCTAGAATAGGCCTCGATCACGGACAACAGACGACCGAGCCTTCAGCCTTGCGCATGCCGCCGCGCAGCAATGAAGCATCTCGGCGCAGGTATCAGGACACCGAACACATGAACGAAGCACCGACATTCATCGTCACGCGCACCCCTTTCGATGAGCACTACCACCCCGGCGAAAACACCCGCATCACCACCAATTTCGCCAACCTGGCGCGGGGTTCGAATCGCCAGGAAAACCTGCGCAACACCCTGAAGATGATCGACAACCGTTTCAACGCCCTGGCGCACTGGGACAATGCCGACAATGATCGCTACAGCGTTGAGCTGGACATCATTTCGGTCGCACTGCATATGGGTGCCGAGCATCACGGTAGCGCCCTGCCGCTGATCGAGATCTTGAAGACCCATATTGTCGACCACAAGACCGACACCCGCCTCGAGGGTATGGTCGGTAACAACTTCTCCTCGTACGTCCGCGACTACGACTTCAGCGTCCTGTTGCTGGAACACAACAAGGGTCGGCCAACTTTCAGCACACCTGAGAACTTTGGCGAGCTGCATGGCAACCTGTTCAAGTGCTTCATCAACTCGCCAACCTACAAGCAGCACTTCAACAAACCACCGGTCATCTGCCTGAGCGTGTCCAGCAGCAGGACCTACCACCGCACCGAAAACCAGCACCCGGTCCTGGGCGCTGAATACCTGCAGGACGCCTACTCGCTGACGGACGACTACTTCAACAAGATGGGCCTGAAGGTGCGCTATTTCATGCCGCCGAACAGTGTGGCGCCATTGGCCTTTTACTTTGCCGGTGACCTGCTGGCCGACTACAGCAACCTTGAGCTGATCAGCACCATCAGCACCATGGATACCTTTCAGAAAATCTATCGCCCCGAGATCTACAACGCCAACTCGGCAGCCGGAAAGTCCTACCAGCCCAGCCTGAAACACCAGGACTATTCCCTCACGCGCATTGTTTACGATCGCGAGGAACGCAGCCGCCTGGCGATCGAACAGGGCAAGTTTGCCCAAGAGCAATTTGTCAAACCGTACCAGGCCACGCTCGAGCAATGGTCCGCTCGATACGCCCGCTGATCACTTCACGTACAAGGTTACCGTTGATGAACACCCTGCTTCCCACCTCCACTGCCGGCAGCTTGCCCAAACCTTCCTGGCTGGCCGAACCGGAAACACTCTGGTCACCCTGGAAGTTGCAGCATGCGCAATTGATCGAAGGCAAACAGGATGCCTTGCGCCTGGCCCTGCAAGAACAACAGCACGCCGGCATCGATATCGTCAGTGACGGCGAGCAGACACGTCAGCATTTCGTCACCACGTTTATCGAGCACCTTGCCGGGGTAGATTTCGCCAAGCGTGAAACAGTCCGAATTCGCGACCGCTACGATGCCAGCGTCCCGACGGTAGTCGGCGCTGTCGCCCGCGAAAAACCGGTGTTTGTCGAAGATGCGCGGTTCCTTCGGCAGCAAACCACCCAGCCGATAAAGTGGGCGCTGCCCGGCCCCATGACCATGATCGACACGTTGTATGACAGCCATTACAAAAGCCGGGAAAAGCTCGCTTGGGAATTCGCCAAGATTCTCAATCAGGAAGCGCTGGAACTGGAAGCGGCCGGCGTCGATATCATCCAGTTCGACGAACCCGCCTTCAATGTGTTCTTTGACGAAGTGAATGACTGGGGCGTGGCTACCCTAGAACGGGCCATTCAAGGCCTCAAGTGCGAAACGGCCGTGCACATCTGTTACGGCTACGGCATCAAGGCCAATACCGACTGGAAAAAGACCTTGGGCTCGGAGTGGCGGCAATACGAAGAGGCCTTCCCCAGGTTGCAGCGATCCAGCATCGACATCATTTCGCTGGAGTGCCACAACTCACAGGTGCCGATGGACCTGCTTGAACTGATTCGTGGCAAGAAAGTCATGGTCGGCGCCATTGACGTCGCCAGCCATGGCATCGAAACACCCGAGGAAGTTGCCCACACCCTGCGCAAGGCCCTGCAGTTTGTCGACGCCGACAAACTCTACCCGTGCACCAACTGCGGCATGGCGCCCCTGCCACGCCGGGTCGCCAGCGGCAAGCTCAAGGCGCTGAGTGCAGGGGCAGCCATCGTCCGCGCAGAGTTGGCGAACCGCCGCTGAAGGCAATGCAGCCACAAGACGTCGGCGGTGCAATTCATCACCCGTCATCAACCACGCTGCGAACCAGGCGACCGGTTCGCAGCGTATGAGCTTTCACGCTTGGGTTCACGCATTCAGCAAGGGATACCCGCCAGCGGCCATGCCGGTGCTTGGGTTTCTTGGGCTTGGGCGCGTTGACGTGCCCACTGGGTCAGGGCTGCCATCAGGGCAAAGCCCAGCAGGATCATGACCGGATAGGCCAGCAACAACTCGGTCAGCGAATACTTCCAGGCCAGCGGCCGGCCAACCCCCAGCATCGCTGCGTACAACCAGGAAACACCCGACAGGGCGCCGGAGAACAGGGCGAACAGGCGCACGCCGATATTCAAGTCGATCAAAGAACCGGCCTTGAGCAAGGCAGGCAAGACATAACGGTGCAACAACAGGCCATTGAACGTCAGCAACAGGACAATAATGACCTTGGCGTGAAGTTTGGGATTGGCAAAATAGTTCATGCCTTTCTCAAGGTAGTCAATACCAATCACGGCAGCGCCGGTCAGCCACAACCCTAACAAAGCATAGGTCACAGACTTCTGTAACCGCGCCATGTGCTGACCGTCATGGCCGGCCTGTTTGTGGCCTTTCAATAAGTCCCTGACCATCTCGGCATCACTGGTAAACACCAGGCCGATGGCAATGCAACAGGCCAACAGATGAACATAAATCACCGACAGCCGCACCAGTTCCATGGATTCTTTTTGCCCGAACAGGCTAATAATTGTATTAAACTCCACGTCGAATTCTCCACGTAATACATCAGCGCCCCATAGCCGTGCGACAGGCGTGCGAACCCCTTGATCGCAGCGGCAAACGCCAAATCATATCGTTAGTTTGAACAGCGGATTGTTTTACCTAGGCGTACAGCGGCTCAACCGGATGAGCCTCGGTTGGGCATGGGCATTACTCCACTTTCAACGGTAAAAAAAAGCCCCATGTGCATCCCTGCGATGCAGATGAGGTTGAACATCCTTTACTTTCTGGGGAGTGTGCAAAGTGCAGTTCCAGCGGAACACACCTGCTGGCAAATAAGAGCCGCCAGCGAGCGAATCGTTCATATTTCATACAGCACCACCGACCAGCGGTATTTAAAGTCGCGTTAGTTAGTTTGCTAACTTCTTGCAAGCTGACCGATTGGGTAATTTTTTGTCGGTAGTTGGATCCAGAACAGGCAGCGACTACAAATTGCTCTAACCCGCTGCATACAGAACGCCGCCCCGGAAAGAACAGCGCCAACCTGCCCCATGGCACTTACCCCAACAGCTGGCTCAACACCGCGCGCAATTTGCCTGGTTTCACCGGTTTGTTCAGTAAGGGTGCGCCAAGTGTCAGCAGGGCCTGTCGGCATTGATCACTGCGATCGGCAGTGATGATGACTGCCGGTATCGGGGTGGCAAAATGCTCGCGTAAATGCCGCACCACCTCGCAACCCACTACGCCGTGATCGAGATGGAAGTCGGCCAGGATCAACTCCGGTGCCCGCCCCTGGAGCGCCTGCATGGCCGCCGCCTGGTCGGTGGCCGTAACCACCTCGCACCCCCACTGCCCCAGCAGCGCACCCATGCTTTGGAGGATGCTCACTTCGTTGTCCAGCACCAGCAGGCGCCGGCCCGGCAGCGGGTTGCCGGCGCTGGGCTGCGGCGCGGCCTGGTGTGCCGCCTGCGGTACTTCTTGGCCAATCGGCACCTCGATGCTGAACATCGAACCACGCCCCGGCCACGAGCGCACTTCGATCCGGTAGCCGAGAATCTTGGCGATCCGCTCGACGATCGCCAGGCCCAGGCCCACGCCCTTGCGGTCCGCCGCACGGCCAACGTCCAACTGGTTGAACTCGAGGAAGATGGCTTGCAACCGGTCCTGCGCAATGCCCCGCCCGGTGTCCCATACCTCCAGGCGCAGGTGTTTGCCGCGGCGCCTGGCGCCTAGCAAGATCCGACCCTGATCGGTGTAACGGCAGGCGTTGCTGAGGAAGTTACGCAAGATGCGCGTCAGCAGCCGCAGGTCAGTGCTGATGGCGTAGTCGCCAATGCGCGCATGCAGCTTCAGGCCTGCCGCGTCGGCCACGGAACGAAACTCCGAAACCAAAGGCGCGTACAGTTCGTCGAGGCGGTACACCGCCACATCCGGCTTGACCGCTGCCTGGTCGAGTCGGGAAATGTCCAGCAGGTCGGTCAGCAAGTCCTCGGCACCCTCCAGGGCCTGGTGGGTACGCTCCACCAATATGTGCTCGGCGTCTGGCAAGGGCCGTTCACGCAAGGTCGAGATCAGCAGGCGGGCGGCATTCAATGGTTGCAGCAGGTCGTGGCTGGCGGCCGCAAGGTATTTGTCCTTGCTGCGGTTGGCGGCTTCGGCGGCATCGCGGGCCTCGAGCAATTCGTCCGTTCGCGCAGCGACCCGTTGCTCCAGTTCGTCATTGAGTTGTTGCAAGCGCTGCTGCGCCTGCTTGCGCTCAGTGATGTCGGCGACAAAGCCTTCCACCAGGCCTTCCTGGCCGGGCTTGAGCAACAGGTTCATCAGCACATCGAGGTAACTGCCGTCCTTGCGCCGCAAGCGGGTTTCATAGCCATGCAGGCTGTGCTCACGGGCGAGTACCGCCGTGATGGCGTGCAGCTCCTGGGCACCGCCATCGAACAAGTGAGCGGCCAGGTCAGTTAGCGAAAACAGCACTTCCTGCGGGTCGTCGTAGCCCAGCATGCGTGCCAGTGCCGGGTTGGCGGCACGCATGCCGTCTTGCAGGCTGGCCTGGAAAATCCCGTGCACGGCGTTTTCGAACAGCCATTTATAGCGGTTGCGCTCGGCCTCCAGTTCATCCAGGCGTGCGGACAGTTCCGGGTAATGGCTTTTGCGCGCCGAGTGATCACCCAGCCCCAGCAGCCCGGCCAGCGCCCGTTGCTGGTCGTCAGAGGGCCTCGCCATAGACCACCTCGACATCCCGCTGGCTGGACGCGCGGGGGTTGGTGAGGATGCACGGGTCATCCATCGCATGTTGCGACAAGAACGGAATATCGGACGTGCGCACCCCATGCAGGCCCAAGGTTTCATGGAAGCCGATGGCATGTTTCAGGGCAATCAGGTGCTCCACCAGGCGCCCGCAGATCTGCCGGTGGTTGAGCCCACGGCAGTCAATGCCGAACACTTCGGCAATTACCTTGAAACGCTCCGGCGCCGAGCTGTAGTTGAACGCCACCACATGCTCCACCAGCACCGCGTTGCACAAGCCATGCGGCAGGTCGAGGAACCCGCCCAGGCTGTGCGACATGGCGTGCACCGCGCCGAGGATCGCGTTGGAAAACGCCAGCCCCGCCTGCATGCTGCCGAGCATGATCTTCTCGCGCAGGGCGATATCGTGGGGGTTGGCGATCATCTCCACCAGGTTGCCATTGATCAGGCGCATGGCTTCCAGCGCATGGGGGTCGGTCAGCGGGCCGTGACCGGTGGACACAAAGGCCTCGATGGCGTGCACCAGCGCATCGATGCCGGTGCACGCCGACAGGAACGGGTCCATGCTCAGGGTGGTTTGCGGGTCGATCAGCGACACGTCCGGCACCACCGCCTTGCTGACGATGGAGAACTTCATGCGTTCCTGCTGGTTGGAAATGATCACGAATTGCGACACATCGGCCGAGGTGCCGGCGGTGGTCGGGATCAGGATCAGCGGCGGGCTCGGCACGCGGATCATGTCCACGCCTTCGAACTCGAGGATGCTACGCCCGTGGGCGACCACGATGCCGATGGCCTTGCCGCAATCCATCGGGCTGCCCCCGCCCACAGCGACGATCACATCGCAGTGGTTCTGCCGATAGATCTCGGCGCCGAGCATCACCTCCTCGACCCGGGGGTTGGGTGATACGGCAGTGTAAAGGCAATAGTCGATACCCTGCCCCTGCAGGCTGGCCTCGACGTCGGCCACCCAGCCAGCAGCGATCACGCCGGGGTCGCTGACTACCAGGACCTTGCGCGCACCAAAGGTCTTGGCGTAGTTGGCAACATTGTGTCGGCAGCCGGCACCAAAGATGATTTCAGGCGAAACGAACTTGCGAAGCGGGCTGAAACTCTGGCTCATCGTAAAGCCTGTTTTTATTGTTCTGGAAGGTAACCGCCAGCGTAAAGCATCCCGCAGCGAAAGCAACCAGACCAAAGCGGGGCAAGCGCTCATTCGATCCACGCCTTGGCGCGGGCCACCTCCAGGAACGCCAGGACGTCCTCGTCAAGGCCGGGTACCCCCGGGAAACGCTGGGCCAGGCGGTCGATGATCATTGCCACGCTACGCTGGCCATCCAGCAGCTCCAGTACCCAGCCGGCACTGGGGTTGAGCTCGATGATGCCGCCGGGGTACAGCAGCACATGACGCGCCTGCAAAGGCTCCCAGTGCAGGCGCAGGCCTTTGCCCAGGGCCAAGGCCTGCTGGCGATCGATCAAGTTCACAGGGGCATCCGGTTTGAAGATCCGGCCATCGCAAGGATGGCCGGAGGGGCATCAGCGATTGGCGAAGTACATCGTCACTTCGAAGCCAATGCGCAGGTCGGTGTAGGCGGGTTTGGTCCACATAGGGGCTAGTCCTCTTCTTGTGCCGGAGGATTCCGGTAGAAGCATTAATGCACGTGGGGGAACTGGGGCGAATGCTACTTTGGAACGAGCTTGCGGGGTGCGATGGTACGGGTAGGCATTGGCGAGTGCCGGCCTCTTCGCGGATGAACCCGAGCCCACAGGTCCTGCGCCGGTTCTGGAACCAACGGTGAACCTGTGGGAGCGGGCGAGCCGCGAAGGCCCCGACCCGGCTTAGAAGAAGCCCAACGGGTTGATGTCGTAGCTCACCAGCAGGTTCTTGGTCTGCTGGTAATGGTCCAGCATCATCTTGTGCGTCTCACGCCCCACACCCGACTTCTTGTAGCCCCCAAACGCGGCATGCGCCGGGTACAGGTGGTAGCAGTTGGTCCATACCCGACCGGCCTTGATCCCACGGCCCATGCGGTAGGCGCGGTTGATGTCGCGGGTCCACAGGCCGGCACCAAGGCCGAATTCACTGTCGTTGGCGATTGCCAGGGCTTCAGCTTCGTCCTTGAAGGTGGTGACGCCCACCACTGGGCCGAAGATTTCTTCCTGGAACACGCGCATCCGGTTGTGGCCCTTCAGCAGGGTCGGCTGGATGTAGTAACCGCTGGACAGGTCGCCCTGCAGGCGCTCGGCAGCCCCGCCGGTCAGCAACTGTGCACCCTCCTCCCGGGCGATCTGCAGGTACGAGAGGATCTTGTCGTACTGCTGCTCCGAAGCTTGCGCCCCGACCATGGTCTCGGTATCCAGCGGGTTGCCGCGGGTGATCCTGGCGATCTTCTTCATCACCTCGGCCATGAACGGTTCGTAGATCGACTCCTGGATCAGCGCCCGCGACGGGCAGGTGCAGACCTCGCCCTGGTTGAAGAACGCCAGCACCAGGCCTTCGGCCGCCTTCTCGATGAACGCAGGCTCGGCCTGCATGATATCTTCGAAGAAAATGTTGGGCGATTTGCCGCCCAGTTCGACGGTGGACGGGATGATGTTCTCGGCTGCGCACTTCATGATGTGCGAGCCCACCGGGGTGGACCCGGTGAAGGCGATCTTGGCAATCCGCTTGCTGGTGGCCAGGGCCTCGCCCGCTTCACGGCCAAAGCCCTGGACAATGTTCAACACGCCTGCCGGCAACAGGTCGGCAATCAGCTCGGCAAACACGGTGATCGACAGCGGCGTCTGTTCAGCTGGCTTGAGCACCACGCAGTTGCCGGCGGCCAGGGCCGGGGCAAGCTTCCAGGCCGCCATCAACAGCGGGAAGTTCCACGGGATGATCTGCCCGACCACACCCAGCGGTTCATGGATGTGATAGGCCACAGTGCCTTCGTTGATCTCGGCAGCCCCTCCCTCCTGCGCGCGAATGCAGCCAGCGAAATAACGAAAGTGATCCGCCGCCAGCGGCACGTCGGCGTTCAGGGTTTCGCGCACGGCCTTGCCGTTGTCCCAGGTTTCGGTAACCGCCAGCACTTCCAGGTTCTGCTCGATGCGGTCGGCGATCTTCAGCAGTACCCGGGCACGGTCCTGCACCGAGGTCTTGCCCCAGGCGTCGGCCGCGGCATGCGCGGCATCCAGCGCACGCTCGATATCCTGGGCGGTAGAACGGGGGAATTCGGCGATCGGCTGGCCATTGACCGGCGAGCTGTTGGTGAAGTACTGGCCAGCCAGCGGCGCCACGAACTCGCCATTGATGAAGTTGCCGTAGCGGGGTTTGAAGGATACGACGGCACCTGGAGTTCCGGGTTGTGCGTAGATCATGCTGAGCCTCTGCGGGTCGATGCCTGTCCCACGACAGGCGATGCTTCAATGGTAGAAAGCCCCGCGTGCCGGGCGAATGCATCGTTGGCAGCGGGGCTCTCGTCATTTGGTAGTAGGGTCTGGGCCTCAGCGCTTGGCGCTTGCGGTGTGCTGCAACTGCTTGGGCAATTTGAAGGTCCAGAGCATGCCGCCTTGGTTGAAGTCCTTCACCCGCTTGGCCACTTCACCGCCCCACAGCGGCACCGCGCCGCCCCAGCCGGACACCACCGAAACATACTGCTCGCCGTCCATTTCCCAGGTTACCGGCGAGCCGAGCACGCCAGAGCCGGTCTGGAATTCCCAGACCTTGTCGCCGGTCTTGGCGTTGAACGCCTGCAAGAAGCCCTCCGGCGTGCCGGTGAACACCAGGTTGCCCTTGGTGGTCAGCACACCGCCCCACAGCGGCGCGTAGTTCTTGTGCCGCCACACTTCCTTGCCGCTGACCGGGTCGATGGCACGCAGCACCCCGATGTAGTCCTCGTTCAGCGGCTTGATGGTGAAGCCGGCCCCCAGGAACGCCGCGCCCTTCTTGTAGGCGATGCCTTCGTTCCAGATGTCCATGCCCCACTCGTTGGACGGCACGTAGAACAGCCCGGTGTCCTTGTTGTAGGCCATCGGCATCCAGTTCTTGGCACCGAGGAAGGCCGGGGCGACGAATACCGAGCTGCCCTTGGCTTCACTCCCCGGCGCGCCCGGGCGGCTGGCTTCGTTGTAGATTGGCCGGCCATCCTTGTCCAGGCCGGTGGCCCAGGTGATCTTGTCGACGAAGGGGAAGCCGCGGATGAACTTGCCGTTGGTGCGGTCCAGCACGTAGAAGAAGCCGTTGCGGTCGGCGGTGGCGGCGGCCTTCACCTCCTTGCCGCCATCTTTGTAGTTGAACGAGATCAGCTCGTTGACGCCGTCGAAGTCCCAGCCATCGTGCGGCGTGCTCTGGAAGTGCCACTTGATGGTGCCGTCATCCGGGTTCAGCGCCAGGCGCGACGAGGAATACAGGTTGTCACCCGGGCGCAGGTGCGAATTCCACGGCGCCGGGTTGCCAGTGCCGAACAGGATCAGGTTGGTTTCCGGGTCGTAGTAGCCGCCCAGCCAAGGCGCGGCGCCGCCGGTCTTCCACAGGTCGCCAGGCCAGGTCTTGCCCGCCTCACCGCCGGAAATCCCGTTCTCGATCGCCTTGCCGTCCTTGTACACATAGCCCATGTGCCCTTCCACGGTCGGCCGCATCCACAGCAGTTCACCGTTCTCCGGGTTGTAGGCCTGGATCTTGCCCACCACGCCGAACTCGCCGCCGGCCACGCCGGTAATCAGCTTGCCATTGACGATCATCGGCGCGGCGCTGATCGAGTAGCCTTCCTTGTGGTCGGCCACCTTCTTGCTCCACACCACCTTGCCGGTGTCCTTGTTCAGTGCCACCAGCTTGGCGTCCAGGGTGCCGAAGAACACCAGGTCGCCGTACAGCGCCACGCCCCGGTTGATCACGTCACAGCACGGGCGGATGTCGTCCGGCAGGCGGGCATCGTACTGCCAGAGTTTCTTGCCGGTGCGGGCGTCCACGGCGAACACCCGCGAATAGGAGCCGGTCAGGTACATCACGCCGTCCTTGACCAGCGGCTGGGCCTGCTGGCCGCGCTGCTTCTCACCACCGAAGGAGAATGCCCAGACCGGCCGCAGCTCCTTGACGTTGTTGCTGTTGAGCATGTCCAGCGGGCTGTAGCGCTGACCCTGCACGCCCAGGCCGTTGGTGACGATCTGCTGCGGGTTCTTCGGGTCCTGGAGGATTTCTTCATTGCTGACGGCGGCGTGGGCCGCGCCGGCCAGCAGCAAGGCGCTGAGCACCAGGCTCTGGGCGAACGCGGGACGACGTGCGGATCGGGTCATGTCGGCTACCTTTGGTTTTTTTGTTGTGTCCGGGAAAATTTCCCGGTGTGCCGAGAATTCTTGGTCGCGGCCTGTTCGCCAACAATTGCCAGGAGTGCGGAGTTTTCTAGTTCCTTGGTACAGGGCAGGCGCGTCAGTGCCTGGCGTCAACGCGCCGGAATTGTTGGCGCTCGTAACGCGGATACAGATGGCTGACACTGCGAATCAGCTCATACCGGGTCAGGCTGACCCCGGCAAACCGCTCGGGGATCGGGCTGCGGATCATCTCGGCCATGTCATCGCCACGCGCAGCGCCCTCACGCAGCAGGCTATCCAGCCAGCCCAGGTAATCGCGCATCTGCGTAAACGGCCGGGTGTCGCTGGCCACCGGGCCATGCCCGGGCACCAGCTGCTTCCAGGGCAGCGCCTGCAAGGTCTCGAGGTCCTTGAGCCAAACGTCCAGCCCCGGGCTGTTGGGCGTCGTCAGGGCACGCTCGTAGAACACCAGGTCGCCAGCGAACAGCACCCCGGTCGATTCATCGAGAATCGCCAGGTCAGCGCCGGTATGCCCACTCAGCCCGAGCAAACGCAGGCGGTGCCCACCGACTTCACGGATACCGGGCTCCACTACCCGGCTCGGCAACACCACCTCGGTGCCCCGCATCCAGTCACCGACCAGGCGGTACATGTTTTCGGCCATGGCATCCCCCTGCTGACGCAGCAACTCAGCGGTACCTGCCAAGGCGCCAATGGGCACATCGGCAAAGGCCTGGTTGCCCAGCGCGTGGTCTGGGTGATGATGGGTCAGCAGCACTTCGAGCACCGGCTTGTCGGTGACGGTGGCAATGGCTTGGCGCAACGCCTCGCCATAGCGCTTCGACGGCCCGCTGTCGATCACCACCACACCCGCGTCGGTAATGATGAACGCGGTGTTGACCACATTGCCGCCATTGGCCTTGGCAAAATTGTCGGTACTGCCTTCCAGCAACCAGGTGCCCTCGGCAATCTGCCGGGGCACCAGCCCGTATTCCAGGTTTGCCTGGGCCGGCAGCCCCAGGCACAGCAGCAACAGCAGGATCCAGCGCATGGCAGGTGCCTCGGGTCGGGTAAAGGGTCAGGCCTGGCGCTCAGGGCAGCGCCGCCTCGAACTGGTTGCCGCTGTTGTCCTGCAACAGCAGCCGGGTTGGCCCGGGGCCCAGGACATCGAAGCCCAGATTGGGGTTTTCGCTGACCGCCGGGTACAGTTCCAGGCTGGCCAGGGGCTGGCCATCGGCGCCTTGCAACTGCGCATGGTTGAGGAAGAATTCGGGAATACCACTGACCAGGCCGTTGTCCATCGGGTGGCTCACCTGCAAGCGCAAGCGGCTGCTATCGCCGCGTCTGTAGCGCCCACCCAGCACCTCGCCGAGGTGTTCCTCCCAGCCGGCTTGGGTGCGCACCACGCTGGGCGCAGTACAGCCGCCGCCGGCAGCATCGATCAGGGTAGAGCCGACATGCCACAGGCCGTCGCGGGTAAGCACGGCCGCGCGCAGCGGCGTGGCCTGCTCGATACGGATACGGATCGACAACCAGGGCAGCACACGCTCGCCGGGCCGAAAGTCGACAATGCGCGGCAACGGGTTGAGCTCCGCCCAGGCGATGATACGCACCACCTCGCCGGTATACGCCCGGGCATCGATCTCCAGCGGCACCTGGCGTGCGTCCTCGGCAAAGGGTGGGGCCAGCAGCTTGACCCGGTCATCGAACACGAACGGTGCCTGGCCGAGCAGTTGCTTATGGTAGAAGTCCCACATCACCGACGGTACCGGGTCCTTGCTGGCACTGGGCTCGCTGGCCAAGGCCTGGGCGGCCCAGGGCATCCAGCACACCAGCAGGACAGTCGCTCGCCAGTTCATCGTCCACTCCTTTGATGAGCACTACCGATACATTTCCGGCGTCTGATAGCGCAGGCCGTAATGGCCATATATCGCCTGCATCCGCCCATCCCGGATCAACGCCTCTAGCGCCTCCTCCACCGCATAGGCCAGTTGCCGGTTGCTCTCATGCACCGCCATGCCGATCTCCCAGGCTTGCTTGCCAAGGTTCGGGTAAGCGTTTTCCGCCAACGCCAGTTGCGGGTCAGCGGCCTGGTGCAGTTGCCAGTCAACTTCACCACGCATCGCCATCACCGCATCCACCTGGCCGGCGTGCATGGCCGCAAAGGCCTGCTGAACGCTGGGGTAATGATGGGTTCTGGCGCTGAGCATGCCGTTGAAAACCGAGGTCAGGTAGAACGACGGCACACTGTCTACCTCGACGCCGATCGGGTGCTGCTGGAACACGGCGACACTGGCCACCGAGGCCAACCGGCGGCGGTCGTAGGCCACTTGCCAGCGCTCTTCCTGATAAGGGCCGAACATCACCACCTGGCCGTTTTCCAGCTCACCCAGTTCGTTGCGCTTCTGTGTGTAGTCGTGGTCGTACGGCACCCGCATCATCAGGTCGGCCAACTGCTGGTGGCGCAGCGGGCTGCCGCGCCAAATGTAATCGCGCAGGTCGTCGTCGAGCTTTTCCCCAGGGGGGGCCCAGATCAATTGCAGGCGCACGCCCATGGCCTCGGCCAGCGCCTGGGCCAGCTCCACATCCACACCACGCGGCTGGCCCTGGTCCTGGAAGCTGTAGGGCGCAAAGTCCTTGTACACCGCCACCTTCAGCTCACCGGCAGCGATGATCGTGTCGTAGTTGCGCACCTGCGCCTGGGCCGCTGCACAGCACAGCAACAGGCCCGTGAACAGCACCGCCATCAGGCGCATGGCCGTCACTCCTCGACGTGCACGCTGTCCAGGTAAGTGCGCACCGCCCACAGGGCTTCCTGGCTCAGGTAATCGGCCATCTTCGGCATGTACACGCGGCCGTCGCGGACCGCGCCGTGGCGCACGCGCTCGACGAACCATTCATCGCCGGCGTCACCGGCATCGAGCAGGCGCAGGTCGGGGGCAATACCGCCAGATTTGGCTTCCAGGCCATGGCAGGCCGCGCAGTTCTGGTTGTAGGCCGAGGCGCCGATCTCCACCGCTTTGTCGTGCTCAGGCGAACTGCGGTAAGGGTTGACCGCTGCCCAGCCGTCACCGTCCAGGCTCACGCCAGCGTCCTTGATCGGGGTCAGGCCCTGGGTCTCCACCGCCTGCGGGACCACATTGCCATGGGCCCAGGCCGTGCCGGTCAACACAGCCCCGGCCAACAGACCTGCAGCAAGCAACACATTGGGTTTTATTGTCATTGTCATGCCCTCACCATTGCACGCAAAGCCTCAACCACAGAGGCCGTGCCGCCATCTTAAAAACACCTCGCAGGCGGCCGAATGCTGCTTTGGTGGCCGGGCGTTACTCCCTTGGTAGTAGGGCTTGTGGCGAACGGCCAAATGAGGTGCCGGCCGGGAACTCTTCCCGGCAAGGGCGGGACATTTTCCCTATCCCGCAAGCGCCACTGCGCCCCACCCTGTGCAGGCCAAAACCTCCATTGGGAACTGCAACCATGACAATAAGATCGCTACCCGCCCTTTCCCCTCTGGCCCTGAGCGTGCGCGTGCTGCTGATGGCCGGTAGCCTGGCCCTGGGCAGCGTGGCAACAGCGGCCACCCCCCCAGCGGCACCTGCCGGCAAGAATGTCACCTGGGAAGACATCGCCAACGACCACCTCACCACCAGCGACGTGCTGCAGTACGGCATGGGCACCAATGCCCAGCGCTGGAGCCCGCTGGCCCAGGTCAATGACAAGAACGTGTTCAAGCTGACCCCGGCCTGGTCGTACTCCTTCGGCGATGAGAAGCAGCGCGGCCAGGAGTCCCAGGCCATCGTCAGCGACGGCGTGGTCTACGTCACCGGCTCGTACTCGCGGGTATTCGCCCTCGATGCCAAGACCGGCAAACGCCTGTGGACCTATAACCACCGCCTGCCCGACAACATTCGTCCGTGCTGTGACGTGGTCAACCGCGGGGCGGCGATCTACGGCGACAAGATCTACTTCGGCACCCTCGACGCGCGGGTCATTGCCCTCGACAAGCGCACCGGCAAAGTGGTGTGGAACAAGAAGTTCGGGGACCACAGCGCCGGCTACACCATGACCGGTGCGCCAGTGCTGATCAAGGACAAGACCAGCGGCAAGGTGCTGCTGATCCACGGCAGCTCCGGTGATGAATTCGGCGTGGTCGGCCAGCTGTTCGCGCGGGACCCGGACACCGGCGAAGAGGTGTGGATGCGGCCCTTCGTCGAGGGCCACATGGGCCGCCTGAACGGCAAGGACAGCACCCCGACCGGCGACGTCAAGGCGCCGTCCTGGCCGGACGACCCGACCACCGAAACCGGTAAGGTCGAAGCCTGGAGCCATGGTGGCGGTGCCCCTTGGCAAAGTGCGAGCTTCGACCCCGAAACCAACACCATCATCGTCGGCGCCGGCAACCCAGGCCCTTGGAATACCTGGGCGCGCACGTCCAAGGACGGCAACCCGCATGACTTCGACAGCCTGTACACCTCTGGCCAGGTCGGTGTCGACCCGAGTACCGGCGAGGTCAAGTGGTTCTACCAGCACACCCCCAACGATGCCTGGGACTTCTCCGGCAACAACGAGCTGGTGCTGTTCGACTACAAGGACAAGGACGGCAAGCTGGTCAAGGCTACCGGCCATGCCGACCGCAACGGTTTCTTCTACGTGGTCGACCGCAACAACGGCAAGCTGCAGAACGCCTTCCCCTTCGTCGACAACATCACCTGGGCCAGTCACATCGATCTGAAGACCGGGCGCCCGGTGGAGAACCCCGGCCAACGCCCAGCCAAGCCGCTGCCGGGGGAAACCAAGGGCAAGCCGGTTGAGGTGTCGCCGCCGTTCCTGGGCGGCAAGAACTGGAACCCCATGGCCTACAGCCAGGATACCGGCCTGTTCTACATCCCCGGCAACCAGTGGAAAGAGGAGTACTGGACCGAGGAAGTGAACTACAAGAAAGGCTCGGCTTACCTGGGCATGGGCTTCCGCATCAAGCGCATGTACGACGACCACGTGGGTACCCTGCGCGCCATGGACCCATCCACCGGCAAGCTGGTGTGGGAACACAAGGAGCACCTGCCGCTATGGGCCGGGGTGCTGGCAACCAAGGGCAACCTGGTGTTCACCGGTACCGGCGATGGCTTCTTCAAGGCCTTCGACGCCAAGACCGGCAAGGAATTGTGGAAGTTCCAGACCGGCAGCGGCATCGTCTCGCCGCCCATCACCTGGGAACAGGACGGCGAGCAGTACATCGGCGTGACCGTGGGCTACGGCGGTGCAGTACCACTGTGGGGCGGCGACATGGCCGAGCTGACCAAACCGGTGGCTCAGGGTGGTTCGTTCTGGGTGTTCAAGATCCCGAGCTGGGACAACCAGACTGCACAGCGTTGACCTGCAGCGGGGAGCGGCCTGCGCCCCTCCCCGTTTCTGACCTTGACCTGCCCAGAGGCTTTCACCATGAATTACCTGCCCTTTACCTTGCTGCTGGCGCTGTCCCCTGCCCTGGCAGTGAACACCGACGACGCCGGCAACGATGCCCCCTTGGTCATCAACGGCTGCGTGATCGCCGAAGCCAGCCAGTGCCCAGGGGCCAACCTGCGCGGCGCCAACCTGGCCAACCAGGACCTGCGCAAGATGAACCTGGCCGGTGCCGACCTGCGTGAGGCCGACCTGCGTCATGCCCAGCTGGACCTGGCAAATCTGGAAAAAGCCCGCCTGCAAGGTGCCAACCTGACCCGCGCCAGCCTGCAACAGAGCAATCTGCGCCTGGCCGACCTGAGCAACAGCAAGCTGGTAGCTATTCAAGGCTGGGGCTTGTTCGCCCAGGGCGCACAGTTTGCAAAGGCGGACTTGCGCGCAGCCTACCTGCAGTTCGCCAGGCTGTCCGGGGCAAAGCTGCAGCAGGCCAACTTGCAGGCGGCGGACCTGGAAATGGCCTGGTTGAGCAAAGCCGATCTGCAAGAGGCCAACCTGGGCGATGCCAACCTGCAGGAGGCCAAGTTTGGCCAGAGCAACTTGGCACGCGCCGATTTGCGCGGGGCGCGGCAGCATTACGGGAACTTTCAGGAGGCCAATATGGAGGGGTGCAGGGGTTGCCCTGAGACCTGGGATAAATGAGTGGGGGGTTCGCCGTGGCAGGTTCAGGGCCTGTGAGATCGAGCACCGCGCGGGCGGCGCTCGATCTCACAGGCCCTGAACCTCCAAAGCCAGGCGCTCACCTCACCCCACCACCCGCACCACTCCCAGGTCAATCCCCAGATGCACCAGCTCGGCATGCGAGCTGACCTGCATCTTGCTCTTGAGCAAGGTCAGGTGGTTGGACACGGTCTTGGCACTGATGCACAACTGCTCGGCAATTACCCGCGCCGGGGTGCCCTTTGCCAGCATCGTGAAGATCTCCAGTTCGCGCTGGGTCATGCGCTGTAACCGCGGGTCACCGGTGCTTTGCTGTGACCTGCAAGCCAGCTGTGTGGCCAGGGGCTGTTCGATGTAGGCATGCCCGGCCAATACCCGCTGCACCGCCTCGATCAGCACCTCAGGCGCCGAGTTCTTGGTCAGGTAGCCCGAAGCCCCCGCCTCCAGCGCCTGGCGCACCAGCGGCAGCTCGTCGTGCATGCTGAAAAACAACACCCGCAACTGCGGAAGGCGCTGGCGCAGGCGACGGGTGGTTTCCAGGCCACTGATACCGGGCAGGCCAAAGTCCATGATCACCAGGTTGGGTACCTGCTCCTGCACCCTGGCCAGCGCTTCTTCACCACTGGCGGCCTCACGCACCTGCACCAATGGCAGCACCGCCCGCAGCAGGCTGGCGTAGCCCTGGCGGACCACGGCGTGGTCATCGACCAACACGATATTCATCACACCTCCTCCGGTATGTTAAGGGCCAGCGCCCAGCCAGCCCCCGGGCGGCTGAAAATGCGTAACTCCCCCCCAAGGCTGCGGGCCCGCTCCGCCATCGAGTGCAGGCCTACCCCTGGACGACGGGGCTGGCAAGCGCCACAGCCATTGTCGCGAATGAACAGGCGCAAGCCCTTGGTACTGCGCTGCAGGCGTACCCGCACCTGGGTGGCACCGGCATGCCGGGCGACGTTGGTCAGCGCCTCCTGCAGCAAGCGGTACAAATGCGTTCTGCTCGCCCCAGGCAGCGCCGGCAGATGCTCACCAACCCGCAGCCGGCATTCGATGCCCTGGCTGGCCTGCCACTGGCTCACCAACAGCCCGAAGGCCTCGGCCAGCGGCATGTAATGCAGCGCCACCGGATACAAGTTGTGCACCAGCGCGCGAAAGCCTTGCTGCAGGCGCTCGCAATTGACTTCAAGGGCGTGCGCCGTCTGTGTCACCCGTTCAGGCTGTTCGGCCACCATACGCAACAGGCACAGCTGGGCACGCATGCCTGCCAGGTATTGCCCCAGATCATCGTGCAGGGTCTGCGCCAACTGGGTACGCTCCTGCTCCTGCACTGCCAGCAGAGCCTGAGTCAGTTGGGCATTGTCGGCCTGGGCCTGCTCCAGGGTTGCGGCCATGCGGTTGAAGTGTTTCGCCAACTGGCGCGCTTCCGGCAAGCCGGCCTCGCGCAGGCGCGCCGTCAATTGTCCGCCCGACACCTGGTGCAAGGCCCCCAGCAGCTCATCCAGCAGGCCCCTGGCCCGCCGCACCGCCCAGCGGATGGTCAACAGGCTCAACAACAATGCCAGCCCACAAACGCCTAGCAGTTGCTGCAGGGAGTCCCAGACTTCATCGATTTCATCCCGCGCATCCACGGCAATCAACACGCGGCGGCCATCAGTCAAGTCCAGCAACCGGCTGCCCTGGTAACGCTCACCGACCAACTGGCGGCCAAGCCAGGCATCCATACCGGCCTCTTGCGGCAGCGTTGGCACCTCACCCGGTGCCACCCAGTGCACACGCACATGGCGCAGGCTCTTGGTCAAACCGGGTTGCAGGCTTGCCGGGTCGCGCTCAGCGGTTTCGCCCAGGTACGCCACCACAGCTTCGGCTGACTGCAACTCACGCTCGACGTCGGCCACTGCCTGGTGCAACAGCACCCCGGCACAAGCCAGCGTCACCAAGGCGAAGCATAACGTGACCCAGAGGTTGACTCGCCACAGGGCCGACAAGTTGACAAGGCGCACAAGCGGTTCTCCTCAGGCCGTTGGGGACCATCGTAAAACTGCGGCCCCTGCACGGAATTACTACCTTGGTACCGGCCGAGCGCTACTTTCTGCATATTTCCCGCTGCCGAAGGGCTTCCTATGCTGGCGCCATCTGCCGTGGAGTGTGTCATGCGCCAGCCAGCCCACCTTGCCCTTACCTGCCTACTGGCCCTGGCCGCCGCTCTGGCTGCGCCCCTGACGCCTGCCGCGCAGGGCCAGCCCGCAGAGACGCTGCAAGTACGCATCGGCTACCTGGGCTATCGCCCCGACCCAGGTCCGCTGCTGTCCAACATCATCCCTGAACCCGGCGATGCCGGGTTGCAAGGCGCCGACCTGGCCATTGTCGACAGCAACAGCACCGGGCGCTTCCTGAAGCAGCAGTTCCAGCTGACCCACGCCAACGTCGACAGCCCCGAGGCGCTGCTGCAGGCGGCCAAGGCCCAGCATGACCAGGGCCTGCGCCTGTTCGTGGTCAACGCCCCGGCCACCAGCCTGCGCGCACTGTCTGCCGCCCTGCCCGACAGCCTGCTGTTCAATGCCGGCAGCCCCGACGACAGCCTGCGCAGCAGCCAGTGCCTGGGCAATGTGCTGCACAGCCTGCCGGGCCGGGCCATGCTCGCCGATGCCCTGGTGCAGTTCCTGGTGCTGCGCAAATGGCAGCGGGCGTTGCTGGTGGTCGGCCAGACGCCAGACGACCAGGCCTACGCCGCCGCCCTGCGCCGCTCGCTGAAACGCTTTGGCGTGCAACTGATCGCGGAAAAGGCCTGGACCTTCGACAACGACCAGCGCCGCAGCGCCCAGGCCGACATGCCGCTGTTCACCCAAACGGCCGAATACGACGTGGTGCTGGTGGCCGACGAGCGCGGCGACTTTGGCGAATACCTGCCCTACCAGACCTGGTACCCGCGCCCGGTGGCCGGCACCCAGGGCCTGACCCCTACCGGCTGGCACAAGACCGTGGAAACCTTCGGCGCGGCACAGCTGCAAAAGCGCTTCGAAGCCCAGGCCGGGCGCTGGATGAACGACCGCGACTTCGCCGCCTGGATGGCCGTGCGCAGTGTCGCCAGCGCGGTCAGCAAGTTGCACCAGGCCCAGCCGCGCGCGGTGCAGCAGCTGTTGCTCAGCGAGCAGTTGCCGCTGGACGGGTTCAAGGGCCGCAAGCTCAGTTACCGCCCGTGGAACGGCGAACTGCGCCAGCCAATCCCGCTGGTGCAGCCACGCGCCCTGGTCAGCACGTCGCCGCAGGAAGGCTTCCTGCACCCCTTCAACGAAATGGACAGCCTGGGCTATGACAAGCCCGAAGTGACCTGCAGCTACCCCTGAGCCGATAACCACAACCATAAGGATTTCGCCATGCGCCGCCCCGTCTTCCCCCGGGCCCTGCTCTACCCCAGCCTGCTCTCGGGCGCCTTGGCGCTGGCCTGCGGGCACGCCGTGGCCGCCACTGCCTGGGTGTCCAACGAAAAGGACAACAGCCTCAGCCTGATCGACATGCAAACCCTGGAGGTCATCCAGACCCTGCCGGTGGGCCAGCGTCCGCGGGGCCTGCTGCTGTCGCATGACAACAAGCTGCTGTACATCTGCGCCAGCGACTCCGACCGGGTGCAGGTGATGGACGTGGCCACGCGCCAGATCATCAAGGAGTTGCCCTCCGGCAAGGACCCCGAGCAGTTCGCCCTGCACCCCAACGACCGCTGGTTGTATGTGTCCAACGAGGACGACGCGCTGGTGACGGTGATCGACACCGTGACCGACAAGGTCCTGGGGCAGATCGATGTGGGCATCGAGCCCGAAGGCATGGCCGTGAGCCCCGATGGCAAGTGGGCGGTGAACACCAGCGAAACCACCAACATGCTGCACTGGATCGACACCAGCACCCAGACCTTGGCCGACAGCACCCTGGTCGACCAGCGCCCGCGCTTCGTCGAGTTCAGCCAGGACGGCTCGAAACTGTGGGCCTCGGCGGAAATCGGTGGCACGGTGACCATCCTCGACGTGGCAACGCGCCAAGTGCTGAAAACCCTGAACTTCCAGATCAAGGGCGTGCACCCGGACAAGGTCCAGCCGGTGGGTATAAAGCTCAGCGCCGATGGCAAATACGCCTTCGTCGCGCTGGGGCCGGCCAACCATGTGGCAGTGATCGATGCCAAGACCTATGAGGTGCTCGACTACCTGCTGGTCGGGCGGCGGGTCTGGCAACTGGCATTCACCCCCGACCAGAGTCGCTTGCTGGCCACCAACGGCGTCAGTGGCGATGTGTCGGTGATCGATGCGCAACACCTCAAGGTGCTCAAGTCAGTGAAAGTCGGGCGCTACCCCTGGGGTGTGGTGGTGACCCCATGAACGCGCTGGAAGTCAGGGACGTCAGTTTTGCCTACGGCCAGCGCGAGGCACTCAGGCAGGTTGGCTTCCGCCTGGCACCTGGGCGTTTCGCCGCGCTGTTGGGCCCCAATGGCGCCGGCAAATCGACCTTGATCGCCCTGCTTACCCGCCTGTACGACCTGCAACAGGGCGACATTGACGTGTGTGGCCATTCTTTGCGCACCAGCCCGCGCCCGGCCCTGCGCCAGCTGGGCGTGGTGTTTCAGCAAAGTACCCTGGACCTGGACCTGAGCGTCGAGCAAAACCTGCGCTACCACGCCGCCCTGCATGGCCTGTCGCGGCGCCAAGGCAGCCAGCGCGTCGAGGCGGAACTGGCTCGCCAAGGCCTTGGCGAACGCCGTCATGATCGCGTGCGCGAGCTGAACATTGGCCATCGCCGCCGGGTGGAAATTGCCCGCGCGCTGCTGCATGAGCCGCGCCTGTTGCTGCTCGACGAAGCCAGCGTCGGCCTTGACCCGGCCAGCCGCCTGGCGCTCAACCAGCACCTGCGGCTGCTGTGCGTCGAGCAGCAATTGAGTGTGCTGTGGGCCACCCACCTGCTGGACGAAGTACAGCCCAGCGACGACCTGCTGATACTCCACCAAGGGCGCCTGGTGGCCAGTGGTACGGCCGATGCGTTGAGCCAGGAGCATGGTGGCGACCTCGACCACGCCTTTGCCCGCCTGACCCGCACGCCTTCAGGAGCCAACGCCCAATGAACGCTTACTGGCAATGTTTCAACGGCATCATGCAGCGCGAATGGCTGCGCTTCGTGTTGCAGCGCACGCGCCTGCTCAGTGCCCTGGTGCGCCCGCTGCTGTGGCTGCTGGTATTCGCCGCCGGGTTTCGCGCAGCGCTGGGCATCGCGATCATCGAGCCCTACGACACGTACATCCCCTACGAGGTGTATATCATTCCCGGCCTGGCCTGCATGATCCTCTTGTTCAACGGTATGCAGGGTTCGTTGTCGATGGTCTATGACCGCGAGATGGGCAGCATGCGGGTGCTCCTGACCAGCCCCTTGCCGCGGCCGTTCCTGCTGGGCAGCAAGTTGCTGGCGACCTCGCTGATTTCCCTGCTACAGGTGTATGCCTTCCTTGCCATTGCCTGGCTGTACGGTGTGCAGCCACCGGCTGCGGGGCTGCTGATGGCCCTGCCGGCATTGCTGCTGGTGGCTTTCATGCTCAGCGCCCTGGGGCTGTTGCTGTCGAACGCCATCCGCCAGCTGGAGAACTTCGCCGGGGTGATGAATTTCGTGATCTTCCCGCTGTTCTTCCTGTCGTCGGCGCTGTACCCGTTGTGGAAGATGCGCGAGGCCAGCGAATGGCTGTACGGGTTGTGCGCAGTAAACCCGTTTACCCACGCCGTCGAGCTGGTGCGCTTTGCCTTGTACGAGCGGCTGAACCTGCTGGCGCTGGCGGTGTGCCTGGGTTTGACCGGGCTGTTCACGCTGCTGGCGATCCTCACCTTCAACCCCCAGCATGCAGCGCTGCGCAAGCCGCGCTGAAAACCTGGCGTGTAACGCGGAGAGTGTGTGGGAGCGGCCTTGGGCGTCTCCATGCCTTCAGGCGCCCGGCCATCTACTACTTTAGTACTGCATTTACTGTCTATCGTCGCATTCACAAAGCACCGCCACTGGCATGTAATGAGTCCATAACAAAAAGGAACAACCTCCATGCCACGTGCCCTGCCCCGGCTGCCACGCCCTTTGCTGGCGGTACTTTCGCTGAGCCTGACGCTAGGCATCGCCCAGGCTGACACGGCGCCGCTGTTCTCCGCCGACGGTTACCGCACCAGCCTCTACCGCAGCCCGACCCCAGCCCAGGTCGAAGGCGGCCAGGTTATCGACACTGCCGCGCTGCAACGCCTGCTGGGCCAGAACCCGCCGCCGGTACTGATCGACGTCTACCGCCGGCAATGGCTGCAGGGCCGCTTCATCGAAGACGAGCCCCACGCCAACCTCCCTGGCAGCCTGTGGCTGGCCAACACCGGCGACGGCGAACTGAGCCCGGCCTGGCAGAACTACTTCGTGCATAACCTGGAAAAAGCCACGGCCGGGCACCCGGAACAACCGGTGGTGTTTTACTGCCGCGCCGATTGCTGGCTGAGCTGGAACGCGGTAAAACGCGCTAAAGCCCTGGGCTATGCCAACCTTTACTGGTACCGAGATGGCCTGGACGCCTGGCAGCAGGCCGAGCTGCCATTGCAGCCGGCGCAACCGGTGCCCTTTCCCTGATTTGCTTGCCTGCAACTGCGTGCCCTGCTCCATCCAATAAAAACAAGGTGAAAAGGCCATGTACAAAATTCTGATTGCCGACGATCACCCCCTGTTTCGTGAAGCCATCCACAATGTCATCAGTGATGGCTTCAAAGGCAGCGAGGTCATGGAAACCGCCGACCTGGACAGCGCCCTGGCCCTGACCCAGGCGCATGACGACCTCGACCTGATCCTGCTCGACCTGAACATGCCCGGCATGCACGGTCTCAATGGCCTGATCACCCTGCGCAACGAAGCGCCGACCACACCTGTGGTGATCGTATCGGCCGAGCAGGAAAAGCAGATCGTGCTGCAGGCCATCACCTACGGCGCCGTGGGTTTCATCACCAAGTCGTCACCGCGCTCGCAGATGATCGAGGCGATCGAGCAGATCCTCAACGGCAATGTCTACCTGCCGCCAGACATCATCCGCGCGCAAAAAAGCAGTACCAGCCGGCGCCATAACGATGCCCCAAGCTTCCCGCCAGAAATGCTCCAGGCCCTGACCCGCAAGCAACTGCTGGTGCTAGAGCGCATGACCAAAGGCGAATCGAATAAACAGATCGCCTACACGCTGGACATCGCCGAAACCACGGTCAAGGCGCATGTGTCGGCGATACTGCGCAAACTCAATGTGCACAACCGGGTGCAGGCCATCCTCAGTGCTGGCGATATCGATTTTGCTGATTATCTACGCCGTTGACCTGTTCCGGCGGCTTCGCGGGTAACCCCGCGAAGCCGCCAAACGCTATGCCACGCCACTGGCCAGCAGATGACTCATCGCCGTCTTGAGTTTCATCGGCCTTACGGGCTTGTGCATCAGCGTGTGACCCAGCTCGCGGATTTGCTGCTTGAGATCGTTGCTGTAGTTGGCAGTGATCATCAGCGCCGGTAGCGGCTGGGCGCGGCGGGCATTGATCCGCGCCACGGCGTCGACACCATTGCAGTCGTTGTCCAGGTGGTAGTCGGCAATCAGCAGGTCGGCCTCGGCGTGGTAGTTGTCCACCTGGCGCGCCAGGTCTTCCTCCGACAGCGCAGTGACCACCCGGCAGCCCCAACCTTCCAGCAAGGTACGCATGCCCGCACAAATCGCCGCATCGTTATCCAGCACCCACACCCGCGCCCCGCGCAAGCGTTCGAGCATCGGCTCGCAGATCGCCGGGCTCGGCTGGGCCTTGGGTGCAGTGGCGCTCAGCGGCACCTCGACAGCGAACACCGAGCCTTTGCCCAGCCATGACCGCACGCGGATCCGGTGGCCGAGGATGCCGGCGATTTTCTCCACGATTGCCAGGCCCAGGCCCAGCCCACGGTCCTGGTCCGGGCGCTGCACATCACCCCGCTTGAACTCCAGGAACATGTCTTCCAGGTGCTCTTCGGCAATGCCGATGCCGCTGTCCCATACTTCAATACGCACGCCACCGCGCTGGCGCCGACACCCCAGCACGACGCGCCCGCTGCGGGTGTAGCGGATGGCATTGCTGAGCAGGTTGCGCAGGATGCGTGCCAGCAGCTGGATGTCACTGCGCACGACGGCAGAACACCCCACAAAATGCAGCGCTAACCCTTCGCTACGCGCCACCTGGGCGTATTCGGCAGCCAGGTTGTCCATCAGTTCGTGGAGGGCAAACGGGGCGACATCGGCCTTGATCACCCCGGCATCGAGCTTGGAAATATCCACCAGGGTACCCAACAGGTTTTCCACATCCTCCAGTGAATTGCTGACATTTCGCACCAGGTGGGCAGCGTTTTGCGGTTCGTCGCGCTCAAGCAATGCACTGGTGAACAGCCGCGCCGCGTTCAGCGGTTGCAGCAAGTCATGGCTGACCGCAGCAAGGAACTTGGTTTTCGACAGGTTGGCCTGCTCGGCCTCGCGCTTGGCCTCGCGCAGACGCGACTCGGCCTGGCTGCGCTCTTCGATCTCGCGCAGCAACTGGTCGTTGAGGCTGGTCAGTTCGGCAGTGCGCTCGCGCACCCGTTGCTCCAGGTGCTGATACGCCTGGTGCAACGCCTGTGCGGTGTTGCGGCGCTCGGTGATGTCGCGGATCAGCACGAAGATACCCACGATTTCGCCACTGGCCAGGCGGTTCGGTACGTAGGAACGCAACATGTAGCGTTCTTGGCCGTTGATATTGGTCTCGGCAAACTCAAACGTTACGCTCTCCCCCGCCAGCGCCCGCGCCACGTAGCCTTCCAGGCGCTGGTAATGCTGCTCGCTGTGGGCCTCGCGCAGGCTCTGGCCCAGCATCACGCCATGCGGCCAGCAATACCACTCTTCGTAAACCTTGTTGGTGAATTCGTAGACCAGATCGGCGTTCAGGTAAGCGATCAGCGCCGGGACGTTGTCGGTAATCAGGCGAATCTGGTGCTGATGGGCCGTCTCGGCCCGCTGCCGGGCCTCGCTGAGCAGGCGGTTGACGGCCTTGAGCTCGGCCATGGCCTGGTTCAACGCATCGGTGCGCTCGCGCACCTGCTCGGCCAGCACCACTGAATGCTGGAACGCGGCGTATGGGTCGTTGCCCCGGGTCACGCCCGATTCGATGCGCTCGATCAGTGCGTCATTGATGCGCTGCAGCTTGTGGTTCTGGTGCTGCAGCCGGGTCAGCTCGGCCTGCAGTTCAGCGACCGACAGGAGGCCGGTTGCGGGCAATGGCGACCCCGGTGAAGGTCTGGTTGATGTGCATGCCATTGAACTGTTCTCCGTAGGTGTTGAAGCCGATCACCCGTTGCTCGCGCAGGAACGCGCCGACCGGCTCCAGGCCGTGGTGGGCTTCCAGTTCCAGCCGCCGCAGGAAACAATCACAACCGATGGTCAGCAGCAACGGTCCGAGACGCTGGTGCAGGCCATCGAACAGCTGGTGCAGGTTCGGCAACAGCGGGCCCGGGGTCATGGCCGTGAGCACGATGCCGTTCTCCACCGCGCAGTAGAAGCTCAAGCTGAGGTCAGGATGCATTTGCTGGATCGCCCGCACGTAGTACTGATCATGAATGCGCACGGCCAGCGGGTGGGCGGCGAACACCCGGTGATCGAGCGCAGCCACGGGTACACCGATGTGGCGGGCATATTCCTCGGCCGCCGGCTCGGCATTCAGTTCGAAAACCCGGCGCTGGGCGCTGTCGGCACCGGTTACCACCAGCTTTTCCTGGCGCGGCAGGATGTGATGCGTGGTGAACACTTCGAAGTCGAGCCAGGTGTTGACCAGCACCACCACGGCTGCGCCGTTGTGAAATGTACCGCCGAAATACACATGGGTGCGGTTCAGGTAGTTGTCGTCACCGGCCGAGCCGCCGAAGTGCGGGATATCGCCCAGTGCTGCGCTGAGTGCGGCAAGCACCATCTCCTCGCGGCTGGACAAGCCATCGAGCAGCGTGAGTGCAAAACTGTGGCCCTTGATTGGCGCCAGGGTATTGCTGCGGCAGGTGCCGACCAGCCGCTCGACCATCTGCTGCGCGTCGATCAGGCTGAATCGCTCCATCTCATCGATCAACGCGGTGGCGATCGAAAAGTGCCGGTGATCGAAGCCCAC
Source organism: Pseudomonas sp. BN607 (assembly GCF_029871175.1). Lineage (NCBI taxonomy): Bacteria > Pseudomonadati > Pseudomonadota > Gammaproteobacteria > Pseudomonadales > Pseudomonadaceae > Pseudomonas > Pseudomonas sp. BN607. Next base: position 275,154 of record NZ_SSOE01000060.1, read on the forward strand.
CGCCGTCACGCAATTGCGGCCGTAGCCCAGCGGGGTGATTTCACCGGCGCTGGTGCAGCCAACCAGGCGTATGCCGCCAAAGTCCTGTTCCAATGCTTCGCCTAAAGCCTGCAAGTCGTACTCGGCGGAGCAGAAGAACAACACGAAACCCAGGTGCGGGTGCAGCAACTGCCGCGCCAGGTCCTGAGCGGCCAGCCGTGCGTCGGTAGCCTGAGACATGGCACTGACCACACCGTCGTTATGAGCCTGCTGCATCGTGGTCTCCGGCACGGGGTGGCTGAGTGTTCAGTTTAAGGAGCGGGTGGCGGGTGACGAATGCTACTTGGGTAGCGGGTGGGCGGTTCCATGGGCGTAAAAGACCGCGTCATTCGGGGCCGCCTTGCGGCCCCGGCCACTTACCAGGTCAACACCGCGCCCACCGCAAAGGTATCGGTGTCTTCGTTCTGCGCACTGGTGTCATGCCCGTCGATGGAAAACTGGTTGTACTCGGCAACCAGTTTCAGGTTGTCGTTGATGTCATGGAACAGCGCCACACCCCGGGTCTCGTAGTCCGCGCCGCTGCCAACCGCACCGTTGCCATCGTCCTTGGTCTTGCCATAGGACAGCGCCACGCGGTTCTTGCCAAACTGGTACGAGCCCTGCAGCAGGTAGCCGTCACTGTCCACATTGCGCAGCACCGGCTCACCCGCGTTGTTGGTGAAGAACGGGTTGATGCCCTTGGCCTGGAACCCCGAGCCGGTCAGCGACCAGCCGCCCATCTTTGCCTGCACCCCGTAACCCACCCCCTTGGAAGTGATCGTTTCTACCGTGGAGTCCGTATTGTCCGAGGTCTGGTAACTGCCGTTGACCCAGCTGTAGATCTGCGCCCCACCCAGGTCGAACTGGTAGGTGATCTCGCTCTCGGTGCGCGGGTTTTCCTGGTAAGCCTTGCCGGTCGGGCTGCTGTCGTTGGTGTCCACCGGGTCCATGATGCCCACCGCCACCCGCAGGCCGTCCATCACCGGCGTGCGGTAGGTGATCTGCGAGGTGGGGAATGGGTACGGATAGCCGCTGCCGATGTTGCCGAACGACACCCCGCCGCCGTCCACCAGCCCCAAGGTGTCGCTGACCTGGCCATAGCCGGCCAGCAGTTCGTCGAGCAGGATGTTGGAACGGGCGAATAGCCCGAAATCCTTGCCGATCAGCACCTCGCCCCATTCGGGGTTGGCCACCGTGCCGTAGAACTGACGCACATCGATGGCCGTGTCGGTGCCATTGGTTTCGCTGTCGTTAATGGTGACCCAGAACGAGGCGCGTGCACCGAGTTTCAGGTCATCCACCTGCTTGCCCATGTTGAAGCCGAGGTAGTTCGGCAAGAAGCCCATCTTCACCCGCGACTGGCGGCGGTCAAACTGCTCGCCCTCGCGGTCGACCTCGCTGTTGACGTAGAAGGCGTTGATATAGCCATCGGTGGAAAACGTCGTCTGGTCCTTGTCGTACAGCATGATCTCGGCTTCGGCGACGCTGCTCAGGCCTAGGGCAGAAAAGCTGGCGATAGCAGCAGCGAGGAAACGAGGCGGCAGGTGCTTATTGTTGTTGTGCATGGCGCGCTCCAAACGGGGACGGGATGTCGGAGGCGATTATCAGAAGTGGGCAAATTGCCAGAAACGCTGCTTTGGCGTGGGGTGATGGGTGCTTTGGGGTGGGAGGGTGTGGCGCGGTGATTTGGTCCCGATACCTGCCTGGGTCTGGGTTCGAGACTTAGGGCTTAGCCAGGAGTGGTAGGCAGGTATCAGTACTGCTGCATGAACGGGAGAATCTAGCGCAATCCCTGTGGGAGGGGGCTTGTCCCGTGAACACGGGCGAAGCCCGTGCCATGCACCGTGTTGGATTCTTCGCGGGACAAGCCCGCTCCCACAGGTACCCCCGTAGGTTTGAGGCTGATGCAGTACCTGGGGAAACAACTGGCTTGCTCAATTTTTAGAATCTAGCGCAGTGACCATTGTGGGAGCGGGCTTGTCCCGCGAACACCGGCAGAGCCGGTGCCATGCACCG
>NZ_SSOE01000061.1:0-81945 GCF_029871175.1 Pseudomonas sp. BN607
GCGCCGCCCGCGCGGCGCATCGCGAGCTGCGCTCGCTCCTTGTATGTTGTGTCTGACCTGGCCAGAGAGGTTATTCTCGTCAGGTTCAAGAAGCACTTCCGGGGAGACCGATCGCTCCTGAAGGCAGGGATTGCCCTGACCTTGTACGTAGAGAGGTCCCCCGCCTCATTGCCCACCACGAAGAGTATCGAGAAGCCGACAAGTCGGACTTCGCATTACAAGGTTGCAGCGGCATGAAGTTCGAGGTCGGGGAACCGGAGGCCATTGTTACCTATGTTGCTGGGGAGTGGGAAGGATGAGTGTCTTCGTTGGCCTGGATATCGGTTCGCGCACTTCAATCGCCGGGGTGCGCAAAGATGGGCGCCCTGCTGGTCAGTGGGAGATCGCCCAGACACCAGCCGGACGTAAAGCTGCGGTTAAGAAGCTCCAATCGCTCAAGCCCAAAGCCATCGTGATGGAAGCGACCGGTATCTATTACCTGGATTTGGCCATCGACCTGCACGCCGCTGACCTCCCTGTCTCGGTAATCAACCCCAAGAGCTTTCACAATTTCGCCAAGCTAATGCTGGTGAACAGCAAAACTGATGCGATTGATGCCCAGCTGCTTTCCGAGTATGCCGAGCGAATGACACCACGCTTATGGACCCCTCCAAGCCCTGCCCAGCTTGAGCTCCGGGCTATCGGGCGGCATATCAATCGTCTGGTTGGCCACCGAACAAGGGCGAAAAATGAGTTGCATGCGTTGCGGGCGACCAACACGACCATCGCCATGCTGATCGAAGACGAAGAAGAGGCGATAGCCTCATTGGACAAGCGTATTGAGCGATTTCGTAAGGCTGGCCATGACTTGATTGCTCAATGCCAAATGCTTAGTCGGCAGTACCAACAACTAATTGCCGCTCCTGGCATGGGAGAGGTGTCTGTATTAGCCATTTTGGCTGAGCTCACGACATTACCTGAAATGCTCAAGTCTTCGCAGGTAAGCCGCCATGCCGGTCTCGACGTTCGACAGACGCAGTCAGGTACAAGCATTGATAAGCCTGGTCGACTCGGAAAAAGTGGAAATGCCTACCTGCGAGCAGCGATGTATATGCCAGCGTTGACGGCGATCCGCTATGACCCCTACGCGAAGGGCTTTTACGAATCGTTGCTCAGCAGAGGGAAGAAGAAAATGCAGGCTATCGCCGCCGTCATGCGTAAATACCTGACAGGTGCCTGGGCATGCATGCGTGGCGATGAGCCCTTTGATACGGCCAAGCTGTTCAGCGCTGAGCACCTCAAAAAAGCTTGACCGCCAACAGAGTATCTACGTTCGTTTCGGGCCAATTATTTCTGCGGGATTTGCGCGCGAACGCCTGGGCGCATGACTCGATATCGCGCCGTACAAACAAGGCGGTCGCGCGCGTCTGCCACAGGGATACTGGCCCGAAACAAGCGTAGGAGCGAGCGTAGCTCGCGATGCGCCGCGCGGGCGGCGCTCGATCTCACCGCCACCACAAATCCACCTGCGAACACCCCCTAGCCCCCATTGCGAATTTCCTGGTTTCAGCTAACTTATACAAAAACCTATACAAGATTGAGGTCTTGTACATGTATTTCGAATGGCCCTTCACCCTGTGCTTCGACGGCGCTTGCCCATTGTGCGCTCGGGAGATACGTCCCCTGTTTTCGGTTCTTTACAGGCTGTTCTGTCGATTGAGGCCACACTTGGCCTGGCTACCACATCCCGATGGCGGGCACCGCTGTAGCGGTGAGGAGTCCAAATGTCACATTCGTTAGCCGAGCACTATCATGAAATCCTGGTCGGTATTGGTGAAAACCCGCAGCGCGAAGGGCTTCTGGACACACCCCAGCGTGCGGCCAAAGCCATGCAGTACCTGTGCAACGGGTATGCCCAGAATCTCCACGAGGTCGTGAACGGCGCTTTGTTCGAGAGTGCAAACGATGAAATGATTGTGGTGCGTGACATTGAACTCTACTCATTGTGCGAACACCACATGTTGCCGTTTATTGGCAAGGCGCATGTCGCGTACCTGCCAACAGGGCGTGTGCTAGGGCTTTCCAAGGTTGCACGCGTGGTGGATATGTTCGCCCGTCGTTTACAGATACAGGAAAACCTCACGCGGCAAATTGCGTATGCCGTGCAGGAGGTCACGGATGCTGCAGGAGTAGCGGTCGTGATCGAAGCCAAGCATATGTGCATGATGATGCGCGGGGTAGAGAAGCAGAACTCGGTGATGATGACATCCGTGATGTTAGGTGAATTTCGCGACGACCCCTCTACGCGGCACGAATTCCTTAACCTCATTGGACGACACAACTGACATCCGGTCCTGAACCGTTGCGAAGGGGCGCCCAGATGAGTTCCGTTGCTACCGCTTTATCTCCAAGCCGCTTCGCTGTCCTGGGTTACGGCGGCCTGCTGCCGTTTATTGGTTTGACGGCGCTCATCCTCTTTTCGGCTGAATATCGAGCGTTTTTCTCGATGATGCTGGTTGGCTATGGCGCGGTGATATTGAGCTTCGTCGGTGCCCTGCACTGGGGGTTCGCCATGACGTTGCAGGGGTTGCCCGCGAAGCAGCGTCAAGAGCGACTGGTGTGGAGCGTTATACCGGCCCTGATCGGTTGGGTTGGCACGTTGCTGCCTGTGCCAGTGGGGTGTCTGGTGTTGACCTTTGGTTTTGTCGGCCATCTTTGGCAGGATCGCAAACTGGCGCAAGCCATGCCTGGGTGGTATCTGCCGATGCGCGTGCATTTAACGGCTGTCGCGAGCCTCTGTTTGCTGGTCAGTGCACTTGCGGTGTCCATTCATTTTTGAAACCCCAAGCAACCATTGATGAGTCACTTCTGCGGCCCACCCCAGATATCCCGACCGATGCACACAACCCCGTCAAACAGCAAACGCGCCGTCCTCACCAACCCGCACCCCTTGATCACGCCATGTTCCAGGCTGATTTCCACCGTAAATTCCCCACTCGGATGCTCCACCGCCAAACGCTGACGATCACCGCCGGACGTGCTGGCAAGGCCCTGTGCAACCGACCCTTCAATCAAACAGGCCGTAGCAACACTCACCGCACCAAACACCCCGATGGACGCATGGCAGCGGTGCGGGATGAACGAGCGCGTATTGACCGTGCCGCCGTTGCGCGGTGCTGACAGCAGGCACATTTTTGGCACATTGCGCTGGCTGACATCACCCAGGTTCATGCGTGGGCCCAGTTGCAGGCGGATGGCTTCCAGGCGTGTTTTCAGGGCGCTGTCGGCCTCCAGCGTTTCGCACGGCTCGTAACCGGTCACGCCAAGGTCTTCTGCACGCAGCAGCACCACGGGCATGCCGTTGTCGATGCAGGTGACTTCCAGGCCATCGACACAGTCGCGGCTGTTGCCGGTGGGCAACAGCGCTCCGCAGCTGGCGCCGGCCACGTCGGCAAACGTTACCACCAGCGCCGCCGCACGGCCCGGCACCCCATCAATACGGGTATCGCCGGCATACTCCACCTGGCCCTCGGCGGTCGGCACCTGGGCGACGGCGATCTGCCCGGTGTTTTCCATGAAGATGCGCACCGGTGTGCTCGCGCCGCTGGCGGCCACCAGGCCGCGCTCAATTGCGAACGGCCCTACGCCGGCCAGAATGTTGCCGCAGTTTTGCCCATAGTCCACCCGCGCCTCGTCCACCACCACCTGAGCGAACAGGTAGTCCACGTCGGCGTCATCGCGCTGCGAAGCGCGCATAATGGCGACTTTGCTGGTGAGCGAGTCGGCGCCGCCGATGCCGTCAATCTGCCGGGCATCGGGCGAGCCCATCACCGCCAGCAATACCCGGTCGCGCAGCGGGCCAGGGGCGGGCAGGTCGTCATGCAGAAAATAGGCGCCCTTGGAGGTGCCGCCGCGCATCAGCAGGCAGGGTATGCGGGTCTGGCCCATGTTCAGCCTTCCAGGTCGGTGAGGTGGTCGACATAACGCAGGCCCTTCGCCGCCAGGCGCGGGCGCATCTCGTAGATGTCCAGGCCAAGCTCGCCGGCGGCCAGGCGCAGGCGTTTGCGTTCCTCCAGGTCGGCGCGCTGGGTGGCGGCTTCGAGTACCGCCTGGGCTTCGCCATGGCGCACCACCACTACACCGTCGTCATCGGCCACCACGATGTCACCGGCATTGACGAGCTGCCCGGCACACAGCAGCGGCAGGTTCACCGAACCCAGCACTTCCTTCACTGTGCCTTGGGCGTTGATGGCGCGGGACCACACGGCAAAGCCCATGTCGCGCAGTGTCTGGCTGTCGCGCACGCCCGCATCGATCACCAGGCCGCGCACGCCGCGGGCCTGGAGCGAGGTCGCCAGCAGGTCGCCGAAATAGCCATCGCTGCACGGCGAGCTGGGCGCCACCACCAGTACGTCGCCTGGGCGGCACTGCTCCACGGCAACATGGAACATCCAGTTGTCGCCTGGGGCCACCAGCACGGTTACCGCGCTGCCGGCCACTGCCACACCTTGCTGGAGGGGGCGCACGGCAGTATTGAGCAGCCCCTTGCGACCTTGGGCCTCATGCACCGTGGCGACACCCAGCCGGCCCAGGGCATCGATGATGTGTGGCTCAACGCGTGGGATATTACGCACGACGATGCCGGTCTTGCCGATCAGCCCGCTCATGCCAGGTTCTCCGTCACGCGTGGGAACACGCTCTGCAGGCCTTCGGCGTAGACGATGTTGCGTGCACTGGTGATGCCCACGTTACGCTTGGCTTGCACGCCGCGCTGCAGGGCTACGCGGGTGTAGTACTCCCAGAGGTGTTCCTGGCCGGCCATGCACTGGATGGCGGCATACTTTTTGTCCCACACCGGGGTGATGTCCAGGAAGGTGTCCGGGCGCCATTCGCACTGCTCGGGCTGGTGCGGCTCAAAGGCGTACACCGGCGGTGCGCCAACGATCTTTTCGCCCGGCTTGTAGCCTTCAGCCTGCGCGATGATGCGGGCTTCCTGGGCCAGGTGCATGGCCAGTGGGTGGTCGTAGTTGTAGGGGTCTTTGAGGGAGTGGCTGAGTACGAACTCCGGTTGTACCCGGCGATACACATCGGCCAGGCGGAACAGGGTGTCCTTGTCGGCGCGCATCGGGTAGTCGCCGATGTCGAAGAACTCCACGCTGGCACCGAGGATTTCGGCCGCGGCCATGGCCTCTTCACGGCGTGCGTCCTTGACCTTGGCTTCAGTCATTTCACCCTTGCGCCACAGCTTGGCAGACTCACCACGCTCACCGAAAGACAGGCAGACCACGTGCATGGCATAGCCTTGCTCAGCATGCAGCGCAATGGCGCCACCGGCACGCCAGACAAAGTCGGCCGAATGTGCGCTGACCACCAGGGCGGATTTTTGTGGGGTATTCATGGTTCGTTGGCTCCTGCAGTGGGGGTGGGCGCAGGATGTCACTGGCCTGTGCAGGGCACTAATGCGTTCATTTGCAGCGGCTATGCGTTTTATTTATTGCCGGGCAAGCGGGGTAGAGGCATAGTCGCCGCAGTCACGAGCCGAGCGCCGGGAGCCCTTATGATCGATGTCGAACTGCCCAACCTGATGCAAGTCCGCGCGTTCATCCGGGTAGCCGAGCTGGGCAGCGTTTCGCGGGCGACGGAGGTGCTGTTCCGTGCTCAGTCCGTGGTCACTCGCGCCATCGCCGAGCTGGAGGCGCGCTTTGCCGTGCCCCTGTTCGAGCGCCATGCCAATGGCATGCGCCTGACTGACTATGGCGAGTGCCTGCTGCCGCGTGCACAGCGCGTGCTGGCGGAACTGGACGGCGTGCCGAGTTTGCTGGGCACCGCGCAGGGCGAGCCCCTTTACCTGTTTCAGGCGCGGCGCCTGCAGGTGTTCGTGAAGCTCTGTGAAACACGGCACATGCAAACCGTGGCGCGGCACTTCGGCCTTAGCCAGCCGGCGGTCAGTGCTGCCTTGAAAGTGCTCGAAGGCGGCTGCGGACAGCCCTTGTTCGTGCGCACGTCGCGCGGCCTGCAGCCCACTGTGGCCAGCCGGGACATTCTGTTCCCCATCCGCCGGGCGCTGAACGAGTTGCGCCTGCTGGACAGTGACCTGAGCGCGATGCAAGGCACCCTGCGCGGGGTGGTGCATGTCGGCGCGTTGCCATTGGGCCGCTCGCGCATTCTACCGGACGCCATTTTACGCTTCACGGCCCAGCACCCACAGGTTCGGGTGGTGACCAACGAAAGCCCGTTCGACCTGTTGGCGACCGAGCTGCGGGTAGGGGATGTGGACTTCGTGCTGGGCGCCTTGCGGCCTCACGACTACGCCAGCGACCTGGTGGGCGAGCCGCTCATCAACGAGGAAATGGTGTTGCTGGCCCGTCGAGGGCACCCGCTGTTGCACACACACCTGACGCTCAAGGGCGTGCACCAGGCGCGCTGGGTGTTGCCGCGGGCGGGCTCGCCGGCCCGCCAGCTGCTCGACAACTGCTTCGCCGCCGCGGGCCTGACAGCGCCGTGGCCGGTGGTGGAAAGCGCTGATCTGGCGGTTATCCGTGGTCTGTTGGTGCGTTCGGACATGCTGGCGGCGGTGTCTGCGCACCAGTTGGCTTACGAGATTGCCAGCGGCGAACTGCAACGCCTGCCGCTGGCACTGCCCGGCACTGCCCGCGCCATCGGGCTCATGCAGCGCAGTGGCTGCCTGCAGTCACCGGCAGCAGTCGCGCTGATGACCTGTATCCGCCAGGTCATCACTGAGCAGGCGTAAGCTCGGGAGGGGCCTCAAAGCAGGCTCAGGGGGTAGCTGACGATCAGCCTGTTTTCATCGAAGCTGTTGGTACTGCCCCAGTCCCGGCGCTGGCTGGAGTTTCGCCACTTGAGGTTCAGGGCCTTGAACGGCCCGGACTGGACCACATAGGCCAGCTCGCTTTCGCGGCCCCACTCGGTGCCGTCCTGGGTGCTGGCGTTGTGCACGTTGTCACCGTGGATATAGCGGTTCATCAGGGTCAGGCCGGGTATGCCAAGCACCACGAAGTTGAAGTCGTGGCGCACCTGCCAGGAGCGCTCGCGGGCGCTTTCGTAGCTGGAGCCGAAGGCGTCGTTGGCCAGCGTGCCGCCGCTGGTGCCGTTGACTCGGAACCATTCATCATCGCCCATGACCTGCTGCAAACCGACGTAGAACGTGTTGCCACCCAGCTTCGCCGAGAACAGGCCCGAAGCGGTGCGGTTGTCCAGTTCGCCTGCCTTGGCGCCACCGTCGTCCTTGCCCCAGAAGTAGCCCAGGTTGGCGCCCAGTACCCAGTTACCCAGCGGCTGTTGATGCTGCACCTGGAAGTAGCGCTGCTGGTAGATGTCTTCCAGCTGGGCATACCAGGCGCCGACCAGGGTGCGCTCCTGGTTGAAGCGGTATTCACCGCCGGCGAAGTTGAAGCGGTCCGAGGTGAAGGCTGTGCGCGTGAACAGGCTCATGTCCTGCATGCTGGCGTCGTTGCGCGGGCTGTTCTGGCGGAACTGGCCGCCATACAGGCTCAGGCCGGCCAGCTCGTTGGAGGTGACCTGCGCGCCCTGCAAGGTTTGTGGCAGCGAGCGGCCGTCATCGGCGCGCAGGATGGGCAGGGTAGGTGACCACTCGCCAACCTTGAGTTCCGTCTTGGACACCCGCATCTTGCCCGCCAGCGCCGTGCGGCCAAAGTCGTCCGCCGGGCGCCCGTCGTCATGAACAGGCAGCAACTGCGTGCCGGCGGTGCCCTTGCCGCCATCAAGTTTGATGCTGTAAAGGCCCAGCACGTCAACGCCGAAACCGACCACGCCGGGGGTGTAGCCGGACTTGAAGTCAAGGATGAAACTTTGCGTCCATTCCTCGGCTTTGCCTTGGCTTGCCGTGCCCGTGTAGTCGCGGTTCATGTAGAAGTTACGCAACGTCAGGCTTGCCTTGGCATCGTCGACGAAGCCTTCGGCCAGGGCTTGCAGTGGCAGGCTGGCTGCCAGTGCGAATGTAGGGACGAGCGGGTACAGGGTGCGGCATTTCATTATTTTTATTCTCCAGGGATGGGCAAAGCGCTGCCCGCCAGCGGCGCATCGGCGCTGGGCAGGTTGAATCAGGGAGCGGTGGGGGTGGCGGCGCGGGACGCGCCGTCACAGGATCAAGCGGGTTGCATCGGTCAGTTTGGCGCTTTGCCGGCCACCGAGTAGCGAACCTGCTGGTTACGGGTCTTCATGAAGTCTTCGATGCTCTGCCCGCGCATGGCGGCGTAAATGTCCAGGTTGGACACACCCAGTACGGCGCCTAGCTTCTCCAGCACGAAGAAGATCACCCCGTAGTGGATCAGCCCGCGCCAGTCGCGGCGGCGCAGCAGGTCGCTTTCCTCTTCGCTCAGGCCTGCCTCGCGGTACAGCGCTTCGGGTTCGCTCAGGAAACGCTGGCGCCACTGCGGCTCGATCATGCGATGCAAGAACTTGTTCAGGCGGTAGCCTTTGGCACTGCGCTCCAGGGTGTAGGGGTAGGTGCCTTCAAGCTGCTCAGCCCCTGCCAGCTGATGCTGCATGTGCTGGCGGTGACGTTCGTTGACCGGCGCCGGCAGTGCCTGGTCGCGGTTTTCCAGCAGCAGGGTGGCAATGCCGGTCATCGATGGCAGGTAGTAGCTTTGGTGCTTGCGCTCAACATTGGCAGACAACGCGCCACGCATGATCAGCCAGGTGATCACCTCGGCGCCTTCCATGCCGCCGAGCGTGGCGTACTCAGCCAGTGTCATCTCGGTAAGGCGCTGTGGGTCGTTCACCAGCAGTTCAAGGAACTGCGCGTCCCACTCCGGGTTGTTGAAGCCGCAACGCTCGCCGTGCACCTGGTGTGACACCCCGCCGGTGGCGACGATCGCCACCTTGAGGTCTTCGGGGTAGCTCTCGATGGCGCGGCGCAATGCCTGGCCCAGTTTGTAGCAGCGCCGGGCCGTGGGGATCGGCAGCTGCAGTACGCCGACCTGCAGCGGCACGATCTGTACGGGCCAGCTTTCATCGCAGGGCAGCAGCGCCGACATGGGCGAGAAGAAGCCGTGGTCCAGCGGCTTGTCGCGGAAAAAGCTCATGTCGAACTCATCGGCCATCAGGCTCTGGCCGATGTGCCGCGACAGCGCTGCGTGGCCGCCCACTGGCGGCAGGTCCCGCGGGTTACCCCCTTCATCGGCCACGCCATACTGCTCGTCTACGCCCAGGGTGAAGGCGCTGTAATGGTCAAAGAAAAACGAGGTGATGTGGTCGTTGAAGATATAGAAGAGTACGTCCGGCTGGCGCTGCTGCAGCCACGTGCGGATCGGCTCGAAGCTTTCGAAGATCGGCGCCCAGGCGGCTTCTTCCTGTTTGTCGTGGTCGACTGCGAAGCCGATGGTTGGGGTGTGGGAGACGGCCAGGCCACCAATGATACGAGCCATGCGAAAGTCCTCTGTTACAGGTTACGGCGCGGTTACTGCGGGGTTCGCGCGCAGCCGGGCGTGGCCGTTGGCCAGGATCGCCAGGGCGGCGGCGAATGCCGGCAGGCCGAGGAGGGTGAACAGCAGCGGCAGGCCCAGCCCAAGGCTGAGCACGGCACCACCGATGAGGGAGCCGAAAATGGCCCCAAAGCGCCCGATACCGAGCATCCAGCTTACACCTGTGGCGCGGAACTCGGTCGGGTAGTAGCCAGGGGCGAAGGCGTTCAGGCCGGTCTGCGCACCGCTCATGCAGAACCCGGCAGCCGCCACGCCCACCACCAGCAGGCTCGACTCCAGGCTCAGGGCGCCCAGTGAGACGATGCACAGGCCGCCGAGGGCGTAGGCGATGGCGATGACCCGGTTGGGGTTGCGTCGGTCCATGATCCAGCCGACCACGATTGCGCCCACTGCGCCGCCAATCTGGAACAGCCCGGTGATGGTGGCGGCGCGCTCGATGGACAGCCCGCCATCACGCAGCAGGGTCGGCAACCAGCCCATGGTCAGGTAGATCACCAGCAGGCCCATGAAATAGGTCAGCCACAGGGCCAGGGTGCCCAACCGGTAGCGCTCGCTGAACAGCTGCCGGGCCGGTGCCTTGTGCTGCGTGGTTGGCTCACTGACGATAAAGCGCGTGCCGGCAGCGAAGCGGCCGCCGAGTTTGGCCAAGGCTGCCGCAATCTGGCTGGCCGGTGCCTGGCGTGCAGCCAGGAAGCGGGCGGACTCTGGCAGCAGCCACCACAGCAGGGGCAGCAAAGCCAATGGCAGCAGGCCGCCGGCCAGCAGTACCGACTTCCAGCCGTGATGAGGGATCAGCCAGGCGGACAAAAAGCCGCCCAGGCCCGAGCCCATGTTGAAGCCGGTGAACATGATGGTGATCATCAACGAGCGGTTGCGGGTAGGCAGGTATTCGGCGAGCAGGGTGGTGCAGTTGGGCATGGCCGCACCCAGGGCAATGCCGGTCAGCAACCGCAACACAGCCAGCTCATAGGGGTTGCGGGCGAAGGCGCAGGCCAGGCTCAGCAGGCTGAAACCACTGACCGCGATCAGCAGTACTTTCTTGCGGCCCAATCGGTCGGCGTACGGGCCGGCGGTCAGTGCGCCGATGGCAAGGCCGACCATGCCGGCACTCATCACCGGGCCAAAGGCGGCGCGCGACAGGCCCCAGTCCTGCATCAGCGAAGGCGCGATGAAACCCATGACGGCGACATCGAAGCCATCGAACAGCACGATCAGGAAGCACAGCGACAGGATCAGCCACTGGTAGGCGGCAATGGGGCGGTTATCGATCCAGTCTTTGACATCGATAGGGGCATCGACAGGAGGCTTAAGCATGCGTGGTCACCTTTATTCTTGTATTGGTGTGAATTGCGCTGGGTTCCGCTAAGGCTTTGAACGCGTAACGGCCCAGCAGCAATCACCCCGCCGGACTGCGGCGTGAGGCGGACTGTACTGCCATGGTCCATGGCAGCGCCTGCGGGATTTCTTTAATGAGATATCCAATTTTTTTATCGCAGGCTTCGTGGCAGCAAGCTGTTGCCCTGCGAAGGGCGTGATGGGGTGGCGACGCTGGTTAACTGGAACTTGCCGGCAGCGGATGGCCGTTCAGGAAGAGCCAAGGCTGAACGTCTTCAGCCAAGCAGCGCGTATGTGGCTGCCTGCCTGTGGAGGTTGGGACCGATAACATCACCGCCGGCACGCTAACGTTGAGTAGTTGCCATCCTGCACGGCCATGCCCATGCCGAGACGTATCAGAGCGTGATCAAGTAACGTCCCGCACCTGATGTATGGGAGTGGAGCCTGTGCTAGCGGGAGGCAGGCAACGTGATAGCTGTCACGGACGAGTGCCCCTGGCGTCGTCTACATTGCATAGATTCCTCCATCGCAAAAGGAAGCAGCCATGGCCAAGCCCCGGATTTTCGTTGCATGCATTACATCGATGGTAATGGCATTAGCGCCCTGCGTTTCATCGGCTGATCCTGGCAATGGCAAAGGGCAGGGGAACGGGAAGGGCCAGCCTCCACACTCCCAAGGACCTGGCCAGTCAGGTGGCGGCAAGAAGGGGGGCGATCATGGTGGCCGACACGGTGGCCCGTCTATAGACCGTGGTGATGTCCTCGGCATCTTGAGTGGCCATCGTGACTACTGGAGTCCGGGCCCCTCGCTACCACCCGGTATCCAAAAGAATCTCGCTCGTGGCAAGCCGCTCCCTCCAGGTATCGCCAAGAAACTGGACGGTCGCCTGCTCGGCCAGTTGCCGCACTATGACGGCTACGAGTGGATGCAGGCCGGTGCCGATCTGATCCTGGTCGCTGTGGCGACGGGCCTGATTTATGAAGTGCTGAACGGAGCCTTCGACTGACCCCGTGTGCGCCTTGTGCCTCCGACATGGCTGGGACGGCGATGAAGTGTTGAAAAAATAAATGGAGCAGATCCTCGCAACCCGTGGTCGATCCAGTTGTATAGGGTTAATCCTAAAGTGGGGTTAGCCCGGCGACTTTGGACGCTACCAACTTCGGTTGCTGGAGGCTGTATGCGAATGAGGGGTAACGTGTACTGGGCGTGGGTCGACCCTACGCTCCACCACCGTAGCCACGAAGAAATGCTGGGCGATGGCATCCGGATCGATGTCCAGGTAAGGCTTTCGCGCACCGGTAGTACGCAAATGTTCCTGGGGGTATATGCGCGTTCTGGCATGGCTTTGCACGAGGAGGCCTGCGCTTCCCGGCCAAGTGAGTCGATGGCCCGCGCGCTGGCCTGGGGTGTTGTGCGGGCGCGCCGAATAGCGGAGCAGGGCCTCCCTGCCGCTGACTCCATGGTTGCCCTGGATTAGAAAGGTGGGTCGTGCAGAAAAAGGAAATGGAAGAGCATGGGGTTTACCCTATCTTCCATTTCGTCCTGTGAACCTGATCGACTGACTACTGCGCTTCCTCCAGCTTGGCAAAACGCAGCGATACTGACCGAATCATTGTTCTTGAGGGAGTGCGCTGGCTTCAGCATCACCCTTCACAGGTTCATCACGGTTCAGGGATCGACTTTCCCATTTTGCCACTACCAAGGGGGCCAGCGCGTTGCCTAGCACATTCAGTGCAGTAACCGGCATATCCATTAGCCTGTACACCCCAGCAATCAAGGCAACGCCCTCCAACGGCAACCCGGCGGCGGTGAGCGTGGCAGTGAGGATGACAAACATGAACCCCGGTACGCCAGCAGCGCCCTTGGAGGTGAGTACCATGATGAAAACAAGCATGATCTGGTCTGCCAGGGCGAGCTCAATATTGTAAACCTGGGCAATAAAGAGTGTGCCTAACCCTGCAAACAAAGAGGCACCATCAAGGTTGAACGAATATCCCAGCGGTATGACCAGCGTGGTGATGTTGCGTGGTACGCCTCTCACTTCGCTCTTGGCCATCAGTTGAGGCATGACCGTCGCGGAGCTGGCACTACTGAATGCCAGCACTAATTCATCCTTGAAAGCCTTGATGATTTCAAAAATGTTTTCGTCGACCAGCTTTGCAATGAAGCCCAGCACCACGATAGCAAAGAATAGTACCGCCAGGTATGTCACGCCGATCAGCTTCGCCAGCGGCAGCAGGGCGTGAATGCCAAAGCTGGATACCGTTACTGCAATCAGGGCAAAAATGCCGATCGGAGAATACGCCATCACCATGTGGGTTACTTTGAACATGGTATCGGCAACGGCTTGTAACGCACCGACCAAGGGAAGTCGGTGTTGCGTGTCCAGCTTTGAAAGCGCCACCCCAAAAATGATTGCAAAAAACAGTACGGAAAGTAGCTTGGCTTCAGCCATCGCCGCGATGATGTTATCCGGGATGATTCCCAGCAGCACATTGCCTAACCCCTGTGATGCGCCCTGCATCGGGGCTTGTACCGTGCTAGTTGCTGTGCTGGAAAAGTCGGCGCCAACGCCAGGCTGGAAAATATTACCCACTAATAATCCGAACACAATTGCCACGCCGGTAACCGAGAAGAAGTAAACCAACGCCTTTGTTCCCACTCGCCCGAGAGAGCGGCCCCCAGATCCGGCAATCCCCACTACCATGCAGGAGAACACCAGCGGGACGATGATCATTTTCATCAGCTTGATGAAGGCATCGCCCGCGGGCTGAAGGACCTGCGCTACCCACCAGCCTTTTTGATCGGGAAAGTAGTTGAGCAGTAGCCCGACAATAACCCCTGAAAACAAGCCGATTGCAATCTGGGTGATCAAGCTGATCTTTCTTTTCGCAGCCATGGTGATGGGTCTCTTGTTATTATTGGGATGAATCAAGAAGCGAAGACGGCGGAGAGATTTTTAAAGCCTTTGATTTCGATTGGGTTGCCGCTCGGGTCAAGGAAGAACATCGTACATTGCTCCCCGGGCTCCCCCCTGAAACGAATGACTGGGGGGATCTCAAACACCATGTCTTTGGCCTCTAACCGCTGAGCAAGCTCCAGCCAGCGATCAAGCGGCAGTACCACGCCAATATGGGGCATCAGCACCCTATGCTGGCCCACTTTGCCTGTGCGGGTAGTCTTGAATGGCTCACCAAGATGCAGGGAAATCTGATGCCCGAAAAAGTCAAAGTCTACCCAGGTGTCAGTACTTCGCCCCTCGATACATCCCAGGTAATCTTTATAGAATTTTCGGGCGTCTTCCAGGCTGGTAACATGGTAGGCGATATGGAAAGGATTAAACATGGCGACTCTCCTCAGCAGGGGAGAAAAGCTTTTCAGAACGCGCGACGCATGTACACCCACCCACGCTTGGTCTGAGCATAAGGAATCGGTATGGACATCAGAACGCTGGAGGCCGTTATATCTGTCATTGACAATGGGTCAATCGCCAGCGCTGCAAAAAAGTCGAATGTGTCATCGACGGCCATCAGCTTGCG
Source organism: Pseudomonas sp. BN607 (assembly GCF_029871175.1). Lineage (NCBI taxonomy): Bacteria > Pseudomonadati > Pseudomonadota > Gammaproteobacteria > Pseudomonadales > Pseudomonadaceae > Pseudomonas > Pseudomonas sp. BN607. The sequence continues at coordinate 14,318 of NZ_SSOE01000061.1, forward strand.
AATTCAAAGCCTCGAGAAAGAACTGGAGTGCGAGCTCTTCAACCGAGATGCCCATTCCATAAGGCCCAATCAGAGGCTAATTGCCGTTACACAAAAAATTCGTGACATCATACTACAAGCCAATACATTGAAATTTGATCTGCAACTGGATGGCTTGCGGGGGGATGTTAATCTTGGCGCCATATCTACCGCATTAACGGGAATCATACCGTCAGCCATCGAGCAGTTTTCGGTATGCGCCCCTGACGTGAAGCTGAAGATTACCCCAGGGGATTCAAAGCTCCTGTACGATAAACTTGTCGGCGGCGAGCTGGACGCGGCCATTCTCGTTGAGCCACCGTTCAAGCCACCTAAGTCTGTAAGGTTATATGTGCTCCGCGCCGAGCCGCTTGGGCTGCTAAGCGGTACGCCGGTCACTGCAGACGCAGTTTTATCCGCCCTGGAAACTCAGCCCTTCATACGCTACGACGTCAACTCATGGGGCGGATCATTGGCTCAGCGGTACCTTGATGATCGTGACATTGATGTGAGGGTGGGGTGCGATATCGACTCACTGGAAGCCATTGATTTGCTGGTCTCCTATGGTCAGGGAGTATCACTTGTACCTCAGTGGCTCACGACAGGGTCGTTCAGTGCTCACTATATGCCCGTCAGTCAGGATACCCGTTACAGCCGAAACATCGTATTGGCTTATAGTGAGTCAAATCGTAACTTGCCAGCCCTTCAGCGCCTTCGGGAAGTTCTCACCGCCCTCTAGGGCGATGATCAGCCTACACATGCCAGGTTTTATATGAAGAGATGTCGTAACCACCGCATGGAACCCTCCAGCCGTGATCCGGCAGAAAACGGTATTCTTGGAAGACACACCTACTGCTGCAAGGACCGAATACATGACCCAACCACCCGATGGCCTGCCGATTTACCGTGTATTGACCGGCCCCGATGACGCGTCTTTTTGCCATCGGGTGAGTGATGCCCTGGAGCTGGGCTATCAACTCCATGGCGGGCCTGCGCTGACGTTCAATGGCAAGAATGTGATCGTAGCTCAGGCGGTCATCTGGCCGGGGGCACAGGCGATTTCAGCCTGATGTTCGTCTTGGTTATTGCAGCGCCTGGGGGATCGAGCGCCGCGCGGGCGGCGCTCGATCTCACAGGCTCCGCAATAACCAAGACGAACCCCGGGTTATCATTGTTGCCGGGCTCAATCAACCCACCGCCACAGCGGTTCATCCAGCATCCCCACCCCGCGTAGCTGGGTTTGCCCTTGTACCTTTTCCAGCTCCAGCACATTGCACCCGTCACACGCCGACAGCGCTGCAATCAATGGCGCACTGTGCGATACCACCCAGACCTGGCTACGGCCAGACGCCCGGATAATCAGCCGCGCCAGGGCCGGCAGCAGGTCGGCGTGCAGGCTGGTTTCCGGTTCGTTCAGCACCATCAACGACGGTGGCCGCGGCGTCAACAGCGCAGCCATCAGCAACAGATAGCGCAGCGTGCCATCCGACAATTCAGCACCTTCAAGTGGCCGCAAGAGGCCATGCTGGTGCAGCCGCACACTGAACAGCCCACCCGGTGGCGCATTGATTTCCAGACGGCTACCGGGGAACGCGTCCTCGAGCGCCTCTTCCAGGTCTTCAACCTCGCCAATCTCGACGATGGTCTGCAACGCCGAGGCCAAGTTGCGCCCGTCGTGATGCAGCACCGGTGAGCGAGTCCCCAGTTGTGGCTGACGGCAGGGCGCATCACGGTCGATGCGAAAGTGGTCGTAGAACCGCCAGCTGTTGATGAATGCCCGCAGCTCGCCAATTTCCGGGGCCTGCCTTGGCCGGCCAACGATACTGAAGAAGCTCTCGCAGCTGTCGGCATGCTGGTCGAGCACCGTCCAGGCATTGCCCTCGCGGGCCCGTACCAGGGCATTCTTGCGTTCTACCAGCGACGACGAAGGCCGATAGGCCCCGGCAGCCCAGATGACCTCGGTCTTGATTTCGGGGTCAAGCATGAAAGCGGTGGGATAAGGCAGCGGGATCGGCAAACCGAGGGAGATGGCAAAGCCGAAGTCCTCGGTGGCAAAGCCCAGGCGCAGGCGCCTGGCCTCGCTCGGATGCTGCCCTTGAATCGGTACCTCACCGCGCTTCATGCGCGCACTCATCTCTGGCCCGGCCCACCAGGTCGAATCCAGCCCGCCTTCCCTGGCAAGGGCTTCGATCACACCGCCTTGGGCGGTTTCGGCGAGCAGCCGCAGGGCCTTGTACAAGTTGGACTTGCCGCTGCCGTTGGCGCCGGTCACCAGGTTGAGCTGGCCCAAGGGCAGTACGAGGTGGTTGATCGAGCGGTAATTGCCGATGGCGAGGGTGGTGAGCATGCGGGGTGTCCGGTTTGAACCTGGCGGCCGATTGTGGCGTAAGCAGGGCGGCCTTGCTACTGCCCGACCGCGGCTGCCCGGGGGCAGAGCACACAGGCAACGCAATGGGGCAGCCTGTTCATCGGGCCTGCTGCTCGATCAACGCCAGGCAACGCTGCACGATCGGGCTTACATCACCTTTGCGCCGGCTGAGGATAATCGGGCTGACAGCGTCACTGTCCAGCAGGCCGACATATTCGATATCGGTACGGTGCTGCTGCTGCACCGATGCCGGCACCAGAGTAATGCCCACGCCAACGGCCACCAGGCCAATCGCTGTCTGCAGCTCATTGGCCCATTGGCTGACCCGGATGCTCATGCCGTGGTGGGCGAACAACGCCAATATATGGTCGGCGTAACTGGGCCGGGGGTTGGCCGGGTAGAGGATGAACGCTTCCCCGGCGAGCTGCGACAGGCTCAGCGGCTGGCCTGCCAGCGGGTGGCCCTTGGGCAGTACGGCCACCAGCGGGTCCTCGCACAGTACCTGCTGGTGAATGGCCGGGTCGTCGATGCGGATGCGCCCAAATGCAATATCGATGCGCCCGCTTTTCAAGGCTTCCACCTGCTGCAGGGTGGTCATCTCGCTCAGGCCCAGTTCCAGCTCACTGTCCTGGCGCAGCTCGCGGATCAGCTCCGGCAGCACGGTGTACAGTGTGGACGGCGCAAAACCGATACCCAGCCACTGCCGCTGGCCCTGGCCGATACGCAGGGTGTTGTCGCTGATGTTCTGCAACTGCTGCAGCACGGTGCAGGTCTGCTCGTAGAAGAACCGGCCGGCCTCGGTCAGCCGCAGCGGGCGTTCGCGCACCACCAGCAGGGTGCCGAGCTGATCTTCCAGCTGGCTGATCTGCCGGCTCAGCGGTGGCTGGGCAATGTGCAGCAGCTCGGCGGCGCGGGTGAAGTTCAGGGTTTCGGCCAGAACCTTGAAGTAACGCAGGTGGCGCAGCTCCATCAGACCTCCAGGGTATGGTGGGAGATTCATTTGATATTGGACGCTGGTCAGGGTCTCGCGCAATCCTTGAACAATCAAGTTAATGCACCATTCGGGCCTGCAACTGGCTGCCCGACCTGACGAGACCTGGCAACAATGACAAGCGCGCTGATTGAACGTATCGAGGCAGTGATCGTCGACCTGCCGACCATTCGCCCGCACAAGCTGGCCATGCATACCATGCAGCAGCAGACCTTGGTGGTATTGCGCATCCGCTGCAGCGATGGTGTGGAAGGTATCGGCGAGGCCACCACCATTGGTGGCCTGGCCTATGGATACGAAAGCCCCGAGGGCATCAAGGCCAATATCGACGCGCACCTGGCCCCGGCGCTGATCGGCCTGCCGGCAGACAACATCAACGCCGCCATGCTCAAACTGGACAAGCTGGCCAAGGGCAACACCTTTGCCAAGTCGGGTATCGAAAGTGCCTTGCTCGACGCCCAGGGCAAGCGCCTGGGCCTGCCGGTCAGCGAACTCCTGGGTGGCCGTGTGCGTGACAGCCTGGAAGTGGCCTGGACCCTGGCCAGCGGCGATACCGCGCGCGACATCGGCGAAGCCCAGCACATGCTGGAAATCCGCCGGCACCGGGTGTTCAAGCTGAAGATCGGCGCCAACCCGGTGGAGCAGGACCTAAGGCACGTAGTGGCGATCAAGCGCGAGCTGGGCGACAGCGCCAGCGTGCGTGTCGACGTCAACCAGTACTGGGATGAGTCCCAGGCATTGCGAGCCTGCCAGGTGCTCGGCGACAACGGCATCGACCTGATCGAGCAACCGATTTCGCGCATCAACCGCGGTGGCCAGGTGCGCCTTAACCAGCGCAGCCCGGCACCGATCATGGCCGATGAGTCGATCGAAAGCGTTGAAGACGCCTTCAGCCTGGCCGCCGACGGCGCCGCCAGCATCTTCGCCCTGAAAATCGCCAAGAACGGTGGCCCACGTGCCGTGCTGCGCACCGCGCAAATCGCCGAGGCCGCGGGTATTGCCCTGTACGGCGGCACCATGCTCGAAGGCTCGATCGGTACCTTGGCTTCGGCCCATGCCTTCCTGACCCTGCGCCAGCTGACCTGGGGCACCGAGCTGTTCGGGCCATTGCTGCTGACCGAAGAAATCGTCAACGAGCCGCCGCAGTACCACGACTTCCAGTTGCACATCCCCCGTACACCAGGCTTGGGCCTGACCCTGGACGAACAGCGCCTGGCGCGCTTCGCCCGTCGCTGATTGCATAGCAAGCAAGGAGATCAACCATGTTGTTCCACGTGAAGATGACCGTGAAATTGCCGGTCGACATGGACCCGGCCAAGGCCGCCCAGCTGAAGGCCGACGAAAAGGAACTGGCCCAACGCCTGCAGCGCGAAGGCACCTGGCGCCACCTGTGGCGCATTGCCGGGCACTATGCCAACTACAGCGTGTTCGATGTGCCCAGCGTCGAGGCGCTGCACGACACGTTGATGCAGTTACCGTTGTTCCCGTACATGGACATCGAGGTCGACGGCCTGTGCCGGCACCCCTCGTCGATCCACAGCGACGACCGCTGATCCGCACCTGTCTACCTGACAAGAACAATATGAGGTGAGCACGATGACCGTGAAAATTTCCCACACTGCCGACATTCAAGCCTTCTTCAACCAGGTCGCTGGCCTGGACCATGCCGAGGGCAACCCGCGCTTCAAGCAGATCATCCGCCGCGTGCTGCAAGACACCGCACGCCTGGTCGAAGACCTGGAAGTCACCGAGGACGAGTTCTGGCACGCCATTGACTACCTCAACCGCCTGGGCGGCCGTAACGAGGCCGGCTTGCTGGCTGCCGGCCTTGGCATCGAGCACTTCCTCGACCTGTTGCAGGACGCCAAGGACGCCGAAGCCGGCCTGGCCGGTGGCACCCCGCGCACCATCGAAGGCCCGCTTTATGTTGCTGGCGCTCCGCTGGCGCAAGGTGAAGCGCGCATGGACGATGGCACCGACCCCGGCGTGGTGATGTTCCTTCAAGGCCAGGTATTCGATGCCGAAGGCAAGCCGCTGGCCGGCGCTACTGTCGACCTGTGGCACGCCAATACCCAAGGCACCTATTCGTACTTCGACTCGAGCCAGTCCGAGTACAACCTGCGCCGCCGTATCATCACCGATTCCGAGGGCCGCTACCGTGCGCGTTCGATCGTGCCGTCGGGTTACGGCTGCGACCCGCAGGGGCCGACCCAGGAATGCCTCGACCTGCTCGGCCGCCACGGCCAGCGCCCGGCGCATGTGCACTTCTTCATCTCGGCACCGGGGCACCGGCACCTGACCACGCAGATCAACTTCGCCGGTGACCAGTACCTGTGGGATGACTTTGCCTACGCCACCCGTGACGGGCTGATCGGCGACCTGCACTTTGTCGAGGATGCGGCGGCGGCGCATGACCGCGGCGTGCAAGGCGAGCGCTTTGCCGAGCTGGCGTTCGACTTCCACCTGCAGGCGGCCAAGGCGCCAGAGGCCGAGGCGCGCAGTCATCGTCCGCGGGCGTTGCAGGCGGGCTGAGTTTCGGCTTGAGGTCTGCCCCAAGGCCGCGACCCTAAGGTCTGCACAACGCCCACGCCCCGCGGACCTCTAGCCATCATCTGCTGTGTTTCTTGCCTGGGCCTTTCCGTGCGGGGAGGGCCCGGGCTTTTTACTGCCGCAGGCGGGTGATCTAGAATCGGCAATTTAACCGAGCCCCGCACCATGCTGCCCATCGCGCTGCTGCCAACCACCGCGGACCAGGCCCCGCTGATCCGCAACCTGTACCAGTTTTATGCCTATGAGTCCTCCGACTGGGAACAGGAAGATGTCGAGGTGGACGGCCGCTTCTACATCCACGACGAGCACCTGCAGCGCTATTGGCAGGATGACGGCTGGCGCGCCTGCCTGGTGTTGGCGGACGGCTTCATTGCCGGCTTCGTGCTGGTCGAGCGCAGCGAACTGCCGGGCATCGATGCGCTGGAACTGGCCGACCTGTTCATCCTGAAGAAGTACCGCCGCCGGGGCATCGGCCAGGCAGTGGCATTACAGCTGCTGGGTGGCGAAGGCGACTGGCTGCTGCGTTGCTACGCGCAAGACCCGCCCGCGGTAGCCTTCTGCAAGGCCGTGCTGGCCAACCTGTCCCGCCCGACGCACGCCATCGCCGTGGATGATGATCCTGATTTGCTCAATTTCCTGGTGACCGGCGCTCGCCACTGAGGTGTTCCTCGCCTTGGTTCGTCCTTGATGAAGGGATGGCGACATTTTTGTGAGCCACTTCACAAAATTGTCATGGGCGGCATAATGCCATCAATGCTCACTCAAGCCCGGCACTCGCTTGCCGGTCTCTTTTCATGCCCTGCAAAGGCTCAGGTAAAGTTCATGTCGCTAGTTGCCAGCCCCGACATCATGTACCGGCTGTTGATCCAGAGTGTGGTGGACTATGCCATCTACCTGCTCACGCCCGAAGGTATCGTTGCCAACTGGAACCCTGGTGCGCAGCGCGCCAAGGGCTACAAGGCCGAAGAAATCGTCGGCCAGCACTATTCGCTGTTCTACAGCGATGCCGAACGTGCTGCCGGGTTGCCTGCGCTCAACCTGGAGCAGGCGCGCAACACCGGCCGCTTCGAGGAAATCGGCTCACGGCTGCGCAAGGACGGTTCAGCTTTCCATGCCCATGTGGTGATCGACGCCGTGTACGACGATGCCGGGCACCTGGTGGGTTTTGCCAAGGTCACCCGCGACATTTCCGAACGCTACCAGCAGGAACAGGAACTGCTGCGGGCCAAGGAGCTGGCCGAGCAGTACAGCCAGGAAATGGCCAAGTTGTCACAGTTTCTTGATTCGGTGATTGCCAACATCCCCGCCAGCGTCATCGTCCAGGACCTGGAAAGTCAGCGGATCCTGTTGGCCAACCAGCAGGCCGAGCGCCTGTTCGGCGGGCCGCAGCACAGCATGATCGGCCAGCTGCCCAGCGACTGCCTGGCACCGGCGGCGGCCGACTTCCTGCAGCAGCAACTGGTGCGCGGTGCCCGCAGCACCAAGGGCCATGCCGCCGAAACCTGCGTCGATACCGCCCGTGGCCCGCGCACCCTGCGCAGCCGTACCTTGCTCAGCCAGAACCGCGAGGGCCAGGCCGACTACGTGCTGTTCGTGGCCGAGGACGCCACCGAAGAATTGGCCGCCCACGCGCAGATCCACCACATGGCGCACCACGATGCGCTCACCGGGCTGCCCAACCGCACGCTGTTCAACGAACGCCTGCGCCAGGCCTTGGTGCGCGGCAGCGAGCAGGACAAGCTGAGCGCCGCCTTGTGCCTGGACCTGGACAATTTCAAGAACATCAACGACTCGTTGGGCCATGCCTTTGGCGACAAGCTGCTGCGCGCCCTTGGCAAGCGCCTGCGCCGCGAACTGCGTGAACACGACACCCTGGCCCGGCTGGGCGGCGACGAGTTCGCCGTGGTGCTCACCGGCCTGGAAAGCCGCGAGGCGGCCTGCAATACCGCACAGCGACTGATCAATGCCATTTACCCGCCGTTCCAGATAGAAGGGCACCAGTTCAGCGTGGGGGTAAGTATCGGCATTGCCATCGCCCCGGATGACAACGACCAGGCCGAGCAACTGCTGAGCTATGCCGACATGGCGCTGTACGAAGCCAAGCGCAACGGCCGCAACCGCTACGAGTGCTTCGACGTCGAACTGGACGTTGCCGCCCGCCAGCGGCGTCTGGTGGAAACCGACTTGCGCACGGCGCTGCACCTGGGCCAGTTGCAACTGCACTACCAGCCGGTGGTCGACCATCAGACCAGCAGCGTCACGGGTTATGAGGCGCTGTTGCGCTGGGAGCACCCGACCCGCGGCATGGTCATGCCGATGGACTTCATCCCCATCGCCGAAGAAACCGGCCTGATCCACGAACTCGGTACCCGCGCGCTGAACCTGGCCTGCCAGGAGGCGGCCAGTTGGGACAGTGAGCAGACCGTTTCGGTCAACCTGTCGGCGGTGCAGTTCAAGAAGGGCAACCTGGTGCACATCGTCGCCCTGGCGCTGGCCGACTCTGGCCTGGCGCCGCAGCGGCTGGAACTGGAGATTACCGAATCAGTGCTGCTGGGCAACAGCGAAGACAATGTGCGTACCTTGCGCGCGCTAAAAGACCTGGGTGTGTCGATTTCGCTGGACGACTTTGGCACCGGCTATTCGTCGCTGGGCTACCTGCGGTCGTTCCCGTTCGACCGGATCAAGATCGACAAGTCGTTCGTGCACGACATGTGCGACAGCCGCGAGGCGATGTCGATCATCCGTGCGATCACCGATTTGTCCAACAGCCTGATGATCAAGACCACCGCCGAGGGCGTGGAGTCGGAGGAGCAGATGCGCCGGCTGGCCGCGGAGGGCTGTTCGCACTTCCAGGGCTACCTGTACGGGCGGCCGGCGCCGGCCAGCGAGCGTTTGAAGCAGATCATTACCCGGGTTTGAAGGGCCGTTCTGCGCGCAACTCAGCTATTCCAGTCTGGCGCAAACGCCGGGCTGACCACGCGCTGGTCCTTCGGCAGCCCGGCAATGACTGCGCGGTCTTCATCATCCAGCCGCACGTTCAATGCTGCCAGGTTGGCCAGCTGGTTTTCCCGGCTGCTGGCCTTGGGTATCGCTGCCACGCCGTCCTGGTCCAGCAGCCACTTCAGCGCCACCTGGCTGGGCAGCACGCCGTGCTTGCGGGCGATTTCCTGAATGACCGGCTGCGCCGCTGCCTGGCCGCGGGCCAGTGGGGTGTAGGCGGTCAGCAGCAGGTCGTGGCTGCGGGCGTAGTCGAGCAGCGGTTGCTGGCCAAGCAGCACGTGGTATTCCACCTGGATAGCCGACAACGGCGCGCCCAGGGTCTCGATCACCTGGCGCAGCAGCCCCAGCGGGAAGTTGGCCACGCCGATATGGCGCGCTTTGCCCTCGTCACGCAAGGCCACCAACGTGTCGATACTGCGGGCCAGGTCCCAGTCCTTGCCGGGCCAGTGGATGTGGAACAGGTCGACCTGTTCGGTCCCCAGGGCGCGCAGGCTGTCTTCCAGCGACTGGCGCATGGCTTTTGGCTCAAGGCGGTCCCACCAGACCTTGGTGGTGAGGTGGATGTGCTCGCGAGGCACATCGCTGTCGCGCAGCGCCTGGCCGACAGCCGCCTCGTTGTTGTAGGCGGTGGCGGTGTCGATGTGCCGGTAACCCACGTCCAGGGCTTGGTGCACGGCGGCCGTGCACTCGCTGCCAGTCATCGGCCAGGTGCCCAGGCCGATTGCGGGGAGGTCCAGGCCGTTACGGGTAGTGAGCCTTTGCATGTAAATTCCTTGTAGGGTGGGCAGGGGTCATGTTCGATGGTCGGTGATCAGCAGCTCCCGGGCCATGCTTGCGGGGCATAAAGTGGTCGATCAGCGAACACAAATTGCCCCCGTGCTGGACAAACGGTGAATCAACTTCCTTATCTTGCTGCATCTCTTCTAGAATTCGAGCTGTTGCACCCGCCAGGCGTATGCCTGTGCGGCCTTTCCTGGGCGCGGCATCGGGCCGCGCCGTCATCGAGAGAGCCATGAGTTCCAGCACACCGCTGTCCGGCGTCAACCAACCCCTGCGCGGCATCGCCCTGGTGGTGGTGGCGACGTTCCTGTTCGCCAGCCACGATGCCTTGTCCAAGTTCCTTGGCGGCCTGTACCCGATTGTCATGGTGGTGTGGGCGCGTTATGTGGTGCATACCCTGCTGATGGCCGGCATTTTCCTGCCCAAGGCCGGCCTCAACGTACTGCGTACCCGCCGCCCGCTGTTGCAAACCTTGCGCGCTCTGAGCCTGCTGAGCACCAGCCTGCTGTTCACCACCGGCTTGCAATACCTGCCGTTGGCCGAGGCCACCGCAGTCAACTTCCTTGCCCCGGTGCTGGTCACCGCGCTGTCGGCGCCGCTGTTGAAGGAGCGGGTGACGGTGGGGCAGTGGGTGGCAGTGGTGCTGGGCTTCATCGGCGTCCTGGTGGTGGTGCACCCGGGCGGGGCAATGTTCACCCCGGCGATCCTGTACCCGTTCGGTTCAGCATTGGGCTTCTGCTTCTATCAGTTGCTGACGCGCATACTCGCTGCGCATGACAGTCCGACCACCAGTAACTTTTATGCGGGGCTGTGCAACACATTGGCGATGAGTGCGCTGGTGCCGTTCTTCTGGGAGGTACCGCGTTGGGACCATGCGCTGCTGATGCTGGCGCTGGGCGGCTTTGGCATGACCGCGCACCTGCTGCTGACCCAGGCCTTCCGCCACGCTGCACCGGCGTTGCTGGCGCCTTTCAGCTATTGCCAGATCGTGTTCGCCGGGTTGCTTGGGCTCGTGGTGTATAGCCAGGTCCCGGATACCCTGAGCCTGGTGGGCATCTCGGTGATATGCCTCAGTGGGTTGGGGGCGGCGTGGATGCAGCGGGGCAAGTAGAAACCTGCACCGGCCCAGTCAGTGCCATGCTTGCCCCCTGAGTAGCAGCCAGTAACGAGTCGTCAATTGCGGCTATCGATGAGGTCGCTGCTTCACTGTGTGGCCATGAATTGCAGGATGCGTTCGCGCAGCCAACGCTCGGCCGGGTCGTTGTCCTGTGCGCCGCTCCACACCATCGACAGTTCGGCCTCGGTGATCTCGAACGGCGCCGGGTCGGCACGCAGGCTACCGTCGTCGGCCAGCGCGCAGGCGGCGTAGTCCGGCACCGTGGCGATCAGTTCGGTGTTGCGCAGCAGGGCGCGCAGGCTGCCGAACTGCGGTACGGCCAGTACTACCTTGCGGCAACGGCCGATGCGCGCCAGGTCGAGGTCGATGTTGCCGCTCATGTCACCGGAAAACGACACCATTACATGCGGGCGCGCGCAGTATTCGTCGAGGGTCAGCGGCCCCGGGCGGTCGTCGGCGCGCAGCACCCGTACCCCGATATCCCGCAGCTTGCGGCGTTTGGCGGTGGCTGGCAGGTCGGTGGTATAGCTCACGCCCACCGAGATCTCGCCACTGGCCAGCAGGCCCGGCATCAGCAGGAAGTTGGCCCGCCGGACCACCACGCTGATGTCCGGGGCCTCTTCGCGCAGGGCTTGCAGCAGGGCCGGGAACAGACCGAACTCGGCGTCGTCCGACAGGCCCAGGCGGAACACGTTGCAGCTGTTGGCCGGGTCGAACTCGCGGGCGCGGCTGATGGCCGCGGAAATCACATCCATGGCCGGGCCCAGCTCGGCGAAGATCTGCATGGCCCTCGGCGTGGGCTCCATGGCCCGGCCGCTACGGATCAGCAGCGGGTCGTCGAACAGCTCGCGCAGGCGGGCGAGGGCGGCGCTGACGGTGGACTGGGTGATGAACAGCTTTTCGCCGACGCGGGTCAGGTTGCGTTCGATCATCAGGGCTTCGAACAGCACCAGCAGGTTCATGTCGACGCGGCGCAGGTCGTTGCGGTTCATGAGGGCTCAGGTTCCGGAGTGAAGGGGGGCGGTGTATTGAAGCATGCCGGTGGCCTGGTTGCCTTGTACCGATGTGCCGGCCCGTTCGCGGGCAAGCCCGGCCCCACAACCTGCAGCAGCGCCTTAACGCACAATCAGTTGTGGGGGCTTGCCGGTGCCGACAATGCCCTGGACGAAGGTCACCAACTGCTCCCGGGCGTTCAGCAAAGTTCCCCATTGCGCCTGGCCGCACAACAATCCCAGTACCGCGTGGGCAATCGAACGCGCCCGCGATGCCGAAAGCCCGCATTCGGCAGCAACGATGTCACTCAGCAGCCCGCTGTACTCCGCCTTCAGCTGTTCGACCTGCAACAACTGCTCTTCGCTGAGGTTCATTGCCTCGCGGGTCAAAAGCACCAGTTTGTCAGGGTTGGCCTGGCTGTACGCGACGAATGCCCGGACGAAGCACGGTAAGCGTTCACTGTTGGTACGGGCGCCTCTGAGGCATTGTCGGGTTTCATACAGCAGATCGATCAGGCTCGATTCGATCAGCTCGAACAGCAGTCCCTGCTTGCTTTCGATATGGTGATACAGCGACCCCGCCCGCAAGCCCAGGTGGCTGGCCAGGTCGCGCAAGCCGATGGCCTGGTAGCCGTGGTTGGCGAACAGCGCGCTGGCCGCATCCAGCAGGCGGTCCCGGGCATGCGGGGCGGGTACGGACGAGCGGCTGTAAGCGGGCATGGCGGCACCTGTCGGCGAATTGATGTTTGACCAAATGTAAGACAACAGGCATCTTACGTAAAGACTCAATCGTGGAGGTGTTTCGTGGACAAGCAAACGGTGGTGATTGTAGGTGGTGCCGCGGGTCTGGGCCTGGAAACAGCCCGGCTGATGGTCAAGCGTGGCGCCGACAAGATCGGCCTGATCGACCGGAATGAGCAATTGCTGGTACAAGCTGCAGAAGAGCTGCGCGGGCAAGGTGTACAGGTGGCGATCGCGGTGGGTGATATTGCCCGCAAGGATACCGCCCACGCTGCTTTTGGCCAGATTGTCGAGGGCCTGGGGCGGGTGCATTGTTTGGTCAACAGCGCGGCAATCTACCCGCGCCAGGACATCTTCGAGATCACCGACGATGAGTGGGACCTGGAAAACGCCGTCAACATCAAGGGCACCTACCACATGATGGTCGCTGCGGTGCGCCACATGCAGCAGTACGTGGCGGCCCCGGCGGTTACGGGGCGTATCGTCAACGTCACTTCGGTCGATGCCTTCAAGGCCCACCCGCAAAACGCCCATTACGCGGCGACCAAGGCAGCGGTGGTGAGCCTGACCAAATCCTTTGCCCAGGCCTGCGCCAAGGACCAGATCCTGGTCAACTCGGTGGCCCCGGCCGGTTTCGCCACCGAGCGCGCTAGGCAGCTGGGCTTCCTTGGTGAACTGGCAGCGGCCAACCCGCTGGGCCGCGCCGCAGAACCCGCAGAAATTGCTGAATGGATCGTGATGATGGGCAGCAGCCGCAACAGCTACGCCACCGGCGAAAACGTGATTGTCAGCGGGGGTTACATCTATGCCTGAAGTCGCATTCCCCAAGGGCTACCAGCGCGCGCTGGTAACCGGGGCCACCAGCGGTATCGGCAGGGCCATCGTGCTGGCGCTACGTGACGCTGGTTTGCAGGTGATCGCCGTGGGCCGCAGCCCTGAGGCGCTGGCAGAGCTTGCCGGCGAGCCCGGGGTGAGTACCTTGCAGGCGGATGTGCGCGACTACCGTTCGCTGACGGCCGCACTGGAAGGGCAGGCACTAGATGTACTGGTCAACAACGCGGGCATTCTGTCTACCCGTGCGGCGTTCCAGGACATGGACGAAGCCGAGATCGACAACATGCTCGATATCAACCTCAAGGCGCCGCTGCACCTGGCGCGCCAGGTGTTGCCCGGCATGGTCGGGCGGGGTAGGGGGCATCTGTTCTTCATTGGGTCGAGTGCCGGCCGCGCAGCGCATCCGGGAGCGGCGGTGTATGGGGCGTCCAAGGCCGGGGTGAGCCTGTTCTGCGATGCCTTGCGCTGTGATCTGCTGGGCAGCGGGGTGCGAGTGACCGAGATTGCCCCGGGCCGGGTGCAGACTCAGTTGTACAAAACCGCCATGGGCATGCAGGCGGCAGGTAGCGAACTGTATGACGGGTATGAGTCGATTCAGCCGGAAGACATTGCCGAGCTTTTGCTGGCTGCGCTGAAGATGCCGCGGCAAGTGGATGTGTCCCGGATGGAAGTGTTCCCCACAGCGCAGGCGGTGGGCGGGGGGAGAATGGTCAAGACGGCAGATTGAGGGGTGGTGGCACTGGCCTCTACGCGGGTGCGCCCGACCCCGCAGCTCAGGGCGCTGCCCTCAGGGTTTGCGGCGAGCCTGTAAGCGTGGGTCCATCGGCGAAGAGGTCGGTGCCAACACAACAGATTTCAGCAAATAGGTGCTTGACCACCTGTAAGACAACATATAACTTACATGAAGACCGCCTTAACCGGTCGAGACAACTACAGAGCATTGCAGGGGATATGACGATGACTGCGACATCATGCCGGGTCGGCGTGGACATAGGCGGCACCTTCACCGATATCGCGCTGGATGTGAACGGCGTGCTGCATTCGACCAAGATCCTGACCGACTACGAGCTCCCCGAGCGGGCCATCCTCACCGGCGTACGCCAGGTGGTGGAGCAGGCGGGCCTGGCGCTGTCGGACATCGATCAATTGATCCATGGCACCACCCTGGCCACCAACGCGCTGATCGAGCGCCGTGGCGCCCGCACAGCCTTCATCACCACTGAAGGCTTCCGGGACACCCTGGAAATGCGCACTGAAAACCGCTTTGAGCAGTACGACATCAACATCGTCCTGGCACCGCCGCTGATTGATCGCGAACACCGCTATACCCTGCGCGAGCGCCTGGACGTCAAGGGCAAGGTGCTGATCGCCCCGGTGCAGGCCGACATTGAGGCGCTGGTCGAGCGCATCGCCGAAGGCAACTACCAGAGCGTGGCCATCGGCTTCATCCACAGCTATGTCAATGGCGCCCACGAGCGCCAGTTGCGCGATGCCCTGCAAGCGCGCCTGCCGCAGTTGTCGATCTCCATCTCCAGCGAAGTCTCGCCGCAGATGCGTGAATTCGAACGCTTCAACACCGTATGCGCCAACGCCTATGTCAAGCCGCTGATCAAGTCCTACCTGGACCGTCTGGTGGTCACCCTCAAGGAAGCGGGCGCCCACTGTCCGGTGTTCATGATCCATTCCGGTGGCGGCATCATCTCCGTGCAGAGTGCCGCCGAGTTCCCGGTACGGCTGGTTGAATCCGGCCCGGCCGGTGGTGCGATATTCGCCGCTGACATTGCCCGCCGTTACCAGCTGGAAAACGTGCTGTCGTTCGACATGGGCGGTACCACGGCAAAAATCTGCCTGATCGAAGACCAGGTGCCGAAAACCGCAAAGACCTTTGAGGTAGCGCGCACCTATCGCTTCAAGAAAGGCAGCGGCATGCCGATTTCCATCCCGGTGGTGGAAATGGTCGAAATCGGCGCCGGCGGCGGCTCCATCGCCAGCATCGACAGCATGCGCCAGATCCGCGTTGGCCCGCACAGCGCCGCTTCCGAGCCAGGCCCGGCCTGCTACGGGCGTGGCGGCCTGGAGCCCACCATTACCGACGCCAACCTGCTGCTTGGCCGCCTGGATGCCGAGAACTTCGCCGGTGGCGCCTTGCGCCTGTCCGCTGACAGCGCCGCCAACGCCATGGCCCGGGTCATCGGCCAGCCGTTGGGCATGCAGGCCGATACCGCTGCGTTTGGCGTGTGCGAGGTGGTCGACGAGAACATGGCCAACGCCGGCCGCGTACATGCGGTGGAAAGCGGCAAGGACATCGCCGACTACACCATGATCACCTTCGGTGGCGGCGGTCCGCTGCATGCCGCTCGGCTGTGCGAGAAGATGGGCGTGGCGCGCTTTATCGTGCCGGCTGGTGCGGGCGTGGGCTCGGCCATTGGCTTCCTGCGTGCGCCGTTCGGCTACGAAGCCGTGCGCAGCGCCTTCGTGCGCTTGTCCGAGTTCGATGCAGCAGTGGTCAATGCGCTGATCGAAGAAATGAAGGCCGAGTCGCTGGGCTTCCTGCGCCAGGGCATGCCGGTCGGTGAGCCGGAAATGGAATGCACGGCGTTCATGCGCTATGTCGGCCAGGGTTGGGAAATTCCGGTGGCCTTGCCATTCAAGGCTTTCAGTGGCGCCGATACGGTGGAGTTCAAGGCTCGCTTCGAAGAGGCCTACACCCGCTTCTTTGGCCGCCCCATCGAAGGCCCGGATATCGAAATCGTCAGCTGGTCGGTCAAGGCCAGTTCGCCGCTACCGCCGGTACAGCAGATCGACGAAGTGGGCGCCGCCTATCGCGCTCACGAAGTTGCCCGTCGCCAGGTATTCGACGTGGCTGCCGGTGGGTTCGTCGAGGCTGGCATCCACCCGCGCGAAGAGCTGCAGGTAGGTGCCCGCGTCGAAGGCCCGGCGATCATCGTCGAGCGCGAGACCTCGACGTTCGTCACCTCCAACTTCACCGCCACGGTCCAGCCAGACGGCTGCCTGCTGGTCGTGCGCCGCTAACGCCTGAATCCGGAAGCCAGAACCATGAGCGATACTTTGATCGACATTCAAATGCAGGTGATGTGGAACCGCCTGGTCTCGGTGGTCGAAGAACAGGCCCTGACCCTGATCCGCACGGCGTTTTCCACCAGTGTGCGCGAGGCCGGCGACCTGTCGGCCGGCGTCTTCGACCGGGCTGGCAACATGCTCGCCCAGGCCGTCACTGGCACCCCTGGCCATGTCAACACCATGGCCGAGGCGGTGGTGCACTTCATCAACGACATCGGTGAAAACAACATCTTCGAAGGTGATGTATACGTGACCAACGACCCGTGGAAGGGTACCGGTCACCTGCACGACATCACCATCGTTTCCCCGTCCTTCTACAAGGGCAAGCTGATCGGCTACTTCGCCAGCACCGCGCATGTGGTCGACATCGGCGGCCGCGGCTTTGGTCCTGATGCTCGCGAGGTGTACGAAGAAGGCCTGTTCATCCCGATCATGAAGCTGTTCGAGCGCGGCCAGGTCAACCGTGACCTGATCAACATCCTGCGCAACAACGTACGCGAGAACGATCGCGTGGTGGGTGACTTCTACGCATTGTCGGCGTGCAACGAGACTGGCCACAAGCGCCTGCTCGACATGCTCGAAGAGTTCAGGCTGGATGACCTGGAGCACATCGGCGGCTTCATCCTCGAGCACAGCCGCCGCGCCACGCTGGAGTGCTTCAAGTCGCTGCCGCATGGCACCTACAGCAACAGCATGACCCTTGACGGCTACGACGTGCCGGTGACCCTGGCGGTCACCATCACGGTCGGTCCCGATGGTATCAAAAGCGACTTCACCGGCACCTCGGGCATGAGCCAGTTTGGCATCAACGTGCCGCTGGGCTACGCCAAGGCCTATGCCTGCTATGGCCTGAAGTGCATCGTCGCACCTGAAATTCCTAACAACAGCGCGTCACTGGAGCCGTTCGAAGTCACAGCACCAGAGGGTTGCATCCTCAATGCCAAGCACCCGGCGCCAGTGTCGGTGCGCCATGTGCTCGGCCACTTCGTCCCCGACCTGGTGCTGGGTGCGCTGCACAAGTGTCTGCCGGGCAAGGTGCCGGCCGAAGGTGCCAGTGCCCTGTGGAACCTGCACTTGAGCGTACGCCCGCTCGAAAACAACCCGCACGGCCGCAACGCCGAGATGCTGATGTTCAACAGTGGCGGCATGGGCGCCCGTTCGGCGATGGATGGCCTCAGCGCCACCGCCTTCCCCAGTGGCGTGCACACCATGCCGGTGGAAGCTACCGAGCACGCTGGCCCCGTGGTGGTGTGGCGCAAGGAGCTGCGTGAAGGCTCCGGCGGTGCCGGCCAGCTGCGCGGCGGTCTGGGCCAGGAAATCGAAGTGTCTGCGGCCGAGGGCTACAGCTTCCGCTTCAGCGCCATGTTCGACCGTATCCAGCATGCTGCTCGCGGCCTTGAGGGTGGCCAGCAGGGCGCCGAAGGCTTCGTCGGCCTGGATGACGGCACCCTGCTGCGCGGCAAGGGTCAGCAATTCGTGCCGGCAGACCGTCGGCTGGTATTGCGACTGCCCGGCGGCGGTGGCTACGGCGACCCCCGCCTACGCGACCGCCAGCAAGTCGAGCGTGACTTGCGCTTCGGCTACATCAGCGCCGAGCAGGCGCGTCACGACTACGGCTTCGAAGCCGCCAAGGAGCGTTGAGCGATGGACGTGCAAAGCAGTCGCGTCAAGGCGGTTAAAAGCTCGCCGAGCATGGCCGTGTCGGTGCTGGCCAAGCAGATGCTGGCCAAGGGCGAACCGGTCATCAACCTCGCGCTGGGCGAGCCGGACTACAACGTGCCGGCCCACGTGATCGAGGCGGCCTATCAGGCGATGCTCGCCGGCAACAACCACTACACCGGGCCCAACGGCCTGGAAGTGCTGCGCCAGGCTATCGTCGACAAGTTCGCCCGGGAAAACGACCTGGTCTATGGCCTGGACGAAATCTGTGTGGGCAATGGTGCCAAGCAATTGCTGTTCAACGCCTTCCTGGCCACTCTGGAAGAAGGCGACGAGGTGATCACCCCGGCACCCTACTGGGTCTCGTACACCGACATGGCGATGCTCAACGGCGGTGTCCCGGTGGTTATCCCTTGCGGTGCCGAACAGGGCTTCAAGGTCACTGCGCAGCAGTTGGAGGCTGCGATCACCCCGCGTACGCGCTGGGTGATGCTCAACTCGCCGAACAACCCGAGCGGGGCGATTTTCACCCGCGAGGAGTTTGCCGCACTGGGCAAGGTGCTGGAGCGTCACCCGAAGGTGCTGATCATCTCGGACGAAATCTATGAGCACATCGTGCTCGGCGACCAGCCTTTCGTGTCGTTCGTCACGGCGTGCCCACAACTGCGTGAGCGCACCTTGCTGATCAATGGTGTGTCGAAGGCCTACGCCATGACCGGTTACCGTCTGGGCTATGCGGCAGGTTCCAAAGACCTGATCGTGGCCATGAACAAGACCCAGTCGCAGACCACCACCTGCCCGTCGAGCATCTCGCAGTTGGCTGCAGTGGCGGCACTGAACGGCCCGCAGACGTTCGTGCGTGATGCCAACCGTGAGTATCAGGCGCGTGGCGCCCTGATGGTCGACGGCCTGGCGCAGATCCCCGGCCTCAAGCTGCAGATGCCGCAGGGTGCGTTCTATGCCTTCCCCGAGGTTAGCGCCTTCATCGGCAAGCGCACCCCGGACGGCCACGTGATCAGCAACGATACCGAGCTGTCGGCGTACCTGTTGCGTGTGGGCAAGGTGGCGACCGTACCAGGCTCGGCGTTCGGCGTGGAGCCTTATGTCCGCCTGTCTTTCGCCACGTCCCGTCAGGAACTGGAACAGGCACTGGGCCAGCTGCGCGACGCGTTTGCGGCGCTGGTCTGATCAATCGATCTACACAGAGGTAAACCATGAGCAAGCCATTCAAACGCCTGCTGATCACCGGCGCCGCCGGGCGCCTGGGTAGCGTGCTGCGCAAGCACCTGGCGCGATTCGCTGACGAGCTGCGCCTGACCGACATCGCCGACCTGGGCCATGCTGCGCCCCATGAACAACTGGTGCGCTGCGACCTGGGCAATTTCGACGACGTGCTGCCGCTGACCGAGGGTGTCGATGCCATCGTGCATGCCGGTGGCGTGCCGGTGGAGGACACCTTCGACAAGATCCTCAACGGCAACATCGTCGGCACCTACAACATCTATGAAGCCGCCCGGCGCAACGGCGTCAAGCGCGTGGTGTACACCAGTTCCAACCACGCCATCGGCTTCTACGATCGCACCGAGACCATTGACGCTACCGCCGCGCATCGCCCCGACAGTCTTTATGGCCTCAGCAAATGTTTTGCCGAGGACCTGGGCCGCTATTACTGGGACAAGTTCGCCATCGAATCGGTCAACCTGCGCATCGGCTCGTCGTTCCCCGAGCCGCTGGATCGGCGCATGCTCGCCACCTGGCTGTCGTTCGACGACTTCGCCCAGCTCACCGAGCGCTCACTGCTGGCGCCGCGGGTTGGCCACATGATCGTGTACGGCATGTCGAACAACCGCGAAAGCCTGTGGGACAACCGTCTGGCCTCGTCCATCGGCTACGTGCCGAAAGACAGCGCCGATGACTATCGCGAGAAGGTGCTTGCCGAGCATCCGCCGCTCAAGCCTGACGAGCCAGCCGCACGCTACCACGGCGGCAACTTCGCCGGTGCCGGGCATTTCGAAGATCCGAAATGACCTGTTCCGGCCCTCTCGCTGGCTTGCCGGCGAGAGGGCCGGAACAGGGCCATCTGCATGTGTGATCAGCGCAACATCAGAAGAGAGCTCACTCCATGGCTTCCACCGCTAAACAACAGAATTATGATGTGGTGATCGTCGGCGGCGCAGTCAACGGCAGCGCTACCGCCTACTTCCTGGCCAACAACCCGGACTTCAAAGGTTCGGTACTGGTCATCGAGCGCGACTGGACCTACAACAAATCGGCCACCGCACTGTCGAGCAGTTCGATTCGCCAGCAGTTCTCCAATCCGATCAACATCGAAATCTCCAAATTCGGCGCCGAGTTCGTGCGCAGCTTCCCGGATGTGATGGAAGTGGAAGGCGATCGCCCGGACCTGGCCTTTCACGAAAACGGCTACCTGTTCCTCGGTGACGACAAGGGTTATGAAGTGCTTCGCCGCCTGCACGATACCCAGGTATCCCACGGCGCCGATGTCCATCTGCTCGACCCCGAACAGCTCAAGCGCAAATTCCCCTGGGTGAATATCGACAGCCTCGCAGGCGCCAGCTACGGCCAGAGCGGCGAAGGCTGGTTCGACAGCCTGGGCATGCTCAACGGCTTCCGTCGCAAGGCGCGTTCGATGGGTATCGAGTACATCGAGAACCAAGTGGTCGGTATCCAGCGTGAAGGCGATCGCATCACTGGCGTGCAACTGGCCAGCGGCGAGCGCATTGGCTGCGGCCTGTTGGTCAACTGTGCCGGTACCCGCGGCACCCAGGTCGCGCGCATGGCCGGCCTGGACATTCCGGTCGAGCCACGCCGTCGTTCACTGTTCGTGTTCGATTGCCGTACGCCGCTGGAAGGTACCGTGCCGCTGACCATCGACCCGACCGGGGTGTTCTTCCGCCCGGAGGGCAAGTTCTATCTGGGCGGCACTTATCCAAAAAACGACCCGGAAGTGGACTTCGAGGACTTCGAGGTGCTGCACGCCGAGTTTGACGAAGAAGTCTGGCCGATCCTCGCCGAGCGCGTGCCGGCATTCGAAGGCATCAAGGTCGTCAACTACTGGGCCGGGCACTACGACTTCTGCGTGCTCGACCACAACGCCATCGTCGGTCCGCACAACGAGGTCGGCAACTTCCTGTTCTGCAACGGCTTCAGCGGCCACGGCCTGCAGCAGGCACCGGCCATCGGCCGCGGGCTGTCCGAGCTGATCACCTATGGTGCCTACCGCTCGCTCGACCTGGGCGCGCTGAGCTACCAGCGGGTAATCGACAACAAGCCGTTCCTGGAAGATTCGGTCATCTGATCGCAGCGCCTGAGGGAGAACAACAATGAGCAACTCCGAAGTAAAGCGCAGTGGCGGCCAGGTGCTGGTCGATGCCTTGCGCGTGAATGGTGTCGAGCGCGCCTTCTGCGTGCCTGGCGAAAGCTACCTGGCGGTGCTCGATGCGCTGCATGACGTACAGGATGAAATCGACCTGATCGTCTGCCGCCAGGAAGGTGGCGCCGCCTACATGGCCGAGGCCTATGGCAAGCTGACCGGCAAGCCGGGTATCTGCTTCGTCACCCGTGGCCCGGGGGCGACCAACGCCTCGGTGGGCGTGCACACAGCGTTCCAGGACTCCACGCCGATGCTGCTGTTCATCGGCCAGGTGGCTCGCGACCAGATCGAGCGCGAGGCTTTCCAGGAGGTGGACTACCGCCGCATGTTCGGCCAGATGGCCAAGTGGGTGGTGCAGATCGACGACGCCACACGCATCCCCGAACTGGTCAATCAGGCTTTCCAGCGTGCCATCAGTGGCCGCCCCGGCCCGGTGGTGATCGCCTTGCCGGAAGACATGCTGACTGACCTGGTGCAGGTGGCCGATGCTCGCCCGGCCAAGCGCGTCGAGGCAGCGCCGGCACCGGAAGCCTTGGGGGAGCTGCAGCAGTTGCTGGCCAAGGCCGAGCGGCCCTTGGTGGTGGTTGGCGGCGGGGGCTGGACGGCCGAGGCAGTGGCCGACCTGAAACGGTTCGTGCACACCCAGAACCTGCCGCTGGCGGCCTCATTCCGTTGCCAGGATCTGTTCGACAACACCGACTCGCACTACGCCGGTGACCTGGGTCTGGCGGCCGGCCCAGTGCTGGTAGAGGCGGTCAAGCAGTCCGACCTGCTGATCGTGGTCGGTGCCCGGCTGGGTGAGATGACGACCGGCGGCTACGCCTTGGTTGACATCCCCACACCCAAGCAGGCCTTGGTGCACGTGCATGCCAGCGCTGAGGAAATCGGCCGGGTCTACCAGCCGACCCTGGGCATCAATGCAGGCCCGGGCAGCTTCCTGCGTCAGGCCAATATCCTCGGGCCGGTGCGCCCGGACGCGTTCGCCGACTGGGTCGCCAGCCTCAACAGTGGCTACCGGGGCAACTTCGAAACCCCGCGTTCGCCGGGCGACGTGCAGATGAGCGAAGTGATTGCTTGGCTGAACAAAACCCTGCCAGCCGACAGCATTCTCACCTGCGGGGCTGGCAACTACACCGGCTGGGTGCACCGTGGTTACCAGCACCAGGTGTTCCGTACGCTGCTGGGCCCAACCAACGGCTCGATGGGCTATGGAGTGCCCGCAGCGGTGGCCGCCAAACTGACCTGCCCGCAACGCACCGTGGTGGCCTTCGCTGGTGACGGCTGCTTCCTGATGAACGGCCAGGAGCTGGCCACAGCGGTGCACTACGACGCTCGGCTGATCACCATCGTCGTCAACAACGGCATGTACGGCACCATCCGCATGCACCAGGAGCGCAGCTACCCAGGGCGGGTTTCCGGCACCGAACTGCACAACCCGGACTTCGCGGCACTTGCACGCGCCTACGGGCTGCACGGTGAGACGGTTACCCGCACCGAAGACTTCGCCGCCGCCTTCGAGCGCTGCCAGGCCTCGGGCAAGCCGGCGCTGATCGAGATCCAGGTCGATCCCGAGGCCCTGACGCCGCGCATGACCCTCAGCCAGATCCGCGACAAGGCCTTGCAGGCCCAGCACTGATTCGCCTCAGGTGGGGCGCGGTCCGGCCCCACCTTTTTCTTTCTTCGAACGAGCCAATCGACATGAACCTTGCCGATCGTGATCTGCTGCGTGAAGTTTGCTATATCGACGGAAAATGGCTGGCTGCCGACAGTGGCCAGCGCATTGCGGTGACCAACCCCGCCAGCGGCGAGGTCATCGGCCATGTACCCCGCATGGGCGCCGATGAAACCCGCCGCGCCATCGCCGCTGCCGAACGCGCCTTGCCGGCCTGGCGTGCCCTCACCGCCAAGGAGCGCGCCGCCCGGCTGCAGGCGTGGTTCCGCGAAATCCTCACCCATCAGGAAGACCTGGCACGCATCATGACGGCCGAGCAGGGCAAGCCATTGGCCGAGTCCCGTGGCGAGATTGCCTTTGCGGCAGCCTATGTGGAGTTTTACGCCGAGGAGGGCAAGCGTATCTACGGCGATGTCATTCCTTCGCCGAGCGCTGATCGCCGGCTGATCGTGACCAAGGAGCCGATCGGAGTGTGCGCGGCGATCACACCCTGGAATTTCCCTGCGGCGATGATTACCCGCAAGGCAGCGCCTGCCTTGGCCGCAGGCTGCACGCTGGTACTCAAGCCTGCTTCGCAAACCCCCTTCAGCGCGTTGGCACTCTGTGTGCTGGCTGAGCGCGCCGGTATCCCTGCCGGCGTGCTCAGCGTGGTAACCGGCGATTCGGCGGCGATTGGCGGTGAGCTGACGGCCAGCCCGGTGGTGCGCAAGTTGTCGTTCACCGGCTCCACGCCGATTGGTATCCAGCTGTTGCAACAGTCAGCGGCGACGGTGAAAAAAGTGACCATGGAGCTCGGTGGCAATGCGCCTTTCATCGTGTTCGACGATGCCGACCTGGAAAAGGCCGTGGAGGGCGCGTTGATCGCCAAGTTCCGTAACAGCGGCCAGACCTGCGTCTGCGCCAACCGTTTCTACATCCAGGAAGGTATCTATGAGCGCTTTGTCGCGCGCTTTGCCGAGCGCGTGCGCGAACTGGTGGTGGGGCAGGGCGATGCGCCTGGCACCCAGGTAGGGCCGATGATCGACGGGCGTGCTGCCAGTGGCGTCGAGCGCCTGGTGGGCGACGCGGTGGAGGCGGGCGCGCGGGTGGTGGTCGGTGGGCGCAGGCATGCGCTGGGCGAGGCCTTCTTCGAGCCGACCTTGCTCGCCGATGTGACGCCGGACATGCGCGTGGCACGCGAGGAAATCTTCGGCCCGGTGGCGCCGATCTTCCGCTTCAGCAGTGAAGAGGAGGTTATTGCCCATGCCAACGATACCGAGTTCGGGCTGGCCTGCTACCTGTATGCACGGGATGTCGGGCGGATCTGGCGAGTATCCGAGGCGCTGGAGTACGGCATGGTCGGGGTCAACGTCGGCGTGGTGGCGACCGAGGTGGCCCCGTTTGGCGGGGTGAAGGCATCAGGGCTGGGCAGGGAAGGGGCGCGCTACGGGATCGAGGATTACCTTGAAATCAAGTATGTGTGCCTGGGGTTGTGAGGCCCTGCTGAACCCCTGATGTGACCTGCACCGGTCTCTTCGCGGGCTCGCCCGCAAAGAGACCGGTCTATCACTCAGGCCTTGCTGTCGAGCAACCGCTGATACCGCGACAGGCTCTCTTCAAGGTGCTTGCGCAGCGCCGTGCGCGCACTGGCGACATCCCCCATGCTGATCGCCGACAGGATCGCGCCGTGCTCGCGGGCGATCTTCTTGATGTGTGCCTGGCGGTTCTTGCCAGTGACCTGGCCATGCTTGAGGTTGAGGTCGAGGATGATGTCCGGCCCAAGCGCTTCCAGCAGTTGCGTGAAGTGGGGGTTGTTGGTGGCGCGCGCAATCGCCAGGTGGAATTCGAAGTCGGCCTTGGCTTCTTCCTCCTGCGTTGCGCCGTCCAGTGAGTTGAAGCGGTCGAATGCTTCGGTAATCGCCGCCATGCTGGCCGGGCTGCGGCGCTCGGCGGCACGGGCCACCGATTCGGCTTCGATGCCCAGGCGCAGTTCAAGTATTTGTGCGGCGGCGCGCACGTCATCAACCACGCTGTCGATGGCAAAACCGATGCGTTTCACATCCTGCTCGACCACGAACACACCCACGCCCTGGCGAGCGATAAGGCGCCCGCCCAGGCGCAGCGAGGCCACCGCCTCACGAATGACCGGGCGGCTGACGTTGAACTCCTTGCACAGCTCCTGTTCGGACGGCAGCTTGTCGCCCGGGCCGTAGGTGCCGTTGTCGATCCGGCTGGAAAGTTCCTGGATTACGGTTTCCGCCAGGTTGGCGCGGCGCGTGCCTAACGACGCATTCATAGAAAAGTTGCTCCTGAAACTGGTTGGCTCATCACGGTGGGTTCTCCGGCAGGTTGCGCGCAGCCCTGATGCCCCTTGCGGCGGGATCCGTAGCCAACCAGCGGTGATGTTGTAGGCATATGTTATCAAACATCTGATCTGTAGGAGCGGGCTTACCCCTTGAACCGTCCTGCACATGTGCCGGTAAAAATATTTGACCACGGCTTCAGCATACACCCATTGACAGTTGCCTGCTGACTGTTATCTTACAAGTGCGATGGCGTTCCGGCCAATTCGCATGCGGTAAGCGATGTCGAGGTTCGTCCAATCACTACTGGGAGCTGAGCATGAATAACAACAAGGGAGGGCGTGCAGCCCTCGCGACCGCGGTAACATTGCTGATGGCCATGGGGACGGCAAACGCAGCAGACAGTGAAACCGTCAGGATCGGCTTCGCCGGCCCCCTGACAGGCCCTTCGGCGCACCAGGGACAGGACGTCGAACATGGGATTCAGATTGCCATTGAGGAGGCCAACCAGCAGCAGCTGAAACTTGGTGACAAGGTTGCCAACTTCAAGCTGGTTTCCGAAGACGACGTTGCCGACCCGCGCACCGGCACTGCGGTGGCGCAGCGCTTGGTGGACTCGAAAGTGGCTGTAGTGATCGGGCATTACAACTCCGGTACCAGCATCCCCGCCTCGAAGATCTACGCGGCCGCTGGCATCCCGCAAATCTCGCCGTCGGCCACCAACCCCACCTTGACCCAGCAGGGGATTCCTTCGGTGTTCCGTACTGTGAACGACGATGCGACCCTTGGCCGCTACGCCGGCAACTACCTGGTCAGTCAGCTCAAGGCCCAGCGCATCGCCATCTTCGATGACCGTACCGCCTATGGCCAGGGCCTGGCCGACGAGGTAACCAAAGCGGTCAAGGCGGCGGGCGGCAACGTGGTCGTGCGCGAGTACACCAACGACAAGTCCACCGACTTCAACGCCATTCTCACCACGGCCAAGGCGCAGAAGGCCGATGCGGTGTTCTTCGCCGCACTCGACTACCAGGCTGCGCCCATGGCCAGGCAAATGAAGAACCTGGGCCTGAAGGCGCGCTTCATGAACATCGGCAACCTGCCCAACGACTCGTTCAAGCAGATGGCCGGCAGCGCTGCCGAGGGCACCTATGCCTGGAACTACGGCATGCCGCTGCTGGAGATGCCCAAAGGGGCAGCCTTCGAGCAGAAGCTCAAGGACAAGTTCGGCGTGGGTGTGGTGCAGTCGTCACCAGCAGCCTACGACGCGACCTGGGCTGCGATCAATGCCATGGTCAAAGCCGGCTCCGACGACCCCAAGGTGTACCTGCCGGTGCTCAAGAGCCAGAGCTATGACGGCGTCACCGGCACCATCGCCTTCGATGACAAGGGCAACCTCAAAAACCCTGCGGCAACCGTATTCCAGTTCGCTGACGGCGGCTGGAAGACCCTGTCGGTCGAGCGTGACTGAGCTGTACCGCCAATAACAAGCGGGCGCCTGCCCGCCGTATAACAAGAAGACATTTCCTACCTGCCAGGCCTGTCGGTCGCGCGGCGGTGTGCTGCCGCGCGACGACATCAATGCAGCTTCGAGGATTCAGCTCGTGGACGGTAACTTCGATATTTTGTTGCAACAGGTGCTCAACGGCCTGGTGCTGGGCAGCATCTATGCCCTGGTAGCGCTGGGCTACACCATGGTCTACGGCATCATTGGCCTGATCAATTTCGCCCATGGCGAAGTGGTGATGGTTGGCGCCATGGTGACCATTTCGGTACTGACGATGCTTGCCGGCGCAGGCTTTGCCCCCGGCATCATCACCTTGCTGCTGGCGATCATGGCTGCTGTGGTGGTGTGCATGCTGCTGGCCCAGGGCATGGAAAAGTACGCCTACCGGCCCTTGCGCAAGGCCCCGCGGCTGACCCCGCTGATTCTTGCCATCGGCATTTCCATCGCCTTGCAGAACCTGGCAATGATGATCTGGGGGCGTGGCTACAAGACCTTCCCCGAAGTGGTCGAGACCCAGCCGGTGGAGGTTTTTGGCGCCACCATCACCAACGTGCAGCTGTCGATCATGCTGATCGCGGTGGTAATCATGCTTGGCCTGTGGCTGCTGGTGGACAAGACTCGCCTGGGCAAGGCCATGCGTGCCACCGCGCAGAACCAGGAAGTGGCCGGGCTGATGGGCATCAATATCAACCGGGTGATCAGCGCCACGTTCCTGATCGGTGCCAGCCTGGGCGCGATCGCCGGGGTAATGCGCGCGGTCAACTACGGCCAGGCTGACGCCTACATGGGCCTGCTGCTGGGTCTTAAGGCCTTCTCGGCGGCAGTGCTCGGCGGCATCGGCAACCTGTTCGGGGCCATGGCTGGTGGCTTGCTGCTGGGGCTGATCGAATCGTTGGCCGCGGGTTATACCGGGCAGATAACAGGCGGTTTCCTGGGTGCCAACTACCAAGACATCTTTGCCTTTGCGGTGCTGATCCTGGTGCTGTTGTTCCGCCCCAACGGCCTGCTTGGCGAACGCCAGGCCGACCGGGCGTAAGGAGGCAGCCATGAAAAACCTAAAGAGCCAGTACTTGCTGCTGATCCTCGGCTTCATCGCCTTGCCGTTTCTGGTCGAGGCCATCCCCATGCTCGGGCCGACCTGGGTACGCATCCTGGGCTTTGCCATGCTCTACGTGCTGTTGGCGCTGGGCCTGAATATCGTCATCGGCTACGCTGGCCTGCTCGACATGGGCTACATCGGCTTCTACGCCATCGGCGCCTACCTGTACGCCTTGCTTGCCTCGCCGCACCTGCACATGGCCGGCCTGGTCGACGGTGTGCTGGACTGGCCGGTGTGGGTCATCATCCCGCTGGCGGCGGTCGCCGCGGCCATTTGCGGAGTGCTGATCGGTGCACCGGTGCTCAAGCTGCGCGGTGATTACCTGGCGATTGTCACCCTGGGCTTCGGCGAGATCATCCGCATCTTCATGAACAACCTGGACCAGCCGGTGAACCTCACCAACGGCCCGCAGGGCATCAGCAACATCGCCCCCCTGCACGTCGACTTCGGGCCATGGGCGCATGCGTCCGGGGCAGGTACAACGCCAGTGGTGTCGTTGCAGCAAGGCTGGAGCCTGTTCGGCCTGCAAGTGTCGCCCGTGATCAGCTACTACCTGTTTTTCCTGTTCATCGTCATCCTCTGCATCGTCTTGTCCAAGCGTCTGGAGGTCTCGCGCATCGGTCGCGCCTGGATGGCCCTGCGCGAAGACGAAGTGGCCGCCGAGGCCATGGGCTTGAACAAGCGCAACCTCAAGCTGCTGGCCTTTGCCATGGGTGCCACCTTCGGTGGCGTGTCCGGCGTGCTGTTCTCCAGCTACCAGGGCTTTGTCAGCCCCGAATCGTTCACCCTGATGGAGTCGATCATGGTCCTGGCCATGGTGGTACTCGGTGGTATGGGCTCGATCCGTGGCGTGGTGTTGGGCGCGCTGATCCTCTCGGTCATGCCCGAACTGTTCCGCGACCTGGTCAACTGGGTCCAGCCGTGGGTGATGGACAACGTCACTTTCATCAGCCGCGACATCCTGCGCAACGTGCTGGACGCTTCGACGCTGCGCATGCTGGTGTTCGGCCTGGCGCTGATCCTGGTCATGCGTTTCCGTCCTGAAGGCCTGTGGCCGTCCGACCGCCGTCGTGCCGAGTTGCACGATGGCGACCCCGAGCTGGAGGCGGCGCCTGCAGCGCTCACCACCGCAGTGCATGCTCCAGCCAGCGAAGCATCCTTCGAACTCCCGATAAAAGAGGCGGACAAGGCATGAGCGACATCCTTCTCGAACTGCATCAGGTCAGTAAGTTCTTCGGTGGCCTGCAGGCCCTGCACGGCATCGACCTGAGCATCCGCCGTGGTGAGATCCGTGGTCTGCTGGGCCCCAACGGCGCCGGCAAGACCACCCTGTTCAACGTGCTCACCGGGCTGTATCGGGCCGAGCAGGGGCGGGTGATGTTCGACGGCAAGCCACTGCGCATCAGCAAGCCGCACAAGGTGGTGGAGGCGGGCATTTCCCGCACCTTCCAGAACATCCGCCTGTTCCACAACATGACCGCCTTGGAAAACGTGATGATCGGTCGCCATGTGCGCACCCGCAGCGGCGTGTTTGGCGCGATTTTGCGCACGCCGGCCTGTGTACGTGAAGAACGGGAGATCCGTCAGGCCGCGCGCTACTGGCTGAACTACGTCGGTATCGGGCACCTGGCCGGCGAGCTGGCCAAAAGCCTGTCCTATGGCGACCAGCGCCGCCTGGAAATCGCCCGGGCGCTGGCTACCGAACCCAAGCTGATCGCCCTCGACGAGCCGGCGGCTGGCATGAACGCTTCGGAAACCGAAGGCTTGCGCCAGTTGATGTGCAAGATGCAGGCGGACGGCAAAACGGTGTTGCTGATCGAGCACGATGTGAAGCTGGTGATGGGGCTGTGCGACCACATCACCGTGCTGGAGTTTGGTCGCAAGATCGCCGACGGCCTACCGGCCGACGTGCGCAAGGACCCACGAGTGATCGAGGCTTATCTCGGCGCGGAGGCAGTGGCATGAAGAACATTCTGCAAGTGAGCAACCTTCAGGTCAGCTATGGCGCCATCCAGGCTATCAAGGGCATCGACCTGACAGTGGGCGAGGGCGAGATGGTAGCGCTGATCGGCGCCAATGGCGCGGGTAAGACCACCACCTTGAAAACCCTGGCCGGGTTGCTGAAGCCCAGCGCCGGCAGCATCACCTTCGACGGCAAGGCGCACGCGGCGATCAAGGGGCACGACCTGATCCGTGAAGGGTTGGCGCTGGTCCCGGAAGGACGCGGCATCTTCCCCAAGCTGACGGTGCACGAAAACCTCGAGATGGGCGCTTTCAGCCGACGCGACGGCAAGGACGCCATTGCCGCTGACATCGAGCACATGTACGGCATCTTCCCGCGCCTGAAAGAGCGCGCCTTCCAGCTGGCCGGCACTATGTCGGGCGGCGAGCAGCAGATGCTGGCCATCTCCCGTGCGCTGATGGGGCGGCCCAAGCTGCTGCTGCTGGACGAACCGTCCATGGGCCTGGCACCGATCATCGTGCAGAAGATTTTCGAAACCATCGTCGAGGTGGTCAAGGGTGGGGTGACGCTGCTGCTGGTCGAGCAGAATGCCCGGCTAGCGTTGCAAACCTGCCAGCGTGCCTATGTGATCGACGGTGGTCGCATCAGCCTGGAAGGGTGTGCCAAAGCCCTGCTGCATGACGATCAGGTGAAGAAGGCTTACCTGGGCGAATGATCCAGTCACCATGACAAGAGGGCCTGGGGCTGCTGCGCAGCCCTGGCAATTTCAAGTGTGCGGCACGCTGTGAGGCGCTGCCCCGCCCGCATATTCCGGCTTCAGATGCCCCTGCGCATCCAGCAGGTACGCATCCATCACCTCACGCACCACCGGTCCGGCCACTCGGCCGCCGGCCTCACCGTTTTCGATCATCACCGCCACCACCACGCTCGGGTGGTCCGCTGGGGCAAAGCCGACGAACAAGGCGTTGTCACGGTGGCGTTCCAGCGTCTTGTCGCGGTTATAACGCTCGCCCTGCTTGATCGCCACCACCTGCGCGGTGCCGCTCTTTCCGGCAATCCGGTATTGCGCACCGGCCGCCGCCGCACGGGCAATGCCGCGCGGGTCGTGCATGACCATCTGCATGCCCTGGCTGACCTGGTCCCACGCATGTTTGTCGTGCAGCACGATGTCGGGCATCGGGTGGGGGTCGATCGGCGCATCGCCACCTACGGTCATGGCCAGGTGCGGGCGGTGCCACACGCCTTTGCTCGCCAGCAGGCTGGTGGCCTGTGCCAGCTGCAGGGGGGTGACTTGCATGTAACCCTGGCCAATGCCAAGGATCAGCGTCTCGCCTGGGAACCACGCCTGGCGCCGGGTGGCACGCTTCCACTCGGCCGAAGGCATCAGCCCGGAAGCCTCCTCGAACATGTCCAGTGACACCTTCTGGCCCAGGCCGAACTCGGCCATGTAGTCATGCAGGCGGTCGATGCCCAGCTTGTGCGCCAGGTCGTAGAAGTAGGTGTCGTTGGAGCGCATGATGGCCGTGTACATGTCCACCCAGCCGTCGCCGCTACGGTTCCAGTTACGGTATTTGTGCGCATAGTTGGGCAGTTCGTAGTAGCCCGGGTCGAATACCCGGCTACCTGGGGTGATCACGCCACTGTCGAGCCCGGCGATGGCCACTTCCGGTTTTACCGTCGAGCCGGGCGCGTACAGGCCGCGCAGTACGCGGTTGAACAGCGGACGGTCGATGGAGTCGCGCAGCGCGGCGTACTGCTTGAAGCTGATACCCTTGACGAACAGGTTGGGGTCGAAGCTGGGGTTGCTGACCATCGCCAGGACGTCGCCATTGGCCGGGTCCAGCACCACCACCGAGCCGCGACGGTCGCCCAGGGCCTTCTCTGCAGCCACCTGCAGGTGGGCGTCCAGGGTCAGGACAATGTCCTGCCCCGGGGTCGGGTCCTTATGGTTGAGCACGCGCATCACCCGGCCCTGGGCGTTGGTTTCGACTTCTTCGTAGCCCACATGACCATGCAGCTGGCTTTCGTAGAAGTGTTCGATACCGGTCTTGCCGATTGACTGCGTGCCCCGGTATTCGGTGCTGTCGAGGACCTTGGCTTCTTTTTCGTTGATGCGCCCCACGTAACCCACCGAGTGGGCGAAATGCTCGGCCATCGGGTACTCGCGGATGAACTGCGGCTCCACCTCCAGGCCCGGCAGGCGGAACTGGTTGACCGCCACCAAGGCGATTTGCTCTTCAGTCAGGCCCACCATCAGGGTCACCGGCTCGAACGGCTTGCGACCACGGCGCAGGTCCTTGTCGAACTGCTTGCGGTCGTCCTCGCTCAGGCCAAGCACCTGCGTCAGGGTGTCGAGTACCTTGGCCGAGTCGCCGCCGGCCCGCTCGCGGGTCATGGTCAGGTCGAAGCTGGGCTTGTTGTCGGCCAGCACCACGCCGTTGCGGTCGTAGATCAGCCCGCGTTCTGGGGCGATGGGTAGCACGTGCACGCGGTTGTTTTCCGACACGGCGGTCTGCTGGTCGTGCTGCAGCACTTGCAGCACATAGAGCCGGCCCACCAGCACGGCACACAGGCTGAACACCAGGGCGGCGCAGGCCAGAAGCCGGCGGTTGACCAGGTGTTTTTCCTTTTCGTGGTCCTTGAGAGGGATAG
The DNA here is from genome assembly GCF_029871175.1 of Pseudomonas sp. BN607. NCBI lineage: Bacteria > Pseudomonadati > Pseudomonadota > Gammaproteobacteria > Pseudomonadales > Pseudomonadaceae > Pseudomonas > Pseudomonas sp. BN607. The sequence continues at coordinate 47,015 of NZ_SSOE01000061.1, forward strand.
GTTGCGGCATCAGGGGCTCTTTTCGACGGGTTTCGCGATGACCGTGCGGGCGCGCGAACGGGCGGGGGATGCTACGCAACACATCCCGTAGCCTCAAGCCGAGCGCCCAGTGGTGGTGGCCTGGCATGGGCTGTGCACCCCGTGATCAGGGCGCTGTGGTGGATCATGAAGATTTGTTCATGGCCGGGCGCTGAAAGTGCATGGGTCGCCAGCCTGAGCCGAGAGGGGCGTCTTCGCATTCGCCAACTTACAAGCCATGCGACTTCCATTGGCCAACCCGAACAGATCAGCAGCAACGCCCCGGCTTGCGCTAAGATGCCCGCTCCTGTTTCTGGAAACTGCCTGGATGAGCAAGCCCGGTCAAATGGTGTTGGTCGCGTTGCGCAAGATGATCGCCTCGGGCGAACTGGCGGCCGGCGAGCGCCTGATGGAAGTTCCCACCGCCGAGCTGTTCGGGGTCTCGCGCATGCCCGTGCGAATGGCGTTTCGTACCCTCGAGCAGGAAGGCCTGCTGGTGCGTTTTGGTGGCAGGGGCTTTCAGGTGCGTTCGGTCAGCGCCGATGACATCGCGGGTGCGGTCGAAGTGCGCGGCGTACTGGAAGGCCTGGCTGCACGCCAGGCTGCGGAACGTGGTTTGTCCGCACAGGCACGCACGGCGCTGCAACAGTGCCTGGTCGATGGCGACGAACTGTTCGACAAGGGCTTCGTCACCGAAGAAGACCTGCAGGCCTACCACGACCTCAACATGCGCTTTCACCACGTGATCATCGAAGCCAGCCACAACCCGGCCATCGCCGTAGCGCTGGCGCGCAACGATCACCTGCCATTCGCTTCGGTCACTGCACTGGCGGTGGACCGCCATGACCTGGTCCGTGAATACCGGCGCTTCAACTTCGCCCATATGCAGCACCACGCGGTGTTCGATGCCCTGATCAACCGCCAGGGTGCCCGCGCCGAAGCGATCATGCGCGAGCACGCCAATGCCACCCTGCGTTACGCTGAAACCTTCGGCGGCGCAGTGCCAGACGCGGGCATGAAGGTCATCCTGCCGGCTTCGTAAGCCGGCTCAGATATCCAGCACCAGCAACGGCGTCTTCGACCGGGAGCAGCAGGGCGTGAACTGATCGTTCAAGGCCTGCTCCTGCTCGGTCAGGAACAGGTCGCGATGGTCTGGTGTACCCTGCAACACGCCGGTCAGGCAGGTGCCGCATATACCTTGCTCGCACGACATGGCGATCTCGATACCGTTCTGTTCCAGCACCTGAACCACGGTCTGGTCGGCCCCCACCTCGAATACCTGCCCGGTACTGCTGACCTGCACCGAGAAGCTACCGTCGTTGCGTGCATCCACTGGCGCCGCAGCAAAGTGCTCGCGGTGCAGGTTGGCCTCTTGCCAACCCAGCTCCTTGGCGCTGCCCAGCACATGCTGCATGAACCCGGCTGGCCCGCATACATACAGGTGCACATCACCGTGCGGGCTGCCCAGTACCTGGGCGATGTCCAGCGCGGTTTCCGGCTGCTCGTCAAAATGCACGAACAGCCGATCGGCAAACGGCGCGCTGCGCATCCGCTCGACAAACGCCGCACGCTCGCTGGAGCGGGCGCAGTAATGCAGCTCGAAGTCAAGGCCGCCGTGGCTCAGCTGTTCAGCCATGCACAGGATCGGGGTAATGCCGATGCCCCCGGCAAACAGCACGCTGCGCCGCGCGGCCTCGGCCAGCGGGAACAGGTTGCGCGGCGCACTGATCCGCAGCCGCGCGCCGGCCTGCACCCGCTCGTGCAGGCTGCGTGAGCCGCCACGCGACGCCGGGTCGTTGAGTACGCCAATCAGGTAGCGGTGGCGTTCTTCAGGGGGGTTGCACAGCGAATACTGGCGCACCAACCCGTCGGGCAGGTGCACGTCGATGTGTGCGCCAGCGCTGAACGCCGGTAGCTGGCTGCCGTCCGCTGCCGCCAGCTCGAAACTGCAGATGCCCTGCGCTTCATCGTTTCGGGATACCACTACGGCATCGATCATGTTGGCAGTTCCTCAGGCAGGGGTGGCGCTGGTGGCGATCAGTTGCGGCTGCGGTGCGCGCTCTTTGGCGATGATCCGCTCCAGCACCTTGCGCGATTGCACGCCGCCGGCGTCGATGTTCAGCTTCAGCAGGTTGCGCTCGGGGTTGGCCAGCAGGTTCTGTTGCTGGCGTTCGAGCATCTCCAGGTCTTCGCTGAAAATCTTGCCCTGGCCCTCGCGGATGTTGTCGGTGAGGGTCTGGTCGTGTGCTGCAAAATTGCGCGCCATGCCCCAGAAGTACCAGATCGAGGTGTCGCTTTCCGGGGTGATGAAGTCGACCACGATGCTCGACGCCTTGTGCTGCGCGTCGGCGTGGTAGCCACCCTTGCCGGCATGCGCCACGCCCACTTCGATCAGCACATGGCTGGGTGGGGTGAAGCGGCATATCTGCCAGCGGTCCACCGGCACATCATCGGCCAGACCGTTGCCACGCAACGCCATGCGCCAGAACGGCGGGGCCATGATGTTCTCCATGTACCGGGCGGTAACCACTTCGTCGCCGGTAACGGTGGTGACTGGCGGTGCTTCGTCGATTTCCTTCTGGCCAATGCTGGACGCGTGCACATAGGTTTCGTGGGTCAGGTCCATCAGGTTGTCGATCATCAGGCGATAATCGCAACCGATGTGGAACAGCCCGCCGCCGTAGGCCCACTCATCATTCACCGCCCATTCCAGGTGTGGGATCAACGCCGGGTCGGCCTGCGCCGCGTCGCCGGGCCACACCCAGATGAAGCCATAGCGCTCGACCGCAGCGAAGGTCTTGTTGCAAGGAAAGCCCCGTACCCGCTGGCCCGGCATCGACACCGTCTTGCCATCGCAACCCATGACCAGACCGTGGTAGCCACAGACCAGGTTGCCGTCTTCGACATAGCCCAGCGACAACGGCGCGCCACGGTGTGGGCAAAAGTCCTCCACGGCCGCTACGCGATTATCGTGGCTGCGGAAGAACACGATCTTTTCGCCGCAGATCTGCCGGCCCAGAGGCTTGGTGGCGATCTCGTCGGGGGTGCAGGCGACGTACCAGGTATTTTTGGGGTACATGGGGAGGCTCTCCGGGTTTTGTTTTTATTTAATGGATCCATTAGAGCCATGGTGAAAAGACAAGGTCAACATCATTTGTCCATGTTTTGTGAGCTTTGTGCGATTATCGAACTCGCCATGGATCCATTGTCGTGAAATCCACCCCGTAGCGCTTCGGCTGTGCCTTCCACTTCGCTGCGTGCCCGGCAACGACAGTCCGCAGAACGCCAGCGCCCTGGGCGATCATGTGCGCATGAGCAAAATCAGATAAACGTTCAGGTGTGCTTGCCCTGACCTGCTATTGCTTAAGGGATCCCCAACCCACCAAGGCCCCTTGATGCTGGCCATCGAAAACCTCCACAAATCCTTCCCCACCCCCCTAGGCCCGCTGCCGGTGTTGCAAGGTGTCGACCTGTGCTTGCCACGCGGCAGCAGCCTGGCCCTGATGGGCGAGTCGGGCAGTGGCAAAAGCACCCTGCTGCACCTGATAGCGGGGCTGGACCGTGCCGACAGCGGCCGCATCATGGTCGATGGGGTTGCCCTCGACAGCCGCTCGGAGGCGTCGCTGGCACAGTGGCGGCGGCAGGGCATTGGCCTGGTGTTTCAGCAGTACAACCTGATCAGCAGCCTGGACGTGGGGAGCAACCTGGCATTTCAGGCCAGGCTGGCCAACCGGCACGACCCCGCCTGGGTCGCTTATCTGGCCCAACGCCTGGGCCTGGCGCAGCTGCTAGCGCATTACCCGGAGCAACTGTCAGGTGGCCAGCAGCAACGTGTCGCCATCGGCCGGGCATTGGCCGGGCGCCCGGCCTGGTTACTGGCCGACGAACCCACCGGCAGCCTCGATGAAGCCAGCAGTGATGAAGTGTTGAGCCTGCTGCTGCAACTGGTCGCCGAAGCCGGCAGCGGTGTGCTGATGGTGACTCACAGCCCTCGGCTGGCGGCGCGCTTGCAGCAGCGTTGCTACCTGCGCGCCGGCCGTGTGCAAGCCGGGAAGGGCTGATGAGGCTGTTGTCGCTGGCGGTGTTGGCGCTGCTCAGCCACTGGCGGCGGCATCGTGTGCAGTGCTTCAGCATTTTTACCGGCCTGTGGTTGGCCACGGCGCTGTGGAGCGGTGTGCAGGCACTGAACAGCCAGGCACGCAGCAACTACGCTCAGGCCAGCGCGGTGCTGGCAGGGCCGCTGCAGGCGCAATTGCTGCCGCGTCATGGCGAGCGCTTTGACCAGGCGCTGTACGTGCAACTGCGCAGTCAGGGCTGGGCGGTGACGCCGGTGCTGGAAGGGCGGTTGCGCCTGCCTGGTGAGCCCACTCGCAGTGTGCAATTGATCGGCATCGAGCCGTTGAGCCTGCCACCGGCCAGCAGCGTTGCCGGCGTGCAGCCACAGGCATTCGACCTGCAGGCGTTCATCGGCATGCCCGGGCAAGCCTGGGTTGGGCCAGACACCTTGCGGCAGTTGAACATGAACGCTGGGCAGGTGGCACGCGACCGCGAAGGGCACTCGCTGCCACCGTTGATCCTGCAACCTGAACTGGCGCCCGGAGTGATCGTGGTCGATATCGGCCACGCGCAGGCGTTGCTGCAGGCACCTCGGCAGTTGTCGCGTCTTTTATTGGCAGGCAACGCTGGGCCGTTGCCTGTCGATATCGCGCCTTACCTTGAACTGCAACCCCGGCAAGACGACGGCGGTTTGCAGCGCCTGACCGACAGCTTTCACCTCAACCTGACTGCCCTTGGCCTGTTGGCGTTCGTCGTCGGCCTGTTCATCACCCATGCCGCGATCGGCCTGGCGCTGGAGCAGCGGCGGGGGCTGATTCGCAACCTGCGCGCCTGCGGTGTCAGCTTGAACACCCTGCTGTGTGCCTTGGCGCTGGAGCTTGGGCTGTTCGCCGTGCTGGGCGGATTGGCCGGGGTGGCCAGTGGCTACGGCTTGGCGGCCTGGTTGCTGCCCGATGTGTCCGCCAGCTTGCGCGGCCTGTACGGCGCGCAGGTCGCGGGCACCTTGAGCCTGCCCGTGGGGTGGTGGCTGGCGGGGTTGCTGGTGAGCGTGACGGGGGCATTGCTGGCAGGGGTAGGCAGCGTATTGCGTGCGGCCCGTTTACCGTTACTGGCGCTGGCACAGCCTCAGGCCTGGCGAGCGGCGCAGGGGCCATGGCTGAAACGTCAGGCATCAGCTGCGGGCCTGTTGCTGTTGCTGGCCTTGGGCTGTGGCGTGCTCGGCGACAGCCTGCCAAACGCCTTCGCCATGCTGGCTGCGCTGTTGTTGGCGGCGGCGCTGTTGTTGCCAGCGTTGCTCGACCGGGTACTGGCCGGGCTGGCGCGCCTTTGCCGTCGGCCATTGGCGCAATGGTTCGTCGCCGACAGCCGTCAGCAGCTACCCGCCCTGAGCCTGGCGCTGATGGCCTTGTTGCTGGCATTGGCCGCCAGCGTTGGCGTGGGCAGCATGACCGAGGGTTTTCGCAAAACCTTTGTTGGCTGGCTTGACCAGCGCCTGTCCGCCGACCTGTACCTGACCCCACGCGATACTGACCAGGGTTTGCAGATGGCCGAGTGGCTTGGGCAGCAACCTGCGGTCAGCGTGGTGCTGCCTGGCTGGCGTGGCGATTTACAGCTGCAAGGCTGGCCGGTGCAGGCCCAGGGCATCGTCGATAACCCGGTCTATCGAACCCGCTGGCCGTTGCTGGAACAACAGCCTCGCGCCTGGGCACTACTGGCCAGCGGGCAGGCGGTGATGCTCAGTGAGCAACTGGCCAGGCGATTGAAACTGCGACTGGGCGACAGCCTTGCGTTGCCAGCACCGCATTCGCCAGCCCTGACTGTCGTGGGTATCTACGCCGACTACGGCAACCCCAAAGGGCATGTGCTGGTCAATGCCCGCTGGCTGCGTGAGCATTGGCCAGACGCAACCCTGGCAGGGTTGAGCGTGGACCTGCTTACTGACGATGGGCAAGCCATCAAGGCCGAGTTGCAACGGCGCTTCAACCTGGACGACAGCCGCGTGGTCGAGCAGGCACGGCTGAAACGCTGGTCGACCGATGTGTTCAACCGTACGTTTGCCGCCACTGCCGCGCTCAACAGCCTGACCCTGGGCGTCGCCGGTGTGGCGCTGTTCATCAACCTGCTGACCCTTGGCCAGGCCCGGCTGAGCCAGCTGGCGCCGCTGTGGGCATTGGGCGTGCGGCGCGCACGGCTGGTCTGGCTGAGCCTGGGCCAGGCACTCATGCTCAGTGGCCTCACCGTGCTGCTGGCGATCCCGTTGGGGCTGCTGCTGGCCTGGTGCCTGGTCGCGGTGGTGAACGTGCAGGCGTTTGGCTGGCGCTTGCCGCTCTACGTGTTCCCCTCGCAATTGCTGCAATTGGCCCTGCTGGGCCTGCTCACCAGCCTGCTGGCCAGTGCCTGGCCGCTGTGGCAGTTGGCGCGTCGCCAGCCGCGCGAACTGTTGAGGCCGTTTGCCGATGAAACCTAATGCCTGGCTGTTGCTCTGCGGGATACTGTGCGGGTGTGATCAGCCGGCACCGCAGAGCTATGCGGGGCTTGGGCAGCAGGCGAGCGGGTTCAGCCAGGTGAGCCGCGAGCATCGCCTGGTATTCCCTCGCGACCACGGCGCCCACGATGGCTTCCGCATCGAGTGGTGGTACATCACTGCCAACCTCAAGGACGCCCAAGGGCGTGACTGGGGCGCGCAGTGGACGCTGTTTCGCTCAGCCTTGCGCCCCGGTCCGGAAACCGGCGACTGGAACAGCCCGAACCTGTGGATGGGGCACGCGGCGTTGACTGGCCCGGGCGGCCATCAATCGGCTGAAACCCTGGCGCGTGGCGGTATCGGCCAGGCCGGCGTGCAGGCCGAGCCCTTTCGGGCGTGGATCAATGGCTGGTCGCTGCAGGGCGCGGACACTGTCGACAACCTGCAAATGACCGCGGATGGTGAGGGTTTCCGCTACCGCCTCCACCTCCACAGCGAGTGGCCGCTGGTGCTGCATGGGGCGCAGGGCTACAGCGAGAAGTCTGGCAAGGGGCAGGCTTCGTACTATTACAGCCAGCCTTTCTATCAGGTACAGGGTGATGTTCAGCGCGGCAGCCAGTGTATCGCGGTCAGCGGCCAGGCCTGGCTGGACCGGGAATGGAGCAGCCAACCGTTGGCAGCCGGTCAGACAGGCTGGGACTGGTTCTCGCTGCACTTGGACAGTGGCGCCAAGCTGATGCTGTTTCAGGTGCGTGAGGCGCAGGGGCAGGCCTATCGCGCCGGGACCTGGGTTGGGCCGCTGGGTGAGGTGGTTGCGTTGCACGGCGCACAGATCCAGCTGCAGGCGCTGGCCTGGGCAAGGCAGGGCAACGGTAAGCGCGTACCGGTGCGCTGGCGGGTGCAGGTGCCGGGGCATGGGGTGGATGTGCAGGCCGAGGCCGTGGAGCCGCAGGCGTGGATGCAGACACGGTTCCCGTATTGGGAGGGGCCGGTGCGCTTGAGCGGGAGTTCGGGTGGGCGCGGGTATCTGGAGATGACCGGTTACTAGCACCCGGTGTTCTGATCAGGACGCCCGTCTGGTGGCTCCGGGGGCCCGGCCCGTCGCCCGGTCGCCGCGGTGACTGTAAAGATATGCAAAGTTTCCCCGTGCCATCATCCCGCACCTCTAGAATCCGCCCGCTGCCGCACCGGTCAACGGCGGGCAGCAGATCTAGCCTTGTGGAGCGTTCCAATGAAGTCGAAACACCTTTTCCGCGCAGCCCTGGTTGCGGCGCTGGTATCCGCCTTGTCGGGTTGCTGGATGTTCATGCCGCCGGGAGGTGGCGGTGGTCACGGTGGCGGCCACGGTGGTGGTGGCGGTGGCTTTGGCGGCCACCAGGGCGGCGGCCCGCGCTAAGCTGCCCCCGCGATGGAACGCACTGCCTCGGCTGGGTGGCAACAGCGCGCCCGGCCGAGGGTTCTGACCTTCACCACGTTATCCGCTTGCCATCCCACCCCCAGAAACTGCCACTCTCCGCCGGCCCTAGCCGTGCTACCTGTTCTATCACGCACTGCGCGGCAAACGCCGGGTCAAACAGTTTCCCCTCCGGTACGTTGCCCTGAAAGGGGCGCGACAGCGCGGTGTCGGTGGTGCCCGGATGCAGCGCCAGTACAGTAGCGTCAGGGTTGAGGCGTTTCAGTTCGATGCTCGCCGTGTGCAGCAACTGGTTCAGCGCCGCCTTGCTCGCACGATAGCTGTACCAGCCCCCCAGGCGATTGTCGCTGATCGAACCGACCCTGGCCGACAGTGCGGCGAATGTGGCGGGCTGTTTGCGCAACAGGGGCAGCAAATGCTTGAGCAGCAGGATCGGCGCGAACGTATTGGTGGCGAAACCGGCCTGCAACCCCGCCAGGTCCAGCTGGGCCAACGACTTTTCGGCTTTGGCACCTTCCTGATGCAGTATGCCCAAGGTGCTGATGACCAGGTGCAGGTGCTCGCAGGCAAGGCCCACCTCACGCGCCAGGCCTGCGAGCGCTGTTTCATCGCGGGCATCGCAGTCCGTCAATCGCATGCGTTCGCCATGTGCCCTGGCCAGCGCCAGCAGTGCCTCATTGGTGCTGGCGTGGCGTGATACCGCCCACACCTGGCGAACATCACGCCGGGCCAGCAGTGCGCTGCACAGCGCCAGGCCAATGCCCTGGCTGGCACCGCAAATCAATACATCGGCCTTGTCTGCAAGGTTGGGGATCAGGCTCATGCGCTGGCTCCTCAGTGTTGGCGGCTTGGTTGCAATGCGGGTTGGCACTTCACTCCTGATAGATCTTCGTCAACAACCGCAACAACTGCCCGCGTTCCTCATCATCCAGCGCCGCTGTCGCCTCGCGGTCGCTGTCGCTGGCAATTTGCTTCAGCTCCTTCAGCAAGGCTTCCCCGGCCTTGCTGAGAAATATCCCATAAGAGCGCTTGTCCGGCTTGCACCGCACACGGACAGCCAGGGCGCGTTCCTCCAGCTTGTTCAGCAGCGGCACCACCTGCGGAGGCTCGATCGCCAGCGAGCGGGCCAGGTCTGCTTGCATCAATCCCGGGTTTTGCTCGATCACCGCCAGTGCCGAGAACTGTGCCGGCCGCAGGTCGTGCGCCGCAAGGCGGCCTATGAGGTTCTGGAACAGCTTCAACTGGGCACGGCGCAGGGCGTAACCGAGCAAGTCTTCAAGCACACCGTCCGCGGCAGTGGCGGGGGTGGTGGCTGTTTCGCTAGTGCGGGCAGACCTTGCCATGGGGGTGCATGCTCCTCGTTCACTGATAAGAAAGTTACCCAGTTTGCCTGCCTTGGCGCCATCCGGCTAGGGGCGGGCGCTGGAAAATGCCTGTCAAGCCGTTCGATAAAGTAAAGATAATTTTCATAATGGTTAATTGACATAACTAATTTGCTGGCTTAGTTTGATGAGCATCACCTCGAACAACAAGAGTGCAAAACCATGAGCAAATACGAAGGCCGCTGGGCAACCGTGAAGGTTGAGCTGGAGTCGGGCATCGCCTGGGTTACCCTTAACCGCCCTGAAAAGCGCAACGCCATGAGCCCTACCCTGAACCGGGAAATGGTCGACGTGCTGGAAACCCTCGAGCAGGACGCCGAAGCCGGCGTACTGGTGCTGACCGGCGCCGGTGAGTCGTGGACCGCGGGCATGGACCTGAAGGAGTACTTCCGCGAGGTGGACGCCGGCCCGGAGATCCTCCAGGAAAAGATCCGCCGCGAAGCCTCGCAATGGCAATGGAAGCTGCTGCGCATGTACGCCAAGCCGACCATCGCCATGGTCAACGGCTGGTGCTTCGGCGGTGGCTTCAGCCCGCTGGTGGCCTGCGACCTGGCCATCTGCGCCGATGAGGCCACCTTCGGTCTGTCGGAAATCAACTGGGGCATCCCGCCGGGCAACCTGGTCAGCAAGGCCATGGCCGATACCGTTGGCCATCGCCAGTCGCTGTACTACATCATGACCGGCAAGACCTTTGGCGGCCCCAAGGCAGCCGAGATGGGCCTGGTGAACCAGAGCGTGCCGTTGGCGCAGCTGCGTGACACCACCCGCGAGCTGGCCCTGAACCTGCTGGAAAAGAACCCGGTGGTGCTGCGCGCCGCCAAGAACGGTTTCAAGCGTTGCCGTGAACTGACCTGGGAGCAGAACGAAGACTACCTGTACGCCAAGCTCGACCAGTCGCGCCTGCTGGATACCGAAGGCGGGCGCGAGCAAGGCATGAAGCAGTTCCTCGATGACAAGAGCATCAAGCCGGGGCTGCAGACCTACAAGCGCTGAGTTTGGCCAGGCTGCGCCGTTACTGGCTGCAGCCTGCGGATATTCCCTACAACGACAAAAAAAGGAATGACCATGTTGCAGGTGCCTTTGCTGATAGGCGGGCGCTCGTGCCCCGCCAGTGATGGACGAACCTTTGAACGGTGCAATCCGGTCACGGGTGAGCGTGTTTCGCAGGCCGCCGCTGCCACGCTGGCCGATGCCGATGCGGCGGTTGCTGCCGCCAGTGCCGCGTTCCCTGCCTGGGCGGCGCTGGCACCGGGCGAGCGGCGCAGCCGCTTGCTGGCGGGCGCCGACCTGTTGCAGGCGCGGGCCGGCGAGTTCATGGCGGCGGCGGGCGAGACCGGGGCGATGGCCAACTGGTACGGCTTCAATGTGAAGCTGGCCGCCAACATGCTGCGTGAGGCGGCGGCCATGACCACGCAGATCACCGGTGAGGTGATCCCATCGGATGTGCCTGGCAGCTTCGCCATGGCCCTGCGCGCGCCGTGCGGCGTGGTGCTGGGTATCGCACCGTGGAACGCCCCGGTCATCCTCGCCACCCGCGCCATCGCCATGCCACTGGCGTGTGGCAACACCGTGGTGCTCAAGGCATCGGAACTCAGCCCGGCGGTGCACCGGCTGATCGGCCAGGTGCTGCACGATGCCGGCCTGGGCGACGGCGTGGTCAACGTCATCAGCAATGCCCCGGAAGACGCCCCGGCCATTGTCGAGCGGCTGATCGCCAACCCGGCAGTGCGGCGCATCAACTTCACCGGTTCCACCCATGTCGGGCGCATTGTCGGTGAGCTGGCGGCGCGGCACTTGAAACCGGCATTGCTGGAGCTGGGCGGCAAGGCGCCGCTGCTGGTCCTTGACGACGCCGACCTGGACGCCGCTGTCGAAGCGGCGGCTTTTGGCGCCTACTTCAACCAGGGGCAGATCTGCATGTCCACCGAGCGTCTGGTGGTCGATGAGCGCATTGCCGATGCCTTCGTCGACAAGCTGGCACGGAAGGTGGCCGGCCTGCGCGCCGGTGACCCGCAGGCCAGTAGCTCGGTGCTCGGCTCGCTGGTCAGCGGTGCGGCCGGGGAACGTATCAAGGGGCTGATTGACGATGCCGTGGCCAAGGGCGCTCGCCTGGTGTGCGGCGGCCAGCTGGAGGGCAGCATCCTGCAGCCGACCTTGCTCGATCACGTTGACAGCAGCATGCGCCTTTACCGCGAAGAGTCCTTTGGCCCGGTGGCGGTGGTGTTGCGGGCGGAAGGTGACGAAGCCTTGTTGCAGCTGGCCAACGATTCGGAGTTCGGCTTGTCTTCGGCCATCTTCAGCCGCGACACCAGCCGTGCCCTGGCGCTGGCCCAGCGGGTGGAGTCGGGCATCTGCCACATCAATGGGCCGACCGTACACGACGAGGCGCAGATGCCTTTCGGCGGGGTCAAGTCGAGCGGCTACGGCAGCTTTGGCAGCCGGACCGCGATCGACCAGTTCACCCAGTTGCGCTGGGTCACCCTGCAGCATGGCCCGCGGCATTACCCCATCTGAGCGACACGCGACACGCCGCCGCCGGCATCGCTGCGCGGCGGCAGGATGTACAACAAGAACAAGGAGCAACCTGCGTGAATACCGAAGCCCGCCCACGGTCCTCCGGCCCGGGCCAATGCCCGCGCTATCGCCCGGTATCGATCGGCCACCCCCAGGTGCAGGTCAGCCAGGCCGATGGCATCCTGCGCATGCAGCCGGTCGAACCCTTGGCACCCCTGCCGACGCGCCTGCTCGACCGCCTGCTGCACTGGGCGCACGTGCGTCCCGACACCACGTTCATCGCGGCGCGTGAGCCCGATGGGCGCTGGCGCGAAGTCAGCTATGCCCAAATGCTCGGGCAGGTCCGCACCATCGCCGCCAACCTGCTGGACTTTGGCCTTGGCGCCGAGCGGCCGTTGGCGCTGTTTTCCGGTAACGACATCGAGCACCTGCAGCTGGCCTTGGGCGCCATGTACGCCGGCATCCCGTACTGCCCGGTGTCGCCAGCCTACGCGTTGCTGTCGCAGGACTTCGCCAAGCTGCGGCATGTTTGCGAGGTGCTGACCCCCGGGCTGGTGTTTGCCAGCGACACCCAGCCGTTCCTGCGCGCCTTCGCTGCGGTACTGGATGAGTCGGTGCCCGTGGTAAGCGTTCACGGCCAGGCGCCTGGCCGTACCCATGTAACCTTCGCCAGCCTGCTGCAGCCGTGCGACCTGGCGGCGGCCGATGCCGCGTTTGCCGCGACCGGGCCGGACACCATCGCCAAGTTCCTCTTCACCTCAGGCTCCACCAAGTTGCCCAAGGCGGTGATCACTACCCAGCGCATGCTTTGCGCCAACCAGCAGATGCTGCTGCAAACCTTCCCGGTGTTTGCCGAAGAACCGCCCGTGCTGGTGGACTGGCTACCCTGGAACCACACGTTCGGCGGCAGCCATAACCTGGGCATCGTGCTGTACAACGGCGGCAGCTTCTACCTGGATGCTGGCAAACCCACCCCGCAGGGCTTTGGCGAAACCTTGCGCAACCTGCGTGAGATATCGCCCACGGCCTACCTCACCGTACCCAAAGGGTGGGAAGAACTGGCCAAGGCGTTGGAGCAGGATGAGCAGTTGCGCGAAGTGTTCTTCGCCCGCATCAAGCTGTTCTTCTTTGCGGCAGCCGGCCTGTCGCAAAGCGTGTGGGACCGCCTCGACCGCATCGCCGAACAGCACTGCGGCGAGCGTATCCGCATGATGGCCGGCCTGGGCATGACCGAAGCGGCGCCGTCCTGCACTTTCACCACCGGGCCGCTGTCCATGGCCGGCTACGTGGGGCTGCCGGCGCCGGGCTGCGAAGTGAAACTGGTACCCCAGGCCGGCAAGCTCGAGGCGCGCTTCCGCGGCCCGCATATCATGCCGGGCTACTGGCGCTCCCCGCAGCAAACCGCCGACGCCTTCGACGAGGAGGGTTTCTACTGCTCGGGTGACGCACTGAAGCTGGCCGATCAGGAACAGCCAGAGCAGGGCCTGATGTTCGATGGCCGTATCGCCGAAGACTTCAAGCTGTCGTCGGGGGTGTTCGTCAGTGTCGGCCCGCTGCGCAACCGCGCGGTACTGGAAGGCTCGCCTTGTGTGCAGGACATCGTGGTGGCCGCGCCCGACCGCGAGTGCCTGGGTATCCTGGTGTTCCCGCGTTTGCCCGAATGCCGCCAGCTGGCCGGGCTGCCGGCCACTGCCAGCGACGCCGAGGTGCTGGGCAATGAGGCCGTGCGCGACTGGTTCGCCGCCTGGCTGGTGCGGTTGAACCGTGAAGCCCAGGGCAACGCCAGCCGCGTCGAATGGCTGGCATTGCTTGAAGAACCACCCTCGATCGATGCCGGGGAAATCACCGACAAGGGTTCGATCAACCAGCGTGCGGTGCTGCAGCGGCGGGCTGCGCTGGTGGACGCGCTGTACCGGGGGCAAGCCCCTGGCCAGCTCCACGCGCAGGCACAGCCATGAGCCGCGGCGGGCTGTGCACTGCGTTCGATGACGCGGCCATCGTCGAGATGGTGCGCACCCCTTGGGTCGGCCTGGGTGGCGCGCTGGCGGCTGTTTCACCTGTCGACCTCGGGATCAAGGCTGGGCGCGCTGTGCTGGCGCGGGCCGGTATCGATCCGCAGACGGTGGACAGCGTGCTGTGCGGCAGCATGGCCCAGGCCAGTTTCGATGCCTACTTCCTGCCGCGCCATGTCGGGTTGTACTGCGGTGTGCCGCAGGCGGTTCCGGCACTGGCGGTACAGCGCATCTGTGGCACCGGGCTGGAACTGTTGCGCCAGGCTGGCGAACAGCTGCGCAGTGGTGTGGAGCAGGTGTTGTGCGTGGGCGCCGAGTCGATGTCGCGCAACCCGATTGCCGCTTATGAGCATCGGGGCGGCTTTCGCCTTGGCGCACCGGTCGGGTTCAAGGACTTTCTCTGGGAGGCGCTGTACGACCCGGCTGCGGGTGTGGACATGATCGCCACCGCCGACAACCTGGCCCGTGAGCATGGCTTGCAGCGCGAGGCCGTGGATGCCTGGGCCCTGCGCAGTCACCAGCGCGCCTTGCAGGCGCAGCACGCCGGTTGGTTCGATGAGGAAATCGTCAGCGTCAGCGATGAGGCCTTCGACGCCGAAGGCTTGCTGCCCCGCGCAATCGGGTTACCGCGTGGCGTGAGCGAAGTCAGCCGCGACAGCCATCCACGGCCCACCGACGCGGCGGCACTGGCCCGGCTGCGTCCCGTGCATGAAGGCGGCGTGCAAACCGCCGGCAACAGCTGTGCGGTGGTGGATGGTGCGGCGGCGGCAGTGGTGGCACGTTACTCCCGCTGTACCCGGCCACCGCTGGCACGCTTGCTGATGGCCACCGCGGTTGGCGTGCCGCCGCGGACCATGGGCATTGGCCCCGCTCCGGCTATCGAGTTGCTGTTGCAACGCAGCGGCCTGCGCCTGGACCAGATCGGCCGCTTCGAAATCAATGAGGCGCAGTCGGCGCAGATACTGGCCGTGGCCCAGGCGCTGCGGCTCGATGTGGCAAAGCTGAACGTTCACGGTGGCGCGATCGCCCTCGGTCATCCGCTGGCTGCCACGGGCCTGCGCCTGGTGCATACCCTGGCCCGGCAGCTGCGCCAGGGCAACCTGCGTCATGGCATCGCTGCCGCCTGCATCGGCGGCGGCCAAGGCATGGCGCTGCTGATCGAAAACCCCTGTTTCAGCGCTTGAATGTGAGGTGATCCATGGCCTGGAAAGCGCCATTGCCGGACATGCAATTCGTGTTGCAACACTGGCTGCGGGCCGACCAGGCCTGGCAGGCAATGCCGCCCTACGCCGAGTTCGATCTGGACCTGGCGGGGCAAGTGCTGGAAGAGGCGGCGCGTTTCAGTGAGCAAGTGCTGGCGCCGCTGAATGCCACGGGTGATCGCCAGGGCTGTCGTCTGGATGCGGGTAAAGTGCGCACCCCGGATGGCTTCCCGGCGGCCTATCGGGCGTATGTCCAGGGAGGTTGGCCGGCGCTGGCCTGTGCGCCCGATCTGGGCGGCCAAGGGTTGCCCCAGGTGCTCGACGCCGCCCTGCAAGAGATGTTGTTTGCCAGCAACCATGGTTGGGCCATGTATACCGGCATCGCTCACGGCGCCTATCTGTGCCTGAAAACCCATGCCAGCGAGCAGTTGCAGGCGCGCTTCCTGCCCGGCATCGTCAGCGGCGCAACCCTGCCCACCATGTGCCTCACCGAGCCCCAGGCCGGCAGCGACCTCGGCCTGCTGCGTTGCCGGGCCGAACCAATGGGCGACGGCCGCTATGCCGTGACCGGCAACAAGCTGTTCATCTCTGGCGGCGACCATGACCTGACCGACGATATCCTGCACCTGGTGCTGGCGCGTTTGCCGGGGGCGCCGGCCGGCAGCCGCGGTCTGTCGTTGCTGCTGGTGCCGAAAAGGCTCGAGGATGGCCAACCCAATGCCGTGTACTGCGATGGCCTGGAACACAAGCTGGGCATTCGCGGCAGCGCTACCTGCGCGCTGCGCTTCGACGGCGCCAGCGGCTGGCTGGTCGGGCAGGCCCACGGTGGCCTGGAGGCGATGTTCGTGATGATGAATTCGGCCCGCCTGCATGTCGGCCTGCAAGGGCTGGCGCATGCAGAGGCCGCCTGGCAGTACGCCCGGGACTACGCCCTGGAGCGCCGGCAGATGAACGCGCCGGGGCAACCGAAGGGCCAGGCCGACCCCATTCACCTGCACCCCGCCATGCGCCGGGTGCTGCTGGAACTGCGGGTGCGCAGCGAAGGCATGCGCGCGCTGGGCTACTGGACCGCACACTGGCTGGACATCGCTGGCACTTCTGCAGACGTCGCGGAACGGGCCAAGGCAGCGACGCTGGCGGCGCTGCTGACCCCGGTCGTCAAGGCAGCCTTCACTGAACAGGGCTTTCACCTGGCCAGCAAGGCGCTGCAGGTGTTCGGCGGCTACGGCTACACCTGCGAGTTCGCCATCGAACAAACCCTGCGCGACAGCCGCATCGCGATGATCTACGAAGGTACCAACGAGGTGCAGGCCAATGACCTGCTGCTGCGCAAAGTACTGGGTGATGGCGGTGAAGGGTTCGCCCTGCTGCTGGGCGAACTTCGCAAGGAAGAAGGTGCGGGCAGGGCGGCGGCTGCACTGCGCAGGGTCTGCGACACGCTTGCGGCTGTGCTTGCCAAGGTGATGCTGAATGCGGCGGACGACCCCGAATACCCGTACCGTGCAGCCGGTGACTTTCTCCAGCTGTGCGCCACGGCGTTGCAGGCCTACGCGTGGGCCCGCACCGAACGCTGCATTCAGGCACTGCCGGCGGATGCGCCGCAGCGGCTGACGAAGCAGGAAAGCGCCAATTTCTTCGTCAGCTACCTGCTGCCAGATCTCGACCGACAGGTAGCGGCCGTGGAGGCGGCCGCTGCACCGTTGCCCTACCTCAGCGCACCGTCCTGAAGCCTACGTGTGAAGTAGCCATGAACACCGGCTGCGGCTGCCTGGCTGACGGCCGGTAGCGCATGCACCGGTCCGCCGAGCACAGGTGCGACCCTCCCTTGATCACCGCAACCTTCACGCCCGGCTCGGCGGGGTCGAAGCTTTCGTCCACGCTTGGGCCGGGCGGATCGATAGCCACTTCGCTCTGCGGCTCGTGGCCTGGGCGGTAACCCGTGGCGGTAAGCTCCCAGACGTTGCCGCCGGCGTCGAACAGGCCGAAGCGGTTGGCCGGGAAGCAGCCCACCGGCGAGGTGCCGGTAAAGCCGTCGGTCGCCGCGTTGTGGTAGGGGAACTGGCCCTGCCAGGTATTGGCCATGAGCTTGCCCTTGGGCAGTTCTGTCGTGCCCCAGCTGAAATCCGCATCCTGCAGGCCACCGCGCATGGCGTACTCCAGCTGCGCCTCGCTGGGCAGCTTGCGCCCGGCCCAGCGAGCATAGGCCTGGGCATCCTCCAGGGCCACCTGCACGACGGGGTGGTTGCTCTGCCCGGTGACACTGCTGCCCGGGCCCTGCGGATGACGCCAATTCGCGCCAGGCACGAACTGCCAGCCAGGCTCGGGCACATCCGGCCCTTGCTGGAACACCATCGCCCCCGGCACCCGCAGGTGCTCGGGCAAGGTGGGGTCGTCGGCGACGCTGATGCCCCTCTCGGCATGGGTGAGGTAGCCGGTGGCCGCGACGAAGCGTGCGAACTGGGCATTGGTGACCGGGTGCACATCGATCCAGAAGCCCGACATGTTCGCTGGGTGGGGTGGGCCTTCTTCATCGTAGTACCGGTCTGAGCCAAAGCTGAACACACCACCCGACAACCGCACCATGCCCTCCCGCCAGGCACCCTGGCGCAGCGCCGGCAGGCCGCTGTAGCCATCGCACAGCAGCGCCGGCGCCGGGGCTTGCGGCCAGGCGCTATAGCCCACGGCGAGCAAACCGGCGGCGAGCAGTGCGCCACCGGCTATTCGGGCGATCATGGCTTGCTGGCCACGGCCTGGTTGGCCGGCTTCGCCGGGCTGGCGGGGCGGCCATCGGCATCGATCACGATGTTGCTGCGCTGCGCATAAGCCTTCCAGTCACGCAGCATATGCGCCACTTGCCCGGGGTGTGCGGCGGCGATGTCATGGTGCTCGCCAGGGTCTTTGCGCAGGTCATAAAGGCGCCAGCCCGGCATACCGTCGGTGGCATCCCACAACAGTTTCATCGAGCCCTTGCGCAGCGAGGCGCTGCCGTTGATTTCCCAGCCCAGCGCTTCGTCCTCGGCGTGGATGCGCGTGTCGTCGCCTTGCAGGTAGCTCAGGGCCGAGGTGCCCTGTGGCGGCACGATATCGCGGTCGCGGTACTTGATGCCGGGCATCGCTGCACCGGCCAGTTGCAACAGGGTCGGCATGATGTCGCGGACACTGGCCAGCTGTTCGCTGCGCCCTGGCTTGATGGTGGCCGGGTAGTAGACGAAGGCTGGCACGCGGATGCCGCCCTGGTAGGTGGTCATTTTGTAGCGGCGGCTGGGCAGGGCACTGACCTGGGCCCAGGCCGAACCGATCATCAGGAACGAATCCCGCCGGCCATAGTTTTCCAGGCGGTTGTCGAAGTGCTGTGCGATCCAGTCCGGGTCGACGCGGGTGGCGTTTTCCGGCCCGTTGTCGGACATGAACAGGATCAGCGTGTTGTCCAGTTCGCCGGTCTTGCGCAGGTGCTCTACCAGGCGTCCGACCTCGGCATCCAGCGCCGTGACCATGGCTGCGTACACCTCCATGGTGCGCGCCGACTGGCGCTTCTGCTCATCGCTCAGCGATGCCCAGCTTGGCACGCCTTCAAGCTGGGCCTGCAGCGGGAAGTCCGCCGGCACCAGGCCGGCCTTGCGTTGGCGTTCCAGGCGTTGGTGGGCGATGGCTTCATAACCTTGGTCATAGCGGCCACGGTATTGCGCCAGATACGGCTCCGGCGCCTGCAGCGGCCAGTGCGGTGCGGTATAGGCGGCGAAGGCGAAGAACGGCTTGTGGCTGGCCTTGCCCTCATCGATCGAGGCGATCAGGCGGTCGGTGAACCAGGTGCTGGAGTAGAAGTCGTCGGGCAGGTCGATAGGCTTGCCGTTGTGGCGGAACGTCGCGCTGTAGTTCGACTGCAGGTCCATGTTGGCTTGCTTGAAGTGCGCGGCGCCGCCCTCGAGCAGCACGTACGCCTGGTCAAAGCCGCGGTTCTGCGGCTGTTGCGCGGGCTGCATGCCCAGGTGCCATTTGCCGGAGATGTACGTCCGGTAGCCGGCGTCGTGCAGCAGTTCGGCCAGGGTGGCGACATTGGCGCCGAGCACACCTTCGTAGCCAGCGCGCACCTCAGACCCCGCCGGCAGGCGTTTGCGTGCCTCGGCCATCATGCCCAGCCCGGCAATGTGCGGGTCGTTGCCCGACATCAGCATGGCGCGGGTGGGGGAACAGCTGGGTGCTGCATGGAAGTCCAGCATCAGGCGGCCATCGGCCAGCAGCTTGTCCAGGTGCGGTGTGCGGATCTCGCTGCCCAGCGCCGACAGGTCGGAAAAACCGAGGTCGTCGGCAACGATCAGCAGAATGTTTGGTTGTTTAACAGTTGGCGCAGCCATGGCCTGGCTGACGCCAAGCATGAGCACGCCGAAGGCGGCAAGGGGTTTGAGGCAATTCATGTAGGTGCTCTTGTTGTTGTAATGAGTGAAAAGGCATGCACAGACGCAAGCCAGACATGCCGCAGCGCCAATACTAGCGGCCAATGGCGGCTGCTTGCCGAGGTCGGATGCAGAAGCGTTCGATCAGCGAACGCTTCCTCTCATCCACTCCTTGCAGGCACTGATTGGCTATTGACGGCAACATCGTTAACAAAAATAATCGTTAATAGAGTTATCCAATTTTATAAAAACAAGTAAAGGGAAATTCTGATGACGAGGCTGTTGAATCGGGCGTGCGTGCCCGTTGTACTGCTGTCGCTGTGCCAGTGTGCCTACGCGGCCAGCCCGCTTGAGGAAAGCCGGCCTGGCCGGCCCGGTGCCCCGCGCTGGGTCGAGGACTACCGCTTTCTCGACGACCCGGCCAAGGCCAGCGACCCGTTCGATGGGCTGCGTTACCACCGTTTGTCCGAGTCGGCCTGGCTGCAGCTGGGTGCCGAAGCCCGTTACCGTGCCGATGTGTTGAACCAGCCGTTTTTCGGCCTGCGCGGGCTCAAGGACGATTCCTACTTGCTGCAGCGGCTGCAGGCCCACGCCGACCTGCACCTGTTCGATGACGCGCTGCGCACCTTCGTCCAGGTGGAAAACACCCGGGCTTTCGGCAAGGACCTGTATTCGCCCAACGACGAAGGCCGCAACGAGGTCCGCCAGGCCTTCATAGACTTCAACCACGACTTTGCCGGCGGCCGTTACACCACGCGGGTCGGGCGCCAGGAAATGGCCTTTGGCGACCAGGTGTTCGTGACTTACCGCGACGTGCCCAACCTTCGCCTGAGCTTCGATGGCGTGCGCGCAAGCCTTAACCTCAAGGACGGGCGCAAGCTCGATGCATTCGCCGTCAGGCCGTTGAAAACCGGCGAAGACAGCTGGGATGACGGCAGCAACAATGCGGTGAAGTTCTACGGCGTCTACGGCACGTTGCCGCTGACCCCGGCCTGGGCCATGGACGTGTTCGCCTTCGGCCTGGAAACCGACGACCGCAGCCTGGCCGGTGAAACCGGCGACGAACAGCGCTACACCTACGGCACCCGCCTGTTCGGCCGTTACCAGGCGCTGGACTGGAGCTGGAACCTGGCCGGGCAGGGCGGCCACCTGGGCGGCGCCTCGATCCGCGCCTGGGCGGTATCCAGCGACAGCGGCTACACCTTCGCCCACCCTTGGCAGCCACGCCTGGGCATGCGCGTGGATGCGGCCAGCGGCGACAGCGACGCTGGCGACGGCAAGGTCGGCACCTTCGACCCGCTGTTCCCGCGCAACGGCGTTTACGGTGAGGCCAGCCTGACCACTTTGAGCAACGTCATCGTGGTCGGGCCTACCTTCGGCTTTTCGCCTTGGCGCACGGTGCGCTTCGAGCAGGGGGTACTTGAGGTGTGGAAGCAGCGCGAGGAGGACGGGGTTTACATGCCCGGCATGAGCATGCTGGCCAACACCCGTGGCACCGGGCGCCATGTCGGCACCATCTATCGCGCCAACACCCGTTGGCTGGCTACGCCCAACCTGACCCTGGACCTCGACCTCAAGTACTACGACGTGGGTGCAGCGATCAAGGACGCTGGCGGCGTGGATGCTTCGTTCGTCTCATTGCGTGCCACGTTCAGGCTTTGACATCCCGATCCATAACAACAAAAGGGGCCACACATGACTCATGCAACCTCAGTTTCAAGCAGGCCGGTGCTTACCATCGGCCTGTGTTTCCTGGTCGCCTTGCTGGAGGGGCTGGACCTGCAGGCCACCGGTGTCGCCGCACCGCACATGGCCAAGGAATTCGCGTTGACCCCGGTCATGCTGGGCTGGGTGTTCAGCGCCGGTTTGCTGGGCTTGCTACCGGGAGCATTCGTGGGCGGCTGGCTGGCCGACAGGCTGGGCCGCAAAACCATCCTGATCGTGGCAGTGCTGCTGTTTGGCGGGTTCTCGCTGGGCACGGCCCACGCTGAAAGCTACACCGCGCTGCTGATTGCACGGCTGATGACCGGCCTGGGGCTGGGCGCCGCCTTGCCAATCCTGATCGCCCTGGCCAGCGAGGCCGCACCTGAGCGGCTGCGCAGCACGGCGGTGAGCGTGACCTATTGCGGGGTGCCGCTTGGCGGCGCGATTGCGTCGGTCATCGGCATGGCCGGGCTGGGCGAAGACTGGCGAATGGTGTTCTACGTGGGCGGTATCGCCCCTATCGCCATCGCCCTGGTGCTGGCGGTATGGCTGAAGGAGTCCCAGGCGTTCAGTGCCCGGCCCGCAGCCAGCACTGCTGCCAATGGCATGTTGGCGCAGTTGTTCGGGCCGGGGCAGGCGAGCCGTACCTTGCTGCTGTGGCTGGCCTGCTTCTTCACGCTCACCGTGTTGTACATGCTGCTGAACTGGTTGCCATCGTTGTTGATCGGGCAGGGCTATAGCCGGCCGCAGGCAGGCGCGGTGCAGATCCTGTTCAACCTGGGCGGCGCGGCAGGCTCGTTCCTGACCGGGCGCATGATGGACAAAGGTTACGCGGGGCGCGCGGTCTTCATTGCTTATGCCGGGATGCTGGCTTCGCTGGCGGGCTTGGGGTTTTCGGGCAGTTTCGGCCTGATGCTGTTGGCAGGGTTCACCGCCGGCTATTGCGCCATTGGCGGGCAGCTGGTGCTGTATGCGCTGGCGCCGACGCTGTACCCGACCCAGGTGCGCGCGACCGGTGTGGGCGCTTCTGTGGCGGTTGGGCGGTTGGGGTCGATGGCCGGGCCGTTGGCCGCCGGGCAGATCCTGGCGGCGGGCGCGGGGGTGGGTGGCTTGCTGCTGGCAGCGTCACCTGGGCTGGTGGTGGCGGCGCTGGCCGCGCGGGCCTTGTTGGGTCGGCGTAGCCGCCCGGTTGCCCCGGCCGCGCACAGCGTGCGCCACGGTTCATGACGCGGGCGATGATGCGTCGTCTTGCAGCCGTTCTGGCTCAGGTGAGCACCCTCTGTTAGCCACCCCGAACGGCACATGCACCATCGGCAGATCCCCCGCAGGGGACTGCAGGTGGCTGCGCTGGTCATCGAAAAACACATGCGGCTTCAGGATCGACAGCACCCTGGGCTTTTCCATCCCGCCGAGAAAGAAGCATTCGTCCGGCGACACGCCCCAATCCTTCAGCGTGGTCACCACGCGTTCATGCGATGGCGCATTGCGCGCGGTGACAATGGCAATCCGCAGGATCCGTTTGTACGCCGGGTCCTCGGCCAGCTTACGGTCCTCCAGCGTGCGGATGAGCGAGAGCTTGCGATACAGGTCCGCCAATGGCCCGGGTGAGTGGGGGATGCCCTTGCGCGCCCGTTCGTGCTCCTGAAATTCATCCAGGTTGTTGTCGCGCTTGAACACACTCTCCGCTTCATCGTCGGCAATCACGCCATCGAAGTCGAATGCCACGCGCAGTTCGGTGTCGATCTCGTCATCGTAGATGCGCGTGGGCAGTACACGCCCGGCTGGGTAGTTGGCGTCTATGGCCTTCTGCACATCCTGTTCGTTGGCGCTGAGGAACAGTGAAGCATTGAACGCCGGGATGTATTCGTAGGGCGAGCGGCCCGACATGAACGCTGCGCGGGTGATGTCCAGCTGGTAATGATCGATCGAGCGGAACACCCGCAGGCCGGTTTCCGGCGAGTTGCGCGAGAGCAGCACCACCTCCACGGGCAGCTGGTCGGGGAAGGCCTGGTTGATGCTCAGGAAGCGGCGAATGAATGGGAACGCCACGCCTTTGGGAAATGGCACATCCAGGTTCTGCTGCTGGTGCTGACGGTAAGCCTCAACGCCCTGGGTCTGGTAGATGTCGTCGGGGACGGTCAAGTCGAACAGCGCGCTCGAGGCAACGCCGATGACCAGTTTCTGTTCGATAGGGTAGGGCATTGAACAACTCCTGAAGCTGTGCTGAAGGCAAGTGTACGCCTGCGTCACGACGAACGCCCTCAGGCCTGCCGGTCCGCCAGTTCAGCTGCGAGCCAGCGCTTCGGGGTTGGCAACGTTCTTCGGCACACCCTCGAAAAATGCCAGTACGTTGTCGAAGGCATCGCCAAAGTACAGCTCGTAGCCGTTCTTCTCTACATACCCCAGGTGCGGCGTAGCGAGCACACGGGGGTGGCGCAGTAGTGGGTGACCCGGGTCGAGCACCGGCTCCTGCTCGTACACATCCACCGCCGCGTAGCCTGGGCGCCCTGCGTCCAGGGCCTTCAGCAAGGCCCCAGGGGCTAGCAGTTCGGCGCGGCTGACATTCACCAGCAGGGCGTCGGGCTTCATCGAGGACAGGTCATCGAAAGTGACGCCGTGCCGTGTCTGTTCCGACAGGCGCAGATTCAGGCTGACGATATCCGCGTCGGCAAAAAATGCCTGGCGTGAAGGGGCTGCACGGTGGCCATCGGCTTCGGCTGCGGCGCGGCTGCTGTCGCTGCCCCACACCAGCACCGGCATGTCGAACGCCTGAGCATAGCGCGCCAGGCGTTGGCCGATCTTGCCATAACCCCAGATACCCAGTACCTGGCCCGCCAGCGCCTGGCCCAGGTTGACCTGCCACTGGCCCTGCCGGAAGGCATCGATGGCTGGCACCAGTTGCCGGCGGGCATTGAGGATCAGCGTCCAGGCCAGTTCCGCAGGCGCCACCGGCGAGCCGCGCCCCTCTGTCACGGCAATGCCGCGAGCCGTGCAGGCGGCCAGGTCGAGGTGGCTGGACACCTTGCCGGTCTGGCTGATCAGCTTGAGCCTGGGCAGGCGGTCGAGCAACGCCGCGTCGATACGCGTGCGCTCGCGGGTGAGCACCAGTGCGTCGGCCTCGGCGAAGCGCTGGGCAAGTTCGTCCAGCGTGGCAGGCTGGCACTCATGAAGCACGCTGACCTCGTGCCCGTGCAAACGGCTGAAGCAGTCGAGCGTACGAATCACGTCCTGATAATCGTCCGGGATGACAATGCGCATGGTGTTCTGGCCTTGGCGGTACGGTGAAGTAGGCAAGATAACCCAACAAGCCGTTGTCGACATGGGCCTGCATGACGCTGCTGCGCAACGTTGACCGCGCCTATCAATGATTGCGCAAATTGCCAGTCAGCTGCTCCACCAGAAAATCCACGAATACCCGTACCCGCGCCGGCATCGCCGGGCCACCGACGAACACCGCATGGATCGGTTCGCGGTCGTCAGGGTTGTACGCTTCCAGTAACGGCACCAGCCGCCCGCTGGCCAAGTCATCGGCTACGGTAAAGGTGCCGATGCGCGCCACGCCGGCACCCAGCCTGGCCAACTGCGCCAGGGCTTCGCCGCTGCTGCATTCGATGTTGCCGGTCACCTTCAACCAAAACACCTGCCCGTCGCGACGGAATGGCCAATCGGGCGCTGCCCGGCGGAAGTTGAAGCGCAAGCAGTTGTGCCTGGCCAGGTCCTCCGGCACCTGTGGCGTACCACAGCGCTCCAGGTACTCAGGCGAGGCCACAACCACCTGGCCGGTTTCGCCAATGGCGCGGGCACTCAGCGAGCTGTCTGGCAGCCGGCCGAAGCGCAACGCCACGTCGGCCTGGCCGCCGAGAATGTCGGCCACCTCGTCGCTGAGGCTAAGGTCGACCAGCACCTGCGGGTAACGGGCGCTGAACGCGGCCAGCAGTGGCACCACGGTCTGCCTGGCATGGCCCAGCGCCGCGCTGACCCGCAAACGCCCGCGGGGCACGCCCTGGTCGGTGACGGCCTGTTCCACTTCCTGCATGTCCGCCAGCACCCGCCGCGCCCCGAGCAGGTACGCCTCACCCTCGGGCGTGAGCGTGATCGCCCGGGTAGTCCGCAACAGCAGGCGGGTGCCCAGGCGCTGCTCGGTGCGCGCGAGGATACGGCTGACTGCGGAGGGCGTGAGGCCCAGCGCCCGAGCGGCGGCAGACAGGCTGCCCTCCTGCGCCACCCTGGCAAAAACCTCCATCTCTCCGGATCTTCCACTGACGTCCATTTGTGCCTCGTGAGCAAAGGTGATTGGCAAAAAGGCAGTCTAGTGCGCTTGGAGCGCAGATCGTAGCATTTGCAGCATAGATAAGGAGCTTGCCATGCGTATCAATCCCCCCCTGGTCGCACTCGCCATCGGTGCCTTCGGCATCGGTGTCACCGAGTTCGCCCCCATGGGCATGTTGCCCAGTATCGCCACCGACCTTGGCGTATCCATCCCTGCCGCCGGGCTGCTGGTCAGTGCCTATGCCCTCGGCGTGCTGATCGGCGCACCGCTGATGACCTTGGCCACGGTGAAAATCCCGCGGCGTTACCTGCTGATCGGGCTGATGGCCATCTTCACCTTGGGTAACCTGATGTCTGCCCTGGCCAGCGACTACACCAGCCTGCTGGTGGCGCGCGTGGTCACTTCGCTCAACCACGGCGCCTTCTTTGGCATCGGTTCGATCGTTGCGGCCAGTGTGGTTCCGCCCGAAAAGCGCGCCGGGGCGGTGGCGGCGATGTTCATGGGCCTGACCCTGGCCACCATCGGCGGCGTACCGCTGGCGACCTGGTTTGGTGAAATGCTGGGCTGGCGCACGGCGTTCTGGGGCATTGCCGGGCTTGGCCTGATAGCGATGACCACGCTCTGGTACGCCCTGCCCAATGTGCCGTCGCCCAAAGGCGACGGGGCCATGGCCGAAATCCGCGTGCTCGGTCGCGGGCCGGTGCTGGCGGCGTTGCTACTGACCGTGGTGGGGTCGAGCGCGATGTTCACAGTGTTCACCTACATTGCGCCGATCCTGCAGAGTGAGGCCACTGCATCCACCGCCTTCGTCACAGCCATGCTGGTGTTGTTCGGTGTCGGGCTGACCTTGGGCAACGTGTGGGGCGGCAAGGCGGCAGACCGCTCGATCGATCGCACCTTGATCCTGTCCTTGGCGGTGCTGATTGCCGTGCTGCTCGTGTTCCCGCTGGTATTGGACTGGCCGCTGCCGACGGCATTGGCGATCCTGGTTTGGGGCGCCGCCAGCTTTGCCCTGGTTCCGCCGTTGCAGATGCGGGTGATGGAAGCGGCCAAGGACGCACCCAACCTGGCATCGGCGGTGAACATTGGCGCGTTCAACCTGGGTAATGCAATTGGCGCGGCACTCGGGGGCGCGGTGATCAATGCTGGGTTGGGCTACCCGGCGATTTCCCTGGCAGGGGCGGCGATGGCGGCGGTCGGGTTACTGCTGGTACTGCTGTTTGCCTGGCGCGGGCGGGTCGGCGCGGCGCCGGGCCAAGTGGCGGCGTAACGGAACGGAATGGCCGTGGTAGTTTTGCCCGCCATCGCGACGCAAGGCCGCTCGCACAGGGTAAGCGATCGGCTTTGCGTCACACGTCCAGGTGTTACGGCGTACCGTTGCGGCCATGCAGGTGATAGGCCGGGCGCTCGCTCAGGCGTTCGTAGTAATCCCGCACGGCCGGCAACTGCGGGTGCTCGAAAGGCGTTTCGAACCAGCGGTTTACCGACAGGCCGATCGGGATGTCGGCCAGGGTGAACTGGCTACCCGCCACGTAGGCACCGGTGCGGGCTAGCTGGTGGTCAAGGATGTGCATGTAGTGCGACCAGTCCGCGCAACCGGCGGCCAGAGCCTGCGGGTCTTGGTGAGCGGGCGAGTGCCTGACCAGGGACATGAAGGCGTAGCTCCAGGAACGGTTCAGGTCCGTGGCCTGCCAGTCGATCCACTGGTCGATCCTCGCCCGCGCCTGCGCCTCCTCGGGGTAAAAAGCCGTGGCGCCATAGCGGTTGGCCAGGTAGCGGATGATGCTGTTGGACTCCCACAGGGTAAAGTCGCCATCCTGAATGACGGGGACCATGGCGTTGGGGTTCAGCGCCAGGAATTCGGCGCTGTCGGTCGGCTGGAAGCCTGCGCCCCAGTCTTCACGCTCGAACGCTACCTCGAATTCCGCGCACGCCCACAGGACTTTACGCACGTTGATGGAAGAGGCTCTGCCCAGAATCCGTAGCATGGTGTTCGTCCTGAAGTGGGGTGATTGATCGTCCGCCCCGCCAGCCGTTTTGGCAACCCCGATGTCGAACCGGTGCAAATGCGGCCGCAGCTGCCCATGCTTGCCTGGGGGCCTCGAACTTGGCACCCTTGGGCAGATTTAATCGTCTGCACACGACAGAAGGAAGTACGCATTGAGCTGGGACAAGGTGGGGAAGCTTCTGGTCGCCGTGCTGATCGGCCTGATGGTCCTGTTGGCTGCTTACGCGTTATTCAGGGGCAACCCGCGCCTGGAGGCGTCACTGACCTATGCCTATCTCACCTACCCCAGCCAGTTCAGCGAGCGTATCAGCAAGGCGAGCGAGCAACTCAAGTACGAGCAGTTGCAGGGGAGAATCAACAGTATCGGCCAGGGTGCGCTGAGCTCCGATCAGGTCGAGCGGTTGATCGAGATGGCCCAGGCACCTTATGCCCAGTTGTTCGCCAAGCCGTTCGAGGCCGGGCTGGTTGACCACCGTACCGGCTTGCTCGTCGAACTGCACAACACGGGTGACGCCCAGGTACGCGAGGTAAAAATCCGCCTGCCGGCCAAGGGCCTGGTGCAGGTGCGCGATGCTGCCGGCAACGACACGCTGCTGGAGAACGCCACCGCGCTGGTCGATATTCCGGCGATCGAGCCGGGGGGCAGGTGCAAGGTGTGGGTGTACTTCGATGCCGACTACTCGCAGATCCGCCAGGGCGGGGTCGGCATCAGCCATGCCGATGGGGTGGCCGATGTGCAGGTGTACCACGAGGTCATCGGTTTTCCGGCCACGGTCGCCCGCTACAGTCGTGAACTGATGGTGCTGCTGGGCGTGCTGGCTTTCAGCGTGCTTGGCTTGAGCTATGCCTGCCTGGCACGGCGTAACCCACGCTAAAAGCCGCTCTCATCGCGGCACGAGGCTGCGCCTACATGCCGCGCGCCTCTTGCAGTGCCAGGCTCCGACGCAGCTGTTCGAGCAGCGCCACACGTAGCGCCTGCGGCGCCTGCACGCGGATCGAGCCGGCATGCGATAGCAGCCAGCCCATCAGCGCCCGGTTGTCATCGACGGTAGCTACCAAGGCGGCGCCACCGCTGGCGTGCGGCGTGAGTTGCATGTCTGCGGACAATGGCGCTTGTTTCAGGCGGCTGGCAAGGGCGTCATCGACCCAGGCGTGCAGTTCAACCGGTGCCGGTGGCGTCAGCACGTCCGGCTGCAGCTGCTGCGCTTCGCCCAGGCTCAGGCCCGGCTGCCAGTACCAGCCGTAAGGCATGCCTTTGGTGTTGCATTGCAGTGGGAACAGCGCGGCGAGCTCGACCAAATCGCGCTCGACGGTCCGTTTGCTGGTGGTATGACCCACCGTTGTAAGGGCCGCCTGCAGCTGGGTAGAGCTCATGCCTGGGTGGCGACCCGGCAGCAGTTTGAGCAACTGCCACTGGCGGGCGATGGTATGGCGGGTAGGGTGGCTGGGCAAAGGCTTCGTCCTTGAAGGCAGGCGCCGGGCCTGCCTGAGTGATGGCGTTTAGCTATCGCTCAGCATACCTTGCCAGCGAATGGGATCCAAGGTTTCGTATCAGGTCGCCCTGTAACCGGTGCTGGCCAGGCTGACCACTTTGTAACAGGCCGATGCCGTGACCAGGGTTTTATCATTACCGTCCCTGAGCTCACCTTTGGCGTAGCAATAAGCGCCACGACGCCTGTACATCCTGGCAATGCCCATGATGTTCCCGGGTGAGGCGGGGCGAACAAAGGTGGTTGCCAGTTTCACTGTCAGTGCAATTTCGTGGGTGTCCAACGTTGCATAGACGGCAGGGCCAAGGCAGTCGTCGAGCATCGCTGTCAGCATCCCGCCCTGGATTTTGCCCAATGGGTTGGTCAACGATTCCGATGCATCGAACTGTACTTTGACTTCGCGCGTTGCCAGTTCATGGCTGATGAAGTTCCAGCCGAGCAAGCGTGCGGCGTTAGGCCGTGGCACCAAACCCGCGACGATTTGCCAGAAGAGGTTGTCTTTCATGTGCTTCACTCCCGTGTCAGGCACCAGCCCGGGCCAACAGCCCGAACAGAAAACCCAGCCAACAAAGCATCATGGCTAGCCAGCTGGCCATGACCGGTGGTGAGCCGTTGCTACGGCGTTTTACCTGGCCAGCCACCGCGATGATCGGGGTGATCGCCAGCAGGCAGTACCCCTGTAACAACACCAGCAATTGCAGCGGAACGCGTAGCACAACCACTTGGTGAAGCAGCAGCAGCCCCGCGCAGGCGATGGCCAGCCAACCCCAGCCGACCAGGCGTAGCAGGGCTAACAACAGCAATTGCAAGGGGGCATCCAAGGTGTGCCAGGGGCGTTCGATTGCCGCCGCGTGGTAGGGCATGATTTGCGAGCGGGTCGCATAGATAAGCGCAAAAGCGGCGATGATGAGCAGTGCAGTGCCATAGCTTGCCAGATGCAACAAGATCAACCAGTCCATTGAGGGGACCCTCTTGATTACCTGGCCCGATAGTGGGCTACGTCATGTTGGAGTGGCTACTGGCAGAAATGACGGGTGGCGCAGTGATGGCGCTTGATCCACGCGCGCCTGTAGTGCCTCGATGAACACCGCTTCCGCTCGACTGAAGCGCTGCTCCCTGTTCCACAGCAGGTGAATATCCACATCGGCAATGCCTTCCTGTGGCGGCAGCTTCCACAGCAATCCTGCTGCAACATCCGGTGCCACCACATGTTCGGGCAAGCAGCCGATACCGAACCCGGCAACCACCAGCCGGCGCACTTCCTCCAGGCTGGGCGACGACGCCACGATGCGCCCGGCAAAGCCCTGCTGGTCGCGGAAAATGGTCAACGGCGACAGCATGCCGCCAATCTGGTCGCTGGTAAAACTGACGAAGTTCTCGCGCTGCAAGTCGCCTTCTGCCTGGCCGAACAGGGCATGGTGCTTGCCACAGAAAAACGCATAGCGCTGGCGCAGGAACAGCCGTTGCTCCAGCCGTGATTGTGCACGCCGGTTGAGGCTGAGGCCGGCGGTTGCGGTTTTTTCTTGCAGGGCGGCGACGATGTCGGAGCTGCGCATCACGTCGATTTCCAGATCGACCCTTGGGTGCTGGCGGTGAAAGTCGGCGAGGAAGCTGTCGAAGGGGTCGCTGACGATGCGGCTGATCATCAGCAGCCGCACCTTGCCTACCAGTTCGTCCGCCGGTTGCTCCAGCAAATTGCCGATTTGCGACATCTGCCCATACACCTCACCGGCCAGCTGGAACAGTTGTTCGCCCATTTCGGTCAGCACGAAGCGCGGCCCACGGCGGGCGATGAGCTGGCGACCGAGTTGTTCTTCCAGGCGTTTGAGTGCCTGGCTTACTGCCGGTTGGGTGATGTGCAGGCGGGCGGCGGCACGGCTGATGGACAGCTCCTGGCCGATGACCCGGAAGGTGCGCAGCAAATTCCAGTCGAGGCGGTCGTTGAGCAGGCGGTCGGACATGGCAGGGCTCTATGATAAGCATGGCTAATAGTTCGCATAATAAATAGAAAATTGACTAATCATAGCCCCGGGCCGATAAATCCCAGGCATTGAGGCCAGCACCGAACCAGCAGGCCAAGCGCCAGCAGAGCGCTACCGTGACCCATCAACTCCTGCCAGAACAACAAGCAAAGGAGCCCCCCATGAAGCCCACCGCTTCTGCCCAGCCGCGCCGTGCCGCCGCTGCCGCATTCATCGGCACCATGATCGAGTGGTACGACTTTTATATCTACGCCACCGCCGCCGCGCTGGTGTTCGGCGCGCTGTTCTTCCCCTCCGACGATAGCCTGTTCAGCACCATGGCTGCGTTTGGCACCTTCGCCGTAGGCTTCTTCGCCCGGCCGTTGGGTGGCATCGTCTTCGGCCATGTGGGCGACCGTATCGGTCGCAAGAAATCGCTGGTCATCACCCTGCTGATGATGGGTATCGTCACCGTGTGCATCGGCTTGCTGCCGACCTATGCACAGATCGGCGCCACCGCGCCGGTGCTGCTGATTTTACTGCGCATCGTTCAGGGCATTGCCGTGGGCGGCGAGTGGGGTGGGGCGGTGCTGATGGCCGGTGAGCATGCGCCCAAGGGGCGGCGCAACTTCTTCGCTTCGTTCGCCCAGCTGGGTAGCCCAGCGGGCCTGATCCTCTCGCTCCTGGCCTTCGGTGCGGTTACCCGCCTGCCTGAAGAGCAACTGATGAGCTGGGGTTGGCGTGTGCCGTTCCTGGCCAGCGCCTTGCTGTTGCTGGTGGGCCTGGCCATTCGCCTCGGGGTGAATGAGTCGCCCGAGTTCATCGCCAGCCGCGAACAGGCGGAAAAGGCCCGGCGCAAGGAGCAGGCGCCCGTGTTCCAAGTGCTGCGCACTGCCTGGCGCCCGCTGTTGCTGTGCATCGGTGCCAATACCCTGGGCATTGCCGGGGTCTACTTCACCAATACGTTCATGATCAGTTACACCACTCAGCAGTTGCACCTGGAGCGCTCGCTGATCCTGGAGTGCCTGTTCTTCGTGGCGATCATCCAGTTTTGCGTGCAGCCGCTGGCCGCTTGGCTGTCGGAAAAGATCGGCGCCACCCGTTTCCTGGCCCTGGTCGCGCTGCTGGCGATGGCCTCGCCATACCCGATGTTCGTGCTGGTCACCTCGGGCCAGGGCCCGCTGATCGTGCTCGGCATTGCGCTGGCGGCAGCGTGCATGGCCTCGTTCTATGCGGTGATCGCTGGCTACGTCAGCGGCATGTTCGAAACCCGCGTCCGCTACACCGCCATTTCGCTGGCCTACCAGATCTGCGGTGCCATTGCCGGCGGCCTGACCCCGTTGATCGGCACTTGGCTGGCCCATTCCTTCACTGGGCAATGGTGGCCAATGGCAGTGTTCTACACCCTGATCGCCGCCGTCTCGTTGGTCTGCGTGCTCGCCCTGGCGCGCCAGCACGCCCGTAGCCAGCACTTGGAACTTGCCTGATCGAACCGTTTCATTCTGGAGTACCGCACATGTTGAAAAGCAATGGCGAGCGCCTGTGGGCGAGCCTCATGGCCATGGCCGAAATCGGCGCGACCGCCCGCGGCGGCAGCTGCCGCCTGGCCCTCAGCGACGAGGACAAGGCCGGCCGTGAACTGTTCAGCCACTGGTGCCGCGAAGCTGGCCTGACGCTGACCGTGGATGCCATCGGCAACCTGTTCGCCCGACGCCCTGGCATTGACCCGGATGCCGCGCCGGTAATGATCGGCAGCCACCTCGATACCCAACCCGAAGGCGGGCGTTTCGATGGTGTCTACGGCGTGCTGGCTGGGCTTGAGGTGGTGCGCCGCCTCAACGACTTGAATATCCAGACGCGTAAACCACTGGAAGTCGCCGTATGGACCAACGAGGAGGGTGCGCGTTTCACCCCGGCCATGTTCGGCTCGGCAGTGTTCACCGGCACTCTGGCACTGGAAGAAGCGCTGGCCATCCGTGATGCCGATGGCATCAGCGTCGCTGATGAGCTGCAACGTACCGGGTACGCCGGCCAGCGCCCGCTGGGCGCCCCTGTGGATGCCTATTTCGAAGCGCACATCGAACAAGGCCCGATCCTTGAAGATAACGCCAAGGCCATTGGCGTGGTCAAGGGTGGCCAGGCCATTCGCTGGCTGGATGTGACCGTCGAGGGCATGGCGGCGCACGCGGGTACCACGCCAATGCCGCTACGCAAGGATGCCTTGTACGGTGCGGCGCGGATGATCCAGGTGGTTGAGCAACTGGCCTCGGACTTTGCCCCGGAAGGCCTGACTACGGTGGGCGAACTGTCCATCGCCAAGTCTTCGCGCAACACCATTCCCGGCCTGCTGCAGTTCACGGTCGACCTGCGCCACCACCGTGATGAAGCCATCGAGGCGATGGAGCGTGAGCTGGCCCTGAAGCTTCAAGCCATTGCTAGCCAGCGCGGTTTGCAGGTACGTATCCAACGCCACTGGGCCAGCCCTGCCACCCCCTTTGACGCTGACTGCGTGGCGGCCGTGCAGCAGGCGGTGGATGGCCTCGGCTATGCCCAGCAGACCATCGTCAGCGGCGCGGGCCATGACGCCATTTTACTGGCCCGTTACTGCCCGACGGCGATGGTGTTCATCCCCTGCATCGGCGGCCTGAGCCACAACGAAGCCGAGGATGTATGGCCCGACGATGCCCGCCAAGGGGCCGATGTATTGCTTAACGCCGTGCTGGCCCGTGCCGGCCTTGTCGCACACCCAGGAGAAGCCTGATGCGTTGTTACTTCCACCCCGCACAACTGCTGCATCACCCGCGTAGCTACTACTCGCGCGGCGCCATGCGTACCCCGCAGGAAGTCCCCGAGCGCGCCCTGCGGCTGTTGCAGGCGGCCCAAAACCTGGGTTTTGACATCCTTGAACCGGAGGATGCCGGCCTGGAACCGCTCAAGGCGGTGCATGGTGAGGCGTATCTGGCCTTTCTCGAAGAAGCCCATGCGCGCTGGAAAGAAGTGCCCGAGGACTGGGGCGATGAGGTCATGTCCAACATTTTCGTGCGTGAGCCCAACGCTCTGCGCGGCATCCTCGCCCAGGCTGGCCGCTACCTGGCAGACGGTAGCTGCCCGGTGGGCGAACACACCTGGCACTCGGCCTATTGGTCGGCGCAAAGCGCGGTTGCCGCGGCCAAGGCCATCCTCGACGGCGAGCCCGCCGCCTATGCGCTGTGCCGGCCGCCGGGGCACCATGCGCGGTTCGATGCCGCTGGCGGCTTCTGCTACATCAACAACGCCGCTGTCGCCGCCCAGGCCCTGCGCAGCCGTTACAGCCGTGTAGCGATCCTCGACACCGACATGCACCATGGCCAAGGGATTCAGGAGATCTTCTACCATCGCCGGGATGTGCTGTATGTGTCGACCCATGGCGACCCGACCAACTTCTACCCAGGCGTGGCCGGGTTCGCGGACGAGCGTGGCAGTGGTGAGGGGGAGGGGTACAACCTCAACCTGCCGATGGCGCATGGGGCGAGCGAGGCGGACTTCATGGTGCAACTGGAGGTTGCCCTGGCGGCAGTGAAGGACTTTGGTGCCGAGGTACTGGTGCTGTCGCTGGGGTTCGATATCTTCGAACTGGACCCGCAGAGCAAGGTGGCTGTGACCACTGAAGGGTTCGCTGCGCTGGGTGAGCGAATTCGCGCGTTGCGCTTGCCTTGCCTGATTGTCCAAGAGGGGGGCTACCACCTGGAGAGCCTGGAGGTGAATGCGCAGGCGTTCTTTGCTGAACAGGCGGACTGGCGATAAGTGCTAGAGGCCGGCATCTATGGTTTGGCTGCCGGTCTTAAGGATGTCCCCGGTCATACACCCGCGAAGAATCCAGCATGTTGGATGGCACGGGCTTCGCCCGTGTTCGCGGGACAAGCCCGCTCCCACAGGGATTGCGCTAGATTCCGGAAATTGAGCAAGCCAGTTGTTCCCAAGGTACTGCATCAGCCTCAAGCCAGCGGGGGTACCTGTGGGAGCGGGCTTGCCCCGCGAAGCATCCAACACGGTGCATGGCACGGGC